>JBGTMU010000295.1:0-24535 GCA_041743405.1 Longimicrobiales bacterium | reverse complement strand
CGCGGCCGCACCCCTCAGGGTACTCGACCTGTCGGTCCTGCTGGCACTCGGCTTCGCCCTCATCTGGGCGGCCGGGAGCATCGGGGAGGTGTTCCCCGGCATCCCGTCCGTCGTCTGGCTCACGACCCTGGCCCTCGCGGTGGGGCACACGCCCTGGGTTCGGGGGCTGAGCGGCGCGATGCACCTGGGTTCGCTGGGGCTGCACTTCTTCCTGGCCACGATCGGGATCGCCTCACGCTTCTCAGAGATCATCCGCGTGGGGCCGGAGGTCTTCTGGTTCACGGCGACGGTGGTTCTCGTCCACGGCGTGGTGGTATTCGGGGGCGCCCGCCTCGCGCGCCTGGATATTCAGACCACGAGCGTGGCCAGTCAGGCAGCGGTGGGTGGGCCTTCGTCGGCGCTGGCACTGGCCGTGGGCAGGGAATGGAAGGCGCTCGTGCTCCCCGGGGTGGTGGTGGGGCTCCTGGGGTACGCGGTCGGCAACTACCTGGGGCTCGGGGTGGCGTATCTGATGCGGGGGGTTCTGGGGGGCTGACGCGGAGCTGGCGGGGGGGGTCCGCTCGGCCCCTCCAGCCCGTTCGCGTCAGCGCCTTGACGGGTCAGCGCCTCAGCGCCTCACCGCCTCACCGCCCGAAGGGAAATGACGCCGTGAGGCGGTGGGTCGTGACCCTGTAGGAGGGGAGGCTGACCGGCCCGGTGGGCCCGACCACGAAGTCCACCCCCGGGCCGCTCGCATCCGCTATCTGCACATCCTGACCGCCGAACCAGTTGAACCCTGGCCACCCCTTGGCCGTAAATCGCCCCATGTAGCTCAACTCCATCCCTCCGACCTTGAGGCGTGCACCGAGACTCGGCGTCCACTCCATCCAGGATTCCCGGGTATCCCGGTGCTCCTCGGCGAGGTAGTTGTGCTGATCGAGGGAGTAGTTGATCTGGCGCACCCGCAGCCCGAACTGCCACCCCATGCGCTCCCCTTCCTCGTCGAACCCTACCCCGAGGTTCCAGTTCGAGAAGCGGAACTGATTGTCGACCGTCTTGTCGCCTGGCTGCAGCTCGGCCCCGCTCGGGAGCTCGATCGCCTCTTCGGCCCACGCCCAGGTGTGGCTTCGTCCCGGCTCGAACACGAACTCCATGGCTATGGTCGTTCCGCCGTCGGTCTGCGACGCCCCGACGCCCAGGTTGAAGACCGCGGAGTTCCCCGGATCGCGCGGGATATCCACCACATTGTAATTCGGGATCTTCGGGTGGTCCTTCGTGGTGCCCCCGAGAATCAGACCCACCCGCGAGATCTCCCCCATCGGCCAACTGTACCGGACCCGGCTTCCCCAGGAGACCGTGAAATCCTCATTGCGCTCCTGCCACTCCGTCACGATGGGGGGCTGCTGCGGACCGACGAAGGGGTCTCCCCACTCCCATTCCATGTAGCCCACGTCATGAACCATGTCCACGCCGGTTCTCGTGATGGTCCCATCCACTCTTCTTCCCTCTCCGAGGTCGCCGAGGAAGCCGAAGCGGAGTTCGTCGACCGTGCCATCCTGCTCGATCGACCGAGCCCTCCCGTAGAGCATGTTCACCCCGTCGACGGCTCCCAGCGTCGCGTGGAGGACGCTCACTCCTGCGGAGAAGCGATCGGTCAGCCGCGCCCCGACGGTGCCGAACAGATACCGGTTCGACGGATCTTCCTGGATGTTGCTTCCCGTCCCGCCGAAAAATGGCCAGTTCCCGAACCGCTCCCGTCCCCGGACCTGCTGCACGGCGATGCCGAACCCTCCATGAAACCTCTCCCCGGTGACGAGCCCCGAAATGGGAAGAGTGCGCCCGCCCACCCACTGATCCGATTCTCCGTAGAAGGTCGGGGCGATGAAGAAGCGCACTGGATCGCCACTCTGGAACCGGTGAGCGGGGTTCGAGAAGGGCAGGCCATGAGGGTCGTCGAGCGCGATCGACACCGATCCCATCCCGAGCGCACGCCCCGGGAAGAGGAGGAACTGCTCACCCGTTGGAATCGGAACCGTTTTGAGGACGATGTTCTGGGCCTCCGCAGCTCCGAAGGAAAGAAGAACGGCCAGGAGAGCGGGTGCGATCGAGATTCGTCGGTTCATGGGGCACCCTGAGAGGTGTGGGGGGTCGTCCTGAAGTTGACGTCTGGACCCCCCGGAACGTGACACCCCGGAACCGGCGATCTTCCACTCGTGACGTATTGCGGCCACGAGTGGGAGATCGACCGTCGTGGTGGCGGTGGATGTTCCAACGGTGGATCGAGCCGGGCTCGGCAGTGGAACATCGACCGTCGTGGTGACAGTGGATGTTCCGCTGTCGACGGAATGCGGACACGAACGGAGCATCGACGGCCCCGACGGCCCCGACGGCCGCAGGATCGCGCGGCCCTCCCGCGCGGGCACGTCCGAAGCGACGCAATCGATCATGGGCGGGCAGTCCACGCCTGCGCACGCAATCA
Organism: Longimicrobiales bacterium; assembly: GCA_041743405.1. Taxonomy (GTDB): domain Bacteria; phylum Gemmatimonadota; class Gemmatimonadetes; order Longimicrobiales; family Gaopeijiaceae; genus JBGTMU01. Next base: position 22,077 of record JBGTMU010000295.1, on the reverse strand, counting down.
GGCTGCTCACTCGAAACGGCGAGGAGCTTTCGGATAGCTTCTCAGGGCAGCGCCGCGAGAAGTGCCTCCGCATCGGCCTGTCCGTTGTAGAGATGAGGAGAAATGCGAAGTGCTCCGCCGCGAAGCGATGCAAAGACCTTCGCTCCCTCCAGCCCGTCCCTCACTGCGCCCGGATCCACCCCCGCCGGCATCCCCACCCCCAGAATGTGCCGGGCGCGCCACACCTCCTCTTCCACCCGGTACCCTCGTTCCACCAGCGCATGCGCCAGAAACCGATTGAGCGCCCCGGCGTGGGCGGCAATCCGCTCCGGGGTCCACTCCAGGACGAGCTCGAGCGCACGCACCATCATCGGGACGAGCGTGAAATTGCTCCGCTCACCCACGTCGAAGCGGATGGCCCCCGGCTGGTACCCGTCGCGGTAGTTCACGAGGTTTCGGAAGTCCTCGCTCCCTTCGCGGGCGATCCACCCTTCTTCCAGCGGGATGCCGCCGTCGAAGCGCGGGCCGAACCACCCCGCGGCCACGGAGTACGGACCCATCAGCCACTTGTATCCAGCAACGACGAGGGCATCGACCGCGAGCTTCTTCAGATCGATCGGCTGAGCTCCGACCGACTGGGTACCGTCCACAACGAAGAGGGCGCCCACCTCCCGCGCCCGGCTTCCGATGGCCTCCAGGTCGAAGCGGGTCCCGTCGGTCCAGTGAACTGGCGCGAGTGCCACGACGGCGGTGTCGCGATCGATGGCTTCCAGGATCCTCCGGTTCCATCCCTCTCCCCGGCCGGGATCGCCGGTTTTCGGAGAGGGTGGGTCGACGAAGTGGAGCCTCGCCCCTTCGCGCTCCTCCAGCGCCTTCCAGGCGTATACGTTCCCGGGAAACTGATCACGGAGGACGATGATCTTCCGCCCTCGCACCTCTCCAGCATTCCTCGCGGCAATCGCGACCCCGTAGGAAACGGAGGGGAGGATCGCCACCCTCGAGGGGTCTGACGACCCGACGAGCTCCGCGAAGCGGGATCGCAGGAGCCCGCTTTCCGTGAAGAAGGCATCCGACCCGATTGCCCAGGGAGCGCGCTTTCGTCCGAGCGCAGCGACTCCGACTGCCTCCACCTCGGGGTGGAGCGGGCTCATGTAGGCACAGTTCAGATAGTGCACATCCGCTGGAATCCGGAAATCAGCGCTCGCCTCCGGGAACGTACCGCCGCCGGGGGTCACCCCAGCCTCCATCCACGAGTTTCCACCGGCGCCGGGGAGGGGCCACCACCGTCCGCGGGTGGGCCCGTGGGTGTCACGAGAACCACATCCCCGGAGTCCTCGGGGTTCAACACCCCCAGGATCAGGCATTCGCTCCGGAACCCCGCGATGCGGAGCGGGGGAAAGTTCACCACCCCGAGCACCCGGCTTCCCACGAGCCCCTCAGGTGCGTAGTGACGCGTGAGCTGTGCCGAAGACTGCAGGATCCCGACCTCGCTCCCGAAGTCGACCCTCAGTCGAACCGACGGCTTCCGGGCCTCGGGAAAGGGCTCGGCTTCGACGACGACCCCTGCGCGGATGTCCAGGCGGAGGAAGTCATCAAAGGTGATCTGGGGTTTCACTGGCATTGGGCTACGTATCCTTTGGCAGTCACCCGGTGAAAGCGGCGATGAGAAGCGAGAAGAGGATGGCCACTCCAAGCGAGGCTCCGATCGAGACCCTGAGCGACCGCCGGGGGTCGAGCGCCCAGACGCCGATGCCGAGGAGCACGTAGACCCAGAGGTTGAAGAATTCCATCAGAGAAAGGAATCGGAACAGGAACCCTTCCTCCAGAAAGAAGAAGAGATCGGCCAGGGTGATGCTGAAGGCCGCGTCGGTCGTGATGATCTTCAACGGAACGAGAAGGAGCGCGGCCAAAGCGGGGATCAGAAGGGCGTGGACCGTGACCGAGAAGTACTGACGAAACCCACCCTCGTACGCCATTCCGAAGAGAAAGAGGAGTGCGAGAACCCCGGCGGTGAGGAGCGCGAGTATCGGCCAGAAGATGAGAGTCCCGAAGACGCCGACCACCTTCGTGACGCGAGCCATCACCAGCGGATCGGCTGGAAGCTCCTGTCCCGTCTGCTGGAACTGGATCCGGGCGGTTTCCATCCAGACATCAACGGGAAGAAGGGCCGAGGCCAGGGAAGCCAGAAAGGCTCCCAGGAAGAGGGCTCCCCAGATGGCCGGATCCCGCCCCAGCATCGCGAACAGCCGACCGGGCTCGAAAAGGAGGATACCGATGCGGCTGTGGAGCGGAGGGAGGGCCTCCGGTTCGGCTGGAGTCAGGTCGCTCATGTCCCGGATGCTGCGGTCGAATCCCTTCGAACGCAACACCGCGGCGCGTCCGACCTCTTGGCCCCCTCGCGAGACTCTCGTTATCCTCCAGTGTATTGAGGGCACTCTGGATTTGGCCAGAGGTCGCACGAACCCCTGATTCGGAGAACGGAACCCATGAGCTTTCGCACCAACCCGGACCGGATTCTCGACAGCATCGACCGGGAGAGGAGTCGGGACGACGGGGGCCTGGGCTTCGTGCGGGATGCGTCGGCGCGGGAGCTGGACACCGAGGTGCCCGTCCCGGGGTCGACGCCCACGGAACGCCTCCGCCGTCTCTTCGCCCTGGTCGAGCGCGCGTACGTCGCCACTGCTTCAAGCGGTGAGATGCGGCGGTTGGCGGAGCGCTTCCAGACCGTCGGCGACATCTCCGGGGGGCACGCACGAGGGGACGTCTCTCTGGCGGTGAGCTGGCTGGATCACGAGCGCTCCGACGACGTGGGGCTGTCCCCCTTCGAGGTTCTTCCCAGGCGCTTCGAAGAGATGAAGAAGGTCACGAAGTCCAGCCGCCCTGACGCGAACGCCATCCGGATCCTGCGGGAAGATCTGAGGACCGGCGTTCTCGGAGCCTACCGCAAGCTCGAGCCGCGCCTCCGGGACGCGATCCGCGAGCGCGCCGACCTCGGACACGTGGCAGTCCGGATCACCATCGACCTGCGGCCTGCGGGGTAGTTCCCCACCCGATGCCGCTCCGCCGCGTCCCCGGTCGGGCCTGGGTCGTTCTCGGAGTGGCCCTTCTCGCCATTTTCCTGTCCTTCGACCTCTTCCGGGCTGATTCCTCGATTCGAGGCGCCTTCCGGTCGGTGAGCGAACGGAGCGGGCTGCACAGCATGATAGATGATGTGATCAGACGGGGAGTCCCTCTCCCGCGCTGGCCCCGCCCCCGCTGATCATGCGCCGGGTCGTTGTCGTTTTCCTGGATGGGGTCGGGATCGGACCCTTCGACCCGGCAGTGAACCCCTTCCTCGCGGCACATCTTCCTGCTCTCCATGAGGCCTTCGGGGGGCAGTTCCCGCTGCTCGGAGAAGAGCGTGTGGAGGGTCCGGGCGGGATCGCCTTCCCCCTGGATGCACAGCTCGAAATGGAAGGCACGCCCCAGAGCGGAACGGGGCAGGTTTCCCTTTTCACCGGCCAGAACGCGGCCGCGCTCTTCGGCCGGCATTTCGGTCCGTGGACTCCGGTCGGCCTCCGCCCGCTTCTGACGAGCGAGAACTTCCTGCGGCGAGCCGTCGAGGCCGGGGTGTCCAGCGCCTTCGCGAACGCGTACCCGCGCGACTTCCTCGAAAACCGCCGGTTCCGAAGGGTGGCGGCACCTCCTCTGGCGGCGCATTCGGCGGGACTTCTGGTGCGGGATCAGGATGCGCTCGGGGCCGGGAATGCGGTGGCTTCCGAAATCGTGAATGACGGTTGGCGGGCGCATCTGGGGTTTCATGACCTGCCGGAGCCGACGCCCCGGGAAGCGGGTCGAACGCTCGCGCGGATTGCCGCCGCGCACCGCCTCACCTTTTTCGCGCACTACCATACCGACCTCGCCGGGCATCGGGGGGGGATGGGGGGAGCCATCGCGGCGCTGGAGCGGGTTGATTCCTTCCTAGCGGGGCTCCTCGGCGCCCTTCCTCCCGATGGGATCGTCCTCGGGGTGAGTGATCACGGCAATATCGAGGATGTCCGGGTGGGGCACACGCGGAACCCGGCGCTGGGATTTCTGCTCGGGGGGGAGGGGGGGGCGGCGCTTCCGCTCCCTTCGTCGCTCCTGCACGTGGCTCCCTGGGTCCTGAGGGCGCTGGGTGTTGAGTTGCCCGAAGAGCCAGCGGTGCCCGTGAGCGATGATGGACCGGTCCCCTCTTCCTATCCCACTGCCCCGGAGGATTCCGCACCTTCCTCGGTGTGATCGCATCGGGAAGGATACTCGGGGCCCTGCTTCGCGAATCGGGAGCGCTGGGCGAAACGGAGCTGGAAACGGCACTCCGGGCTCAGGCCGAGAGCGGGGAGAGGCTCGGCGAAATCACCGTGCGTCTCGGGTTCGTGAAGGAAGAGACGGTGGCGCGCACCCTCGCACGTCAGCTCGGGCTGGTCTTCGAGCCGGGTCCTCTGGAACCCGCCCCCGATGCCGTGCCGCTGGTGGGCGGCGCCTTTGCGCGCCGCCACGGGGTGGTGCCGATCCGCTGCGAGGGTCGGAAGCTGGTCGTGGCGATGGCCGATCCGCTCCAGCTTTCGGTGGTGGATGACCTCCAGTTCCAGAGCGGCCGGCGGGTGGTTACGCATCTTGCCACGTCCCGCATGATTCGGGAGGGACTGGCTCGCGCATACGAAGGGGAGGTCTCCGAGCTTGTGCGATCACTCCCGGGGGGAGGGGGGGCCGCCGAGGAAAATGGCAGCTCCCCGCACGCCCTGGGGGGCGGCACCGAGGGTCTCGATGAGCGGGCGGCCGCCGAATCCCCTCCCGTGGTGCGCCTGGTCGACCTCCTCCTCCGGCGCGCAGTCGAGTCGACGGCTTCGGACCTGCATGTGGAGCAGGGTCCGGATGACGTGGTGGTGCGGGAGCGGGTTGACGGGGTCCTCCGGCGCGTCACGGAGCTCCCTCCGGGTACGAGACGTGCACTCCTGTCGCGCATCAAGGTGCTCGCCGGAATGGACATATCGGAGAAGCGTCGCCCTCAGGACGGGGGGTTCCCGCTCCGCCACGCCGGGCGTGTTCTGAGCGTTCGGGTATCGACGCTGCCGGTGGAAGAGGGGGAGAAGGCGGTTCTCCGTCTCCTCGACCCTCGTTCCGCCCCGTCCAGTCTTGACGTCCTGGGGTTCGCTCCGCGCGACCTGATCCGACTGCGGGCCCTCATTCAGGGGGGTCGGGGGGTCATCCTCGCGGCCGGACCGACCGGTAGCGGGAAGAGCTCCACTCTTTTCGGGGCGCTGGCCGAGGTGGATCGGGAACGGATGAACGTGGTCACCCTCGAAGACCCGATCGAGTACCGAATCCGCGGAGTGAATCAGGTGCAGGTGCACCCTCGCGCCGGACTCACCTTCCCGCTCGCCCTGCGGGCGGTGCTCCGTCAGGACCCGGATGTGATCATGGTGGGCGAGATCCGCGACCGCGAGACCGCCGAGATCGCGATGGCAGCCGCGATCACCGGGCACCTGGTTCTCTCCACCATCCACACGATCGATGCTCCCTCTGCGATCACCCGTCTGCTCCACATGGGCGTACCCGCCCACCTCGTGGCTGGGGGGCTGGCCGGTGTCGTGGCGCAGCGTCTTGTCCGGACGCTCTGCCCGGGGTGCGGGGGAGCTCCGACCGGCTGTTCAAACTGTCACTCCGGCTACCGGGGACGCACAGGCGTATTCCAGCTCCTGTCCATGCGCGAAGAGCTGAGAGAGGCCATCGCGGCTGGCGCCGACCTGTCCGATATCCGGCGGCGGGCCGAATCGGGGGGAATGGGATCCATGGGTGATGACGCCCGGCGGAAGGTGGCCGAGGGAGTCACCTCGCCGCATGAGGTCTCCCGGGTGCTCCGCGAGGATCCCGGCAGCTCACACCCCTGCCGCCACTGCAAGACGCCCATCCCTTCCGACGCCATGGGTTGCACCTCCTGCGGTCAGCCGGCGGTCCGGGTGTGCATGTGTGGAAGGCGCATGCGGGAGGGGTGGCGCTTCTGCCCCTCCTGCCTCAGAGCGGCACCCCCACCGCTGCCGGCGAACTGACGATTGTTTGAGATGCAGGAGTTCAGCTTGCCCCCCGTGGGCCGGGCTCCCTACCTTGCAGACCCCAATCGGGGCTTGGCATGCCTTCGCTCTGTCCCCCATGCTCCCAACGATGGCCATGCTGTTTCTCCATCGGCCGTCCAGGCACCGTTCCATCCGACCCCGGGGAAAGACCCGGCAGCGGAGCCCGCCGCCGCCTACCCACCGATGACATCTCCGACTCTGCGGAACCGACTCCTGGCCACCCTGATCCTGGTGGCATTGATTCCGGCGGGGATCACACTTGCAGTCGCGTCACTCTCGCTCCGGGAGATCGTGCAGACCACGGGAAGCTCTGGCGCGTGGGACGAAGTCGCCGTTACCGGGCGGGAAGTGCTGGACCGGATCGACGCGGAGCCGCCTGGAACCGTGTCGCCCGAACTCCTCATCGCTGCCGAACGTCATCGGGATCACCTGGGTTCCTCCGTGCGGCTCGCCCGGATCTACGCACTTCTCGGCGAGCGCTTCCTTCTCCTGCTCCCCCTCTTCTCACTGGCGCTGCTTCTCCTCATCGGCGGGCTCGCGATCTGGTCGGCGAACCGTCTGGCTCGGGGGCTGGCCAGGCCGGCAGAGGAACTCGCGGGATGGACCCGGCTGCTTGGGGCCGGGAAGCCGCTTCCCGCCGACAGCGCACACGCCGAGAGGAGGGAGGTGCGGGAGTTCACCCTTCTCAGACAATCGCTCCGCACGATGGCCGCTGAACTGGAGCACACCCGCGAGCGGGAGATGGATCAGGCCCGGATGCGGAGCTGGAGCGAAATGGCACGCCGCGTTGCGCACGAGATCAAGAACCCCCTCATGCCCATGCGGATGGCGGCCGATCGGGTGGTGGCCTCTTCGGACGAGAGGGTTGCCGCAGCCGGGCGGGTCCTCGCTGAGGAGATCGACCGGCTCGAGGGCCTCGCTCGTTCCTTCGCCCAGTTTGGACGGCCGCCCGAGGGCCCGATGTCGGAGATCGACCTGGGTGAACTGATCGCCTCGGTCGTGCGGCGAACGGGCGACGGACCCGTCCCCGTGACCGTCGATCTTCCCGACGAGCCCGTCCGGATCATGGGACATCTCGAGGCTCTGGAGCGGGTAATCCGGAACCTCGTCGTGAATGCGCAGGATGCTGCGGTGATGGGGAATCCGGACGCTCCCCCGACGCCGGTCGAGGTCTGCCTCACTCCCCTGACCTCGGGGGCCGAGATCCGCGTCCTCGACCGGGGAACGGGGATCGCCCCAAAGCTTCTCACCCGTATCTGGGAACCGGAGTTCACCACCAAGCGCAAGGGTACGGGCATCGGGCTCCCCCTCGTGAGGCAGGCCGTGCGCGCCCATGGTGGTGAGGTCTGGGCGGGGAACCGGGAAGGTGGGGGCGCGGAGTTCCGGGTTCGGCTCCCCATCACGCCCCCGGCCCGATGAGACTCCTCCTCATCGACGATGAGGCGAATCTGCGCCGCATGCTTCGTCTCGTGCTCGAGGACGAGGGGTACCATGTCACCGAGGCCGGCTCGGCCGAGGAGGGGCTGCGGCTGGCCCCGGACGCGAGCCCCGAAGTCGTGCTGCTCGACCTGGCCCTCCCCGGGATCTCCGGACTGGAGGCCCTCCCGCGTCTGCAGGCACTTCTTCCCGGAACCCCGATTGTCATGATGAGCGGCGAGGCGTCGCTCTCCGACGCGGTCCGGGCAACTCGCCAGGGCGCCTTCCACTTCCTCGAGAAACCGCTCTCACCCGAGGCCGTGATCGCCACCCTCCGGGGGGCCATGGAGGTGAGCCGGGCGCGCGAACTCTCCCGCGCACTGCGGGAGGAGATCGCCCCCGGCACGCGCCTCGTGGGCCAGAGCGCCGAGATGGAACGCGTGCGGGAGCTGCTGAGGAAGGTCGCTCCCACACAGGCTCGAGTGCTCATCACGGGGGAAAGCGGCACGGGAAAGGAGCTGGCCGCCGCGGCGATACACGCCCTTTCAGACCGGGAGGGAGGGCCCTTCGTTCGTGTGAACAGCGCGGCCATCCCGAGGGAGCTCGTGGAGAGCGAGATGTTCGGACACGAGAAGGGGGCCTTCACCGGTGCGACCGAGCGCCGCCGGGGCCGCTTCGAGCTGGCCAACGGGGGCACCCTCTTCCTGGACGAGGTGGGGGATCTGGGCAGCGAGGCTCAGGCAAAGCTTCTTCGTGCCCTCGAGTCGGGTGGGATCCAGCGGGTCGGCGGCCAGGATTCCTTCCAGGTCGACGTGCGCGTGATCGCGGCCACCAATCGGGACCTCCGCACCGAGGTCACGGAGGGCCGGTTCCGGGAAGATCTCCTCTTCCGTCTGGAAGTCGTGGTGGTGCCGATGCCCGCTCTCCGTGACCGGATCGAGGACCTGCCGGAACTCATCGACCACGCAGCCGCCCTGCTTCGGCGCCGTCAGGGGCTCACCCCCCCCGATCTGTCCGACGACGCACTCACGGTCCTGCGCGAGCACCCCTGGCCGGGAAATGTGCGTGAACTGCTGAATGTGATCGAACGGATGGCGATTCTGCATCCCGGAGGCCGGATAGACGGGCCTGCGGCTCGCTCTCTTCTGGGCCGCTCCCCCGACGCTGGCGCGCCCCCGCTTCCCGGAGCGGGGAGTCTCCGCGATCGGCTGGATGCATTCGAACGAGAGGCCATCGAGACGGCGCTCCGAGCGGGCGAGGGGGTGGTGGCCGAAGCAGCGCGCCTTCTGGAGACCGACCGGGGAAACCTCTACCGACGCATGAAGCGCCTGGGGATTTCGGAGGGCTGACCCCTTCCAGCGCAACCGTCGAGCGGGTACACTGCGGGCGGTGATCACACCTCGTCCAGGAGGCCTTCCGTGCGTTCTCGACTCGTAGCCGCGCTCATCCTTCTCACTGCGTTTTCGGCCTTTTCCCTCTCGGCCCAGGACGCTGCTCACGAGGGCCCCCTCGCCCCATCGGTCCAGCAGCGGGCCATGGAAATCCTGAATGATCCCGGCGTGCTTCGGGTTTCGGGTACCACGCGGATCCCCGCCGGAACCGTGGTCGAGGGCGACCTCGCCGTGCTCGGAGGCTCGCTCGTTCTCGGAGGTGAGCTCCGGGGACGGCTCCTCGTCGTGAACGGCGACCTCGTGTTCGAGGAGGGGGCCCAGGTGAGTGGCGAGGTGCTCGTGGTGGGAGGGCAGCTCGTGGAGCGGAACCTCGCTCGCCTCGACGGCCCCGTTGAGGTTCACGCCGGACCACTCCGCTACCGGATTCGGTCGGGTCGGGTCGAGGTGCCGCCGGAGGCACGTCCGGGTCCGGGATTCCTCGGCTCGGAGTTCGGATTCGGGCGCGCCCGTTTGATGGTGAAGTCAGGAGAATCGTACAACCGGGTCGAAGGGCTCCCCGTACTCATCGGTCCGATCATCGAGACGGCAGGGCGCAATCCGACCTCACTCGAAGCCCTCGCGATCTGGCGATCGGCCTCCGGGTTCAACATCGAAACCGAGGCACTCGGATACTCTTTCCTCCTCCGGCAGGCCATCGGAGGAAGGGGGACCGCCTTCCTCGGGGTGGGCGCGCACTCCGAGATCCATGCCATCGAATCGCGTGGCGTCTCGTCGCTCGAGAGCTCCCTTTCGACCTTTCTTCTTCGGCGAGACCTCCGCGACTTCCACGAAAGGGAGGGGTGGCGCGCCTTCCTCGAGGTCCAGCCCGCGCAGTTCCCCATCCGGGCTTCGATCGGATACCGGGAAGAGGATCATGCATTCTCCCCGATCCGAAGCCCCTGGACGCTGCGCGACAACGAGGAGCCGTGGCGACCCCAGCCCCTGATCGCCGAGGGGCTCGTGCGCCTCGTGGGGGGGGAGTTCGCCCTCGACACGCGTGATGATCCGATCGACCCGTCGGACGGGTGGCGCTTCGAAATCGATCTGGCCCGCAGGGTGGGGGGTTCCCTGACCGACCCGATTTCGAGCGAACCCGTGTCCGACTTCACGCTGGGCTCCGTCGATCTCAGGCGGTACGCCCGAGTGAGCCCGGAGTCGAGGCTCAGTCTCCGCGGGTTCTTCGGCGGAGCCCTCACCCGCACGCCCCTCCCCTCTCAGTTCCAGCGTTCGCTCGGAGGAGAAGGAAGCCTCCCCGGGCACCCCCGGTTCGCAGTGGACTGCGGGGCTCGCGACACCCCGCTCACGCGGATGGTTTCCGACTCATCGACCGCGGAGACGGTGTTCGGGGGGTACGGGTGCGACCGCGTTGCCCTCTTCCAGGTCGAGTTCCGGGGTACGCTCCCCTTCTCATGGGAGCCCTCCGGCGATGGCTGGGATCAGTGGGAATGGAGTTCACTCCTGGACTTCCGCCCCGCCTGGTCCCTCTTCTTCGACGCGGGCCGAGGATGGGCACTCGGCGACCCCGGTAGCCCCCCCCTGGTGCGAAGGAATTCCCCGACCCGCGCAGACATCGGAGCCGGGCTCTTCGTCGGTCCTCTCGGCATCCACTGGGCCTATCCACTGAATCGGAAAGATCAGGGCCTGAACTTCTTCGTGCGCCTCCAGCATCGGTTCTGATCGAGGTCGGCCGGTGCGCTTTCCTGCCCTCGTTACGCTCTTCCTGATTGCGCTTCCACTGCGCGCCCAGGAGTCCCCATCCCCGCTCGCGCTGGAACTGCGCGGAACGGATGGCGGAGTCCGCGTGGTTCTCGGCCCCTTCCTCGAGTCACCCCGGATTCTGAACGCACTCGAGTCGGGGCTCCCCGTCCGGGTGCGGATCGTGACCGAGTTATGGAGGGATCGGACCGTGGATGCGCTGGAGGGCCGGCACGAGTGGAGGGCCTCCGTGCTTCTGGAGCCGCTTTCGGAACGGTACCGGGTGGAGATTGGGGATGCAGGGAGCGCCCAGGTCGGATCGCTTCCCGAGGCGAGAGCCCTTCTCCAGGGGGGGCTCCGCCCGCCTCTCTCCCCACGCCAGGCCGGCGATTACTACTACCTGGCGCGCATGGAGGTGGAGACGCTTTCCCTCTCGGATCTGGAAGAACTGCGCCGCTGGCTGAATGGGGAACTCGGACCCGCGGTTGGCGGAGAGGAGAATGTGGGAAGCGCCCTCGGACGGGGGTTGCGTCGGCTCATGGTGCGCATCCTGGGGCTGCCAGTCCAGCGCCACCAGGCGAGGACGGCGCGGTTCACCTGGCCGTAGCACCGCCTGCGATCGCGCGCTAGTAGTCCAGCACCCTGCTCGACGCCCGGTACCCCGGCCCGCGGAGGAATCTCCCGGGGAACACTCCCGCAAATCCCCCTTCCCGGATCACTCCGACCCCGTTCACGAAGAGGTAACGTACACCCTCCGCGAGCTGATGAGGACGCTCGAAGGTGGCCCGTTCCCGAATCGTTTCCGGGTCGAAGATCACGAGATCTGCGAAGAACCCCTCCACCACGAGCCCGCGGTCGCGAAGCCCCAGGCGGTCGGCGACCATCCATGACGACTTGCGGACCGCATCTTCCAGGGTGATCACCCCTTCTTCCCGAACATACTGCCCGAGGATTCGGGGATAGGTCCCGTAGGCCCGGGGGTGGGGCTGCCCTCCCGCCCGGTCCGGGTTCCATCCGCTCCCATCCGTGCCGAATTTCATCCAGGGGAGCGCCAGCTTCCTCCGCACATTCTCCTCATCCATCGCGAAGTAGATCATTCCGACCCGGGACCGGTCCGCGAGGATGAAGTCCATCATCGTGTCGATCCAGTCTTTCCCCTGATCTGCCGCAACCCGGTCCAGCGTCCACCCCACATAGCGCACATGGTCCGGGTTCGAGACCGACGCGATAACGCTCCCCTCGGGGGTAGCCAGACGACACCAGTTCTCCCAGCTCGTCGGCGGCCCGAGAATCTCTTCCCGGATCCGGGCACGCATCACGGGATCCCTCAGGTTGCGATAGAGTCGTCCGTCTGCCTGGATCCAGGGGGGAAGGCACGCCGTAAGCCCCGTCGAAGCCGCAGTGTACGGATACATTCCGGCAGCCACATCCACTCCGGCGGCACGGGCCGAGTCGATCCGGGCAATGGCGGCATCGGTGAGATGCCAGTTGTCTACCCCTGCCGCCTTGAGGTGAAAGATCTCGACGGGTACCTCCGCCTCCGCGCCAATCCGGATTGCCTCGTCGATCGCCTCGAGGAGGTGGTAGGACTCGCTCCGCATGTGGGTGATGTAGAGCCCCCCGTACTCGGCGACCACACGGGAGATCTCGATCAGTTCGTCGGTCTCCGCGTAGGTACCGGGTGCGTAGATGAGCGCACTGGCAACCCCGAACGCGCCTTCCTGCATGGAACGCGCGGTCACGGCCCGCATGGTGTCGAGCTGTGACGGGGTCGGCCTCCCCTCCGAGAGTCCCATGGCGAAGCGGCGCACCGTGGTTCCACCGAGGAACGACCCCACATTCAGTGTGACTCCCCGGGCCTCCATCTCGCTCCCCCACCCATCGAACCGCTGCCATTCCCGGGCACGACGCACGGCGGTGGTGTCGGAAGGGTCCACTCGCCCGGTGACCAGACCGTTCACAGGAGAAGCGCTGTTCGACTCTCCCATGATCTCGGTCGTGATCCCCTGGTAGAGCTTCGACAGCCCGCGTCCATCTTCGAGATACGCGAACTCCGACTGGCCATTGATGTCGATGAAGCCGGGAGCCAGAACGAGCCCGGGGATCTCGATCACCTCTCCGGCCCGGGAGCGATCCAGGGCGCCCGGGGGGGCCACCGCCACGATCCGGTCACCCAGAACGGCCACGTCTGCATATCGCCACGCGTTCCCGCTGCCGTCGACCAGGCGCCCCCCGATGAAGAGGATGTCGTAGCTCTCGACCCCGCGCCACGCATCCCGAGGGAGGGGCTCGAGGTCCGCAGTTCCGGGGATCGCCGGGGAGGCCCTCGTCTGCGCTGCGAGCGCCTCTGCCCCGCTTCCGGGCATCCCGAGCCCCCCGACCAGGACGAGAAGACACACGGAAAGAGGGCTCCACCGGGACACCTGTCGCCACTCGGCAGGCCTCCCGAACGTCTTCCCCCTCAACCTGCGATCTCCACGGAGCGGACTGTGAGTTCGGCGATCCGGTCCCGGTCGGGGGTCACGCCGATCCCGGGTCCCGGAGCGGGCGCCATCCGGCCATTGGCGAGTTCGAACTCCGGGGTGACGATGTCGCGCTCCCAGTAGCGGCGGCTTGCAGAAATGTCCCCGGGCAGGGTGAATCCGGGGAGCCCGGCGAGCGCCAGATTGTGGGCTCGCCCGATCCCCGATTCGAGCATCCCTCCGCACCAGACGGGGATCCCCTCGGAGCGGCACAGATCATGGATCGCCCTCGAAGAGGCCAGCCCGCCCACCCGGCCCGGCTTGATGTTGATGATCCGGCAGGCCCCGAGCTCGATGGCCAGTCGAGCGTCGCCGACCGAGCGGATCGACTCGTCCAGGCAGATGGGAGTCCTGAGCAGGCTCTGCAGCTCCGCGTGATTGCGAATGTCCTCATGGCCCAGGGGCTGCTCGATCATCGTGAGCCCCAGATCATCCATTTCCCGTAGAAGCGTCGCATCTGCGAGGGTATATGCCGAGTTGGCGTCGGCCATGAGGGCGGCGTCGGGGAAGCGTCCGCGCACCCTGGCGAGCATCTTCAGGTCCCGCCCGGGCTTGATCTTGATCTTTACCCGCGCGTACCCCTCGTTCAGATACCCTTCCACCTTCTCGAGCAGGGCATCGTCCGTGGGCTGGAGGCCCACACTGACCCCCACCGGCACGGCCTCTCCCGATGCTCCGAGGAGTTCCCAGAGGGGGACGCTCAGGCTCTTCGCGAGAAGATCCCATACGGACATCTCGACGGCCGCTTTCGCCATCGGATGCCCGCGAATCCAGGGTACCGGGGCGAAAAGCTCCTCCGGCCCCATCACGTCGTGCCCGACGAGGGGGGGAAGGATGAAGTCCGTGAGCATGTGCCAGGCCGTGTCGGTCGTTTCGTACGAGTAGCTCGGATCCTCGCCCGCCACGCACTCGGCCCACCCTTCCTCGCCTTCGCCCTCTGCCCTCAGGAGGAGGATGCGCCGATCCTGCCGCGCTCCGGAGCTGATCACGAAGAGCTCGCGGAGGGGAAGGTGGATCTCGATCAGTTCGAAACGCTCGAGCTTCATCTCCCCAAAGTCCGCGGGTGAGCTCGCCGCCACAAGGGGGTGGGCGGTGTCGACCGCCGTCAGGAGCCAGTGAGCAGCCGACGCACGGCCGCGGTCAGTGACTCCACGGAGAAGGGTTTCTGGAGAAGGGATCGACCCCCGTCGAGTGCCTTGAGACTCCGGGTCTCCTCAAGGGCGTAGCCCGAAAGGAAGAGCACGCCGAGATCGGGGTTGGATGACTGCAGATGGTCTGCCAGCTCCGTGCCGTCCATGCGCGGGAGGCTGAGGTCGGTCACCAGCAGATCCGGCATCCGAGCCGATCCCTCCAGGCTCGCGAGGGCTTCCTCGGCAGAGCCCGTGGACGCCACCGCGTACCCCAGGCCTTCCAGAACACGGCAGGCGGACATCCGAACACCGTGATCATCAGCCACCACCAGAATCCTGCTACCTCCCGGCGAGACCTCCTCGCGGCTGGGGGCGCCCGCAACGGGGGCCGGATCAGCCCGGGGAAGGAGGATCCGAAAGGTCGTTCCGGTTCCCGGGGCCGAGTCCACCGAGATGAAGCCGCTGCTCTGCCGGACGATCCCGTAAGCCATGGAGAGCCCCAGTCCGGTGCCCTCGGGCGCCGACTTCGTGGTGAAGAACGGCTCGAAAACGCGGGCGCGAGTGACCTCGTCCATCCCGGTCCCGCTATCGCGGACGGTGAGTTCCGCGTAGTCCCCGGGGGGAACCGTGGGATCGCGGCGGACCTCCTCCGGGGAGATGGAGATGTTCTCGGTACCGAACACGATGGTCCCACCCGCGGGCATCGCGTCCTGGGAGTTCACCGCCATGTTCATGATGACCTGCTGGAGCTGGATGGCGTCGATCTTCACAGGCCAGCCTCCCGGAGCCAACTGGATCTGGATCTCGATGTGGTCGTTCAGCACCCGCTCCAGCAAAGCAGCGCTGCGCCGCACCACATCGTCCAGAGACGAAATCTCCACCCGCAGGATCTGCTGCCGGCTGAACGCCAGAAGATGTCGAGTGCGAAGCGCTGCCCGCTGGGCGGCCTGCTGGATGAGCTCGAGATCGGTTCTGGCTTCGGGATCGTCCCCGATCTGCTCCATGAGGAGATCCGCGCCCCCGATGATGGCGGTGAGGGCATTGTTGAAGTCATGGGCCACGCCACTCGCCAGCCGACCGATGACTTCCATCTTCTGGGCCTGCTGCAGCTCCTGCTGCTCCTGAACCCGCTTCGTCACTTCGTTGACGGTGGCGATCCGGACAGGGTGCCCGCCCACGATGGTGTCCCGGGACCAGACGTCGGCGGCGAAAATCGACCCGTCCTTCCGGCAGTGTCGAACAGACGTCGTCTTCCAGAAGCCGTGGGGGATCTCGGACATGACCTGGCGTGCCTCATCCCGGCCTTCGGGCGGACGCACCTCCAGCACCGAGAGGCCCACGAACTCGTCCCGTGCGTAGCCGTACTGCCTCTCGGCCGCCTCATTGACGTCCAGAATGAGCCACGACACCGGATCAATGACGAGGACGGGGAGGGCCACACCATCGTAGACCTGCCGATAGTTCTCGATCACCGGGAGGTCCGCTGGGTTCATGGAGGACCCTGGGTTGGTTCCCGCCTCATCGGCGTGGGCCCTTCCACGCACCGTCCCATCCGAGGGTCGGTCGTCCGGGTGTATATGCGGAGGGGCGGAGGAAGGCGGCGGCATGATGTCTCTTCGCAGAGAGTTATGGAGGTTGCGAGGACTTCCCTCCTGAGTGCTTCGAGTAATCTACCCGAAATGCGGGAAAGAAGTCCCGAACGCCCTCAAGAGCCCCTGCCCACCGTGTCCGCTCGATGCGTCAGAAGATAGCGGGGGAGCGCCCCCGAGCGGTCCAGCTCTCGAACCTCCCACCCCCGGTCGATATAGTGCCGGAAGACCCTTCTGGTGGTCTCGCGCCACCGCCGTGCGCACTCCGGGTCCTCCTCCTTCAATCGGTGAATGTCGGCAGGAACGGCGATCGTGACTGAACCCGCGTCCAGATCGAGACGCATTCTCGCGGGCCCCCCGCTTCCCCCGGGCCCGGCTCCCTCGAGAGCGGGCTCCGCGTCGGGAGGAAAGGGTGGGAGAAGCCCCGGCGAGCCCAGCCGTTCCCCGACCCGCTCCGAATCCAGCTCCCAGACCACGACCAGCCGGTCCGTGCCGATCCCCCTGTGGAGCGGAGAGTCCGAGCCCCCATACATGTCCTCCACGTACTCCCGTGACACCACCCCGAGCTTCGCAAAGTTGAGGTGCGCGTTCGCCGCCACGAGGGGGTCGAAGGTCCAGTACACCCGGGAAACCCCCAGGGCGAGGAGCCGGTCGCGCTGGTGCATCTTGAGCTCCCAGCCGAGCCCCGAGCCGCGGAGCTCGGGAGTCACGGCAAGCATGTCGGACCAGTGTGCGAGCCTCGCTCCATCGAGCCCGGTGAGTCCGAAGACGAACCCTGCCATCCGCCCGTCAGGGAGAAAAGCACCGGAGATGACTCCACCCATCCGCGCCGCCACCCGCAGGATCGCCTCGGGGACCCGTTCCGAGAAACCGACCCCCCAGGTCTCTTCCTGCAGTTCGACGCATGCCCGGAACTCCTCCGCCCCCTCCAAAGGGCGAATCTCCCACCGCGGGGGCACGTTCCCGGTCACCCCACCCCCTCCCAGCCCCGCCCGGTCGCTCCGCCTTCGACGCCGGGAGTCAGAAGAAGTGCTGCCAGGAGCGCACAGCGTTCCACCGACTTTTCCACTCCCACCCATTCGTGGTCCGCATGGGCCCCGTCCCCCACACATCCCAGGCCGTCCAGCGTCGCAGTGTGCAGGCTCGTGGTGTTGCCATCGGACCCACCTCCGACCCTCGTTTCCTCCAGCGGGAGCCCCATCGCCCCTCCCAGCTCGACTGCCCTGCCGAAGAGTTCCCGGTTCCTCGGAGTCGGCTCCAGCGGGGCCTTCTCCATGCCGCCCTCGATGTTCAGGGTGCACCCCGGAACCTCCGGCTCCATCCCGCGGATCAGCTCCGTGATCCACTTCCCATCCTCGATGGTATCAACCCGCACATCCACCTCGATCCACCCCTCGGACGCGACGACATTCGGCCGGACCCCCGCGCGGATGACACCGACATTCACGGAAATGCCCCGCTCCGGATCCTTCAGCGCGTGCAGTCGGGTGGTCAGGAGTGCGAGTTCCTGGATCGCACTCGCTCCCTTTTCGGGGTCGAGCCCCGCGTGCGCGCTCCGCCCCTTCACCTCGATGCGGAAGTCGCCCATCCCCTTCCGCATGGTCTTGAGCTTCCCCCCCGGGCCAGCCGCCGGCTCCAGGATGAAGGCACGGTCGGCCCTCCCGGCCAGGCGTTCGAGGAGGGCAGTCGAGTCGTCGCTCCCCGTTTCCTCGTCTGAGTTCACGAAGATGACCGGAGCCACCTCCGGCTCGAGATCCAGCTCCCGCAGCACGCGGAGCGCGATGACCATGTGGGCCAGCCCGCCCTTCATGTCGAAGACTCCGGGGCCACGCACGACACCCTCCTCGTGCTGAAGGGGCATGCGCGCCAGCGTTCCCGTCGACCATACGGTATCCGAGTGCCCGATGAGAAGCTGGAAGAGGCGGCCCTGGATGGAGGCAGGGCGAGCGAGGAGTACTCCCCCGCTCTTCGTCCCCGGCACGACCTCCACCTGCATCCCGAGCCCTTCGAAGGCAGAGCCCAGGATCTCCTGGACCGGACGCTGGCTGTGCGGCTCGGTGGTCGGGGTCTCATGGCCGGCGATCGCCATCAGGAGATCGACCCACTCCGCCTGTCGGCGCCGCGTGGCCTCGAGAATCCGCATGCAGTCGCGTTGAGATGGTCCCACTCCCAGTTCCCTCACCCTTTCTCTCTCCTGTTGCCGGCATACAGTCCGCCCCTCCGATAGCTTTCGTCCAGAATCTCCACCGGGTGCATCACCGCCATCCGGTTCCCCGCGATGCGCAGCCCCCCCCCGATCTGCATGGCGCACCCCGGGTTCCCCGTGGCGAGCACATCGGCCCCGGTCCCGATCACGGCCCTGACCTTGTCTCCCCCGATCTTCCCTCCCAGATCGGGGTGAGTGATGCCGTAGATCCCGGCGCCCCCACAGCACTCGTCGCCTCCAGGCACCGGGATCACCTCCACGCCAGGGATGGAGCGAAGGAGTCGGAGCGGTGGATCCGCCACCCGCTGTCCGTGGAGAAGGTGGCAGGGTGGATCGTAGGCAACGCGGAGCCACACCTCGCCTCCCCGCACCGGTTCGATGTCGGAGCCTGCCAGCAGCTCCGTCACGTCGCGCACTCGAACGGCGAACCAGCGCGCGTCCTCATCCCCCTCCAGAAGCTGCCCATAGTCGCGCATCGCCGCACCACATCCGGCCGCATTCGCCGCGATTCGGTCCACGCCCACTCGTCGAAAGGCCGCGATGTTCCGTCGCGCCATCGCGCGAGCGTCGTCCAGCGCTCCGGCGTGAGCATGGAGGGCTCCGCAGCACCCCTCTCCGGGAACCTCCACGACCTCCCACCCATTCACCTCGAGGACCCGCCGGGTGGCCTCGTTCACACGTCGGAAGAGGTGGTTCTGCACGCACCCCGAGAGCACTCCGACGCGACCTCGAGTGCCAGCGGCAGGCCGGGGACGCAACTCCTCCACGCTCGCGGTTTCGATGTTGCCGGTTGGCTGCGACATCCCTCCGTCGCCGGCCCGGTGCTCCCCCTCGGCCCCGGTCCCCCCGCCTGACTCGGGCGCCGCCCCGCCGACGGCTCGACCCATCTCCTCCTTCCCCCATCGCTCCATCCCCCTCGAAGGCGCGGACGCCGCAAGCATCGCCATCCCCATCCGGGCCGATCGAAAGAGGCGGAGATCCGGGAGGAATCGGGCCATCACTGCGGGAAGGCCGCTCGCGCGGAGCACCCGGCTTCCCAGCATCCAGAGCCGGAACGGAAGGGGACGGGCAATCGCCCCGAGCAGGGCCCTCGTGAGGAGCCCGGGAGCCCGCGCACCCCGACTCACTTCCCGCGCGTGCTCAAGGAGGAATCCGTACTCCACCCCCGAAGGACACACGGTCTCGCAGGCGCGGCAGCCGAGACAGCGATCGATGTGCTCCTGGAAGGCGTCGGAGGCCGGGTCCAGTCGTTCTTCCGCTACCGCCCGCATCAGATGCAGCCGCCCCCGCGGGGAGTCCGCCTCGTCCCCCAGGCGGACGTAGGTGGGGCAGGCGGGCAGGCAGAACCCGCAGTGGACGCAGTGGGAGAGCGCCTCGCTCTGGGCCGCCATCATCGCGGCCAGTGAGCCAGGAGCCGTCGGAACGGAGCTCACGGTCCCCTCCGGAACAGCCCACCGAGGGCACCGGTGAGGCGGCGGATCCCGTCCCGTCCATCCCAGCGAATGAGCGCCCTCACGATACGACGAGTGAAAGGGGTGTACGGGTACCACCACGGATCCCTGGAGCGGCGGCCCTTGTTCACGAGGATTGCCCGGGCCCGCGTGAAGTCGCGCAGCCCTTCCTCCCCGTGCACGCGGGAAAACCCGCTCTCGCCGACCCCGCCCATCGGGAGCCCAGCCACGCTCCAGTGCGCCAGGGTATCGTTGATCGACACCCCTCCGGCCCGGAGCCGCCGTGCCACCCTCACCCCCCGCTCGGCGTCCCCCGTCCAGACCGAGGCGAAGAGCCCGAAGCTCTGCGCGTTCGCGCGTTCCACCGCTTCCTCCTCATCCCGGACACGGACCACCGGAAGGACCGGCCCGAAGGTCTCCTCTGAGATGAGCTTCATCTCGGACGTGACCTCGGTGACCACCGCAGGGGTGAGCACATTCGATGCGGGGTCGATTCGCTCGCCGCCGCAGAGGATTTCGGCTCCCTTCTCCCGGGCATCGGCCAGATGCGCTTCCACCAGTTCGAGCTGGAACGGAACCGTCATCGGGCCGATGTCGATCGAACCCACCGGGCCCGCGCGGAGCTCCCGGGTCAACTCGACTACCCTTCGCACGAAGGCGTCGTGGACGGCATCCACCACGTAGACCCGCTCCGTCGCCACGCAGGTCTGGCCCGCGTTGAAGAAGCTTCCGAAGACGATACCGCGCGCCGCCCGCTCGAGGTTCGCGTCTTCCAGAACGAGCGCAGGATCCTTCCCGCCGAGCTCGAGGGATACGGGAAGAAGGCGCGGAGCCGCTGCCGCGAGGATCTTCCTCCCCGTGGCGGGGCTCCCGGTGAAATGGATCCGATCGACGCCCGATTCCACAAGCGCTGCCCCGGTCGGGCCGCGTCCCTGCACCACCCGGACGAGGTCCTCGGGAAGCCCCCCGGCCTCGACCAGATCGGGAATGACCGCGCCGCTGAAGGGAGTGAACTCCGAGGGCTTGAGCACCACTCCATTCCCCCCGAACAGCGCCGTAATCACCGGTTCCATCGTAAGAACGAAGGGGTAGTTCCAGGGCGAGATGATCCCGATCACCCCCCACGGCTCGCGCTCCACCCAGGCGCGCCGGGGAAAGAGCCATCGAGTCGAGACCGATCGGGGGCTGAGGAGCCCCGGGGCGATGTCCTCGAGGTACCGGAAGAGGCCGAGCACGACGGCGACCTCGGTGAGAGCCTCGGATTCGGGTTTCCCGGTTTCCCCCGCGATCCGGTCCGCGATCTCTTCCGAGCGCCTCTCCACTTCGCGGCGCACCCCGCTCAGGCGGCGCGCCCGATCTGTCGGGGGAAGCGAGGCCCACCCCACCTGGACCTCACGCACGCGGGACACGGCCTGGAACACCCCTTCAGGCCGGTCCACCGGGACCATCCCCATCGGTGCTCCGTCCTGGGGGCGGCGGATCTCCAGCGGAGCGTAGGGATCCGTTGTCATGACAGCGCCCCCCAGCTACCGGGAAGGATTCCGTGGGGGTCGAAGGCCCGGATGAGTTCGGCCTCGAGCCGGGCGGCGCCGGTGGCCGCCTGACGGGCCGCCGCTCGGCGATCGGCCTCTTCTCCGTGATGGGCATCCTCTCCGGGAGGGACCCCCTCTCCGGCATGGGCATCCTCTCCGTGCCGGGCCTCGTCTCCGTGTCGGTCCTCCTCTCCGTTTGCGCTCTGAGCCTCCCGGATCATCCGCGCCGACCCCCCCGCCGACCGGAGCCCTTCCATCCACTCCCGCAGGAAGGGTGGAACTGTCGCCAATGCCTCGACTCCCTCTCCCCGGTCCGCCCGGAACACGCCTTTCCTGAGATGCACGCCCCAGCGCCAGCGTCCTTCGTCTGCACGCCGCATCCCCTGGGTCCAGGCAAGGAGGAGACGACCCAGCTCCGAAGGGGGAAGTGCGGCCCTGAGGGAGGGGTGTCCGCTCCCCTCGGCCTCCGCCGCAGCCTCCCAGAAACTCCCGGAAGCCTCATCCGCAATCAGCGACGACGAAGCCCCGACCACCTCGGAAAGGACCCGCTCGCCATCCTCCACCGCCCCCGGCGAACCCATCAGTCGCGCCACGACCCGGACCGCCGAGATTCCAGCGCCTTCCATTTCCCCCATCAACTCGAGTGCGGCCAGAGGGACTCCGGTAGAAGCCAGCGCCCACCCTTTCGTCCACCCTTCCTCCGCCGTTCCGGCATCCCACAGGAGCGTCCGATCGACCTGAGGGAGGGGGAAGAGGCGAAGCGTCACCTCGGTCACGAACCCCAGCCGCCCCCCGCTCCCCGCCGCGAGGCGCACCAGATCGAACCCGGCAACGTTCTTCACGACCTTCCCCCCGAGCGCGAGGCGCCGACCGGAACCGTCGATGAGCGTGAGCCCCAGGAGGTGGTCGCGCGGACGCCCGTACCCCTCCCGCAGGGGCCCGGCCACCCCGGAAGCGATCATTCCACCCAGCGTCACGGCCCCCCCTCCGGGCGGGTCCATCGGAAGCCACTGGCCTTCCGCGCGGAGCACCTCG
>JBGTMU010000294.1:0-3451 GCA_041743405.1 Longimicrobiales bacterium | reverse complement strand
TCTCCGAAGAGCTCGAACGCCGTGGCCGGTCCCGGAGCGAAGGGGTCCAGGAGAGCGCGCCGGAGGGCGGCCCGCCCTGGATCCGTAGTCACGCGCCCGAGAAGATGCTCCAGCGACGCGGGCCCGAGAACGTCCAGGTCGACGACATAGGGGTGTCCCTCTGGCGGAGCCGCGAGGCCGGGAAGGGGCAGCCGCTCCCAGTCGCGATCGAGCCTTGCCTCGCCCTCCCCTGCAATCGTCTCACGGAGGCGGGCCCGGTCGAGGGCGCGCCGGGTGCTTCGATGCATCGCGACGAAGAATGCGAACCCGATGGCGGCGAGGGTCCCCGCCCCGATCAGGGCAGGCCAGAGCCCGCGTGGAGAGGTCTCGAGGAGGAGAAACGCCGTTGCAGCCAGGAGGAAGGCAGCCACGCGGGCGCGGGAGAGCCGGGTGAGCGTGGCATCCAGCCGGGAAGCCTCGTCCCGGGCGAGCGCTCCCCGTTCGCGGTAGTGGCTCCGCGGATCTCCTGTCACAGGGCGGCCTCGAAACGGCGCACGATCTCTCCGGCGGGCTCGATCGCATCGATTCCCGCGACACTCTTTCCCGCCTGCCAGTACTCCTTTGAACCCGACTCATCGAGCGACGATCGCTTGAGCTTCCAGAGCGACCGGAGCGCGTACCAGCTTCGCGTCCAGTGCTTTGTGCGAGGGTGCTTCAGGAGACGCCGTGCGAGCGGCCCCGCCTTCTCTCCCATGGCCCTCGTGTACGGCGTGGCGAGAACGGCAACCGGGGTCCCGGTGATCCGCTCGGTCCAGAGGATATCCTCTTCCCCCGCCTCAACGATCGCGTCCTTGTAGGGGGTGGAAGCGCGGCATTCCGGAGTGGCGATGAAGCGCGTCCCCATCTGGACTCCGGCGTAGCCCATCTCGATGGCCCGCGCGAAGTCCTGCTCCGTTCCGATTCCTCCGGCGCAGACCACGGGGAGCCCGAGGTCACCCACTTCATCCAGGAGCGCTTCGGGGGTCCGCTCACCGGGGTGTCCTCCCGCCCTCCGGTTCACCGCGATGAGTCCGTGCACGCCGGAGTCCACTCCCTTCAGCGCCCATTTCCGCTCGGTCACGTCGTGGTAGACCTTTCCCCCGAGTGGCTCGACCCTTCGCACCACCCAGTCGGGCTTCCCGAGAGAGGTCACGAAGAACCGCACCCCTTCCTCCAGCGCCACGTCCATCCATTCTTCCATCTGCTTCCGATAGCGATTCGAAGAGGCCTCGATGAGCGCGTTCATCCCGATCGGGTGATCGGTCAGCGATCGGATCTTCCGGATTCCCTCCCGGAATCCGTATCCGTACACGTAGGTCAGGGAGATGGGCTGGAGAATGCCGATTCCCCCGGCCTCGGAGACGGCGGCCACGAGTTCGGGGTTCGAGCAGGGGTACATCGCCCCGCAGATCAGGGGGACCCGGATGCCGGCGTCCCGCGTGAGGGCGGTTTCGATCATCCCTTCCGGCCCAGCCGCCAGAGGGCCCGGACGCGCGCGACCTCGTCTCCTTCGGTATCGCGGATCACCGTCTCGGCCCATCGATCCATGGCCTCGCCCGGGGCGGAGGGGAACGGGGCCTCTCCTTCGGGCGGACTCCATCGAGATTCGGCGGTCAGCACGCCGCGAGCCTTCTTCAGGTACTCGGAGTCGAGGCGCATCACGATCCCCCTGACCCCGGGAGGCAGGGCAGTAAGGCAGGCGAGCCCCCCGGCCAGCTCGCCCAGGTTCGTCAGGGCCACGGCGTGGGCGGAGCCCAGATGGTTCCGGACGCGGCGGCGGGTTCGAAGGGTGACCCTCGCGTATCCGGGGGTGAGTTCCTCCACCCGCGCCCCCAGCGAACCCGAATAGGGGACCTGAAGACCGATCAGCCGCGAGAAGAGCGCCGCCCCCCCCGGGAAACGGGAAAGAGCTTTCCACCTGGCCAGGATGGAGGCGCCGGGGGCGGCAGGATCGGCCGTCGACGGGGAAGGGGAAGAGGTCACACGGTGCCTCGGCACGAGGAAGGGGCGGGATGGATTGCGAACCCATGGAAGATCCGCGAGGGTAGGGGGCAGAGCAAGTTCCCTCCCTCCCTCCTCCAAATCCATGACTCCGACCGTATTCCTCCTCCTCGCGGCGGGGCTCACCTTCGTATTGACCGGCGCCGAGTTCCTCGTGCGAGGCGCGTCACGGCTGGCCACCTCCCTGGGGGTTCCTTCGATCATCGTGGGGCTCACGGTGGTGTCGATCGGAACGAGTGCCCCCGAGCTCGTCGTGACAGTCCGATCGGCGCTGGCCGGAAGCCCCGAGCTCGCGGTGGGGAACGTCGTGGGTTCCAACATCTTCAACGTCCTGGTGATCCTCGGACTGAGCGCGATGATCGTGCCCCTCGTGGTCTCACGACGGCTGATCCGACGCGACGTGCCGCTGCTGATCGGCGTGTCGTTCCTCGTCATGTTTCTGGCGCGGGATGGAATTCTGAGCATGGGCGAAGGCATCGTGCTCATGACAGGGGCCGCGCTCTATCTCGGCCAGCTCGTGCGAAGCGCGGTCCACAGCGGTGCCATGCGGGACGACACCCCGGAGGGGCTGCGGGAGCGCCCCCGCCCGACTCCCCTCATGGTTGCGCGGGATCTGGCCTTCGTTGCCGGAGGGCTGGTGGGGCTCGTGGTGGGAGCCTCCTGGCTGGTGGAAGGGTCGGTGATCGTCGCCAGGGCGCTCGGGGTGTCCGAGCTGATCATCGGCCTGACCCTCATCGCCGGAGGGACGTCCCTCCCCGAGGTGGCGGCCTCGGTCGTGGCCGCCATTCGCGGAGAGCGGGATCTGGCCGTGGGGAACGTGGTCGGTTCCAACCTCTTCAACCTGCTGATCGTCCTCGGGGCGGGGGCCGCGATTGCGCCCGGGGGGATCCCGGTAACCGAAGCGGTGCGCGGCTTCGACCTCCCGATCATGACCGCGGTGGCCGTCGCCTGTCTTCCCATCTTCATGACGGGTGCCCGGATCGACCGATGGGAAGGGGGGGTGTTTCTCGCGTACTACGCGGCCTACCTCGCCTTCATATTTCTCGATGCGGTAGGGCACGACGCGCTTCCCCTGTTCAGCGGAGCCATGCTCCTCTTCGTGCTCCCGCTCACCGGTCTGACACTCGCCGTGGTGGTCTTCAGAGAACTCCGTGACCGCGCTGCGGATCGGACGCGGGGGGAATGAACTCCACGATCGCCGCGTGGGTGCGGCTGGCTTGATCCGTGAGAAGGTAGTTCCTGGCGACCCCGGTGACCTGGAAGCCAAGCCGGAGCTGGAAGGAAAGCGTGGGATCAGACCGTCGCCCGTCGAGCACCTCTTCCACATAGCGTTCCACCTCCATCTGGTCGGCCACCGCCCCGTATCCGGGGAGGCGCGCGCCGGCCCGGATGCGGGCCAGTCCGAGCCGGGACCGGAGCGCTTCGCGGGCCC
>JBGTMU010000293.1:0-3860 GCA_041743405.1 Longimicrobiales bacterium | reverse complement strand
TGTGCGCGACGCCAACGGCGCGGTCTCCGAGCCGGTCACCGTGGACATCACCTCCCGCGCCCCGGTGCCCGGCCTGACGGCGGAGATCTTCGACACGGCCAACCTGACCGGGTCGGCGATTCGCCGGATCGACCCGTGGGTGAACGTCTGGTTCGGGAATGGCTCGCCTGACACAAGGATCCACCGGGACACGTTCTCGGTGCGCGGCCGGAGCGACGCCAGGTCGGTCACCACTTCGATCTCCACTTCGCGCGTGGCCTCGGTGGCCAGATCCAGCAGGTAGAGCCTTCCTCCCGCCTGGAACACGATGTCGGAGGGGCCGATGGCCGGAAACGTGATGTCGACCTCATCGAAGTCGGTGACCTGCCGGACCGCCCCGCCGGAATCGCGCGCCCACAGGTTGAAGCGCTCGTTCGCGCCCCGATCCGAGAGAAAGTAGAGGGTCTCGCCGTGCCACATCGGCGAGCCGTCGTTCGCCGGGTGGTCCGTCAGGTTCGTCGAAGCCCGAGTCCGCAGATCGAAGGTGTGGATGTCGGGTGCCGTGCCCCCCCGGTAGCGCTTCCAGGTGCGGTCGTCCCGCGCCTTCATCATGAACGCCAGCGTGCGACCGTCGGAAGAGAGCGCCCCGTACTCCGCGAACTCGACGGGGAGCCGCTCGGCCGGCCCGCCTTCCGCGCTCACCCGGTAGAACTGATTGAAGCGCTGCTTGCCGCTCGCCCGCGAGGAGGCGAAGAGCAGGCTCTCGCCATCCGGGTGCCAGTCCACGAGTCGGTCCGCCATGGGATGATGGGTGAGCCGGGTCAGAGGACCCCCACCCGAGGGGACCACGTAGACGTCCGTGTTTCCGTCGTAGTTCCCGCTGAAAGCGATCCGCGTCCCGTCCGGAGAGAAGCGCGGGAACGCCTCTTCGCCGGGGGGCGAGCTCAGCCGCTGGGCGAGCCCCCCTTCCTTCGGGGCGACCCATACGTCTCCCGCGTAGACGAAGGCAATGCGGTCGGCCGAGACGTCCGGATAGCGGAACATCCGGGCGTCGACCTGGGCCGAGACGGGGAGCGCCAGGCCGAGGAGCGCGGCCAGAACGAGGATCGATCTCATGCGAGCGGTCATGGAGGGCCTCGAATGCGGGGAGGGAGACGTGCTACGCCCTCAAGGTACGCCGTCGGCGCGGCCGCAACCGTATCCCGGTGTCTCGGATTCCTCCCCCTGCGTCTCAACCCCCGTTCCGGCACCCTGACTGGCCCCGGCCCAGGGTCCGTCCCCATCTTCCCGGACCCGGGCAGGGCCGGCCGGGGAGTCCTTCGCGAACCGGGATATCACGGGCGGGATCACACTGGGAGGGCGTCGCTGGTGCGAGCGTTCAGGCGGGTGGGGAGGCGGGCGGCGGTGCTGGGGCTGGGACTCGTGGCCGTTCTCCTCTCCTGACGGGGGGTGGCGGCGCAGGCGCCGGACACGGGAATCCACCTCGGCATCGACCGGTTCGGCCTCGAAGAGGGTCTCCCCGGGCTGTACATCCCGGACATGGCGCTCACCACCGACGGTCAGCTCTGGATGAGCGCGAGCGGGCATCTCGTTTCCTTCGACGGCTTCGAGTTCCTCACTCATGACCTCGAGCTCTTCCCGGCTCCGGACCGGAGGCTGCGCGGAATCACCGCAGGCCGGGCCGACACGCTCTGGGTGACGATCGGCAATCGACTCTTCTCCTATGTCGGGGGCGAGGCCCGACCTGCGGTCGACCGACCGATCCGCCTGAGCAGCATCTGGCACTCTGCCGACACGCTCTGGGCCTGGGATGCTTCCGGAATCACGCGGCTGGGCGAGGGGGGGGAAGAATTCCTCGTCGATCTCGCGCCCGGGTGGCACACCGGCGCGACCGATCGCCTCCGGCCGGGAGCGCCCGACAACCTCTGGATTCACCCCCCGGATCAGAGCTCGCTCCGCCGACTCCGGGCGGACCAGGTTCTCAGCCCCCTTCCCTTCCCGGAGAGCTGGCCTCTCCCGGACCCCGGACGGAGGACGCTCGTTTCGCGGATCGGACCGGAGTCGACCGAGGTGACGCATCTCGACGGATCCCTGGTGACGACGCTTCCGGCTTCGATCGGGACGTGGCCGATCCTCCTCGACTCCAGGGGTCTGGTCTGGGTAAGGGCACAGGGGGCCGCGATCGCCGTGGGGCCGACGGGCGAGGTGGTTCACTCGCTCCCCCTCCCGGAGGGCGCCTGGGTGAACTCGATCCTGGAGGACGCCGAAGGGAATGTGTGGCTCGGCACGGTCACTGACGGCCTCTTCCGGATCCGTCCCCTCCCGGTGCTCACCCTGGGCGCCGCGGCCGGAGTGACGGATGGGCAGGTGCGTCGCGTCTCGGCGGGCCCTGGGGGGGATGTGCTCGCGCTCGATGATCAGGGCGGTCTGACCCGGATCGGGGCGGACCGGGTGGAGCGGATCCTGGAGCCGTCCGGGCTCGGTCGCGTGATGAGCGCCGTCGCCGACCGACGCGGCACGATCTGGGTCTCGCTCATCCGGGGCGATCAGGCTCGGCTCGTGGGTCTCCTGCCGGACGGAGACGAGATCGACCTTTCGGCGGATCTGGGTGGCCCCCTCCTCGAGGACCCGACGGACGAGGGTGCGCTCTGGGTGCTGCGGGGTGGGGTGGTGAAGATCCGGCCCTACGAGGCAGGAAGTCCGGTCGTGCGGGGTCCCTTTCTCGGCCCGGAGTGGGCGCCTCGCGACATGATCGCCGCGCCGGATGGAGACGTCTGGATCACGGGGCCGCGGGGACTCGCGCGCATCACCCCCTCAGGCACGGAGATCTTCCGGATCGAAGATCACCCGCTCGCGGGAGGAAGGGCGCTCTATCTGGACGCGGACGGGGAGCTCTGGATCGGCCATCCCGACGCGGGGCTCGTGAGGTTCCGGGACGGCGAATTCCGACGGATCACCCGTGAAGACGGGCTGTGGGACACCGGGGCCTCGACGGTGATGGAAGACGGAGAAGGGAACCTCTGGATGAGCAGCAACCGCGGAATTCACCGGGTGTCGCGCCGCGAGGCCAACGCCTTCCTCGATGGGGAAATCGACCGGGTCCAGGGGCGCGGGTACGGCCCGGGAGAAGGGTTCCAGAACCCGGAGACCAGCGGGTACCCCGGGTACCGCGATCCGCAGGGCCGGCTCTGGTTCCCCACCTTCAGCGGCGTGGCCAGGGTCGATCCCGCCGGGGTGATCGCTCAGGAGCAGGCGGCCCCCGGGATCCGCATTCGGGGCGTGCTCCTGGAGGGGGGACGGCTTGCGGCCCATGCGGCCGACGGGGCGGTCCGGCTCCCACGGGGCGAGCGCCGCGCCGAGATCGGGTACGGGGCCATCCTGCTTTCCTCCCAGGCAGGCATGAGGTACGAGGTCCGCCTGGACGGGGTGGATCCCGGCTGGATCGACGCCGGGACCCGACGACAGGTGACCTACGGCAACCTCTCACCGGGGAGGCACGCCTTCCGGGCGCGCGCGGTGGGCGGAGGCGGTCTGCGGAGTCCCAACGAAGCGTCCATCACCCTCTTCGTTCCTCCCTACTTCCACGAGACGAAGGGGTTTGCGTTCCTCCTCGCTCTGATCGTGGGGGGCGTGCTGTGGGCAGGATACCATCTGCGGGTGCAGCGTCTGCAGAAGCGCGGGGAGGCGCTGCAGGGGATGGTCGACGCGCGAACCCTCGAGCTTCGGGAGGCGCTCGCCACCGTCGAGGCTCAGGCGACGGAGCTGCGCCTCCTGGGCGAGGCCAAGTCCCGGTTCTTCGCGAACGTCAGTCACGAGCTGAGAACCCCGCTCACCCTCGTCCAGGGCCCGCTCCAGGACGTGCTCGATGGCCGCCTCGGCCC
>JBGTMU010000292.1:0-29608 GCA_041743405.1 Longimicrobiales bacterium | reverse complement strand
CGCTCCTGCGCGGTGATCGGCGGGCGCTCCTGCGCGGCAACCGGCGAAATGATCAGGGGAGCGACGAACGCGAGCGCAGACAGGGTGAGCGCGGCACGCACGGCGGGGGCGGTGCGGATCATGGAGGTCTCCGGAGGGCGGGGGGATGAGGATGGGGTGAGACTACGGGATTGAGGGGGCGCAGGCCACCCCTGCCTCCCGCTCAGCAGCCCACCTCCGCCTCCCGCTCAACACCCCGTCCCGACCTCACGCTCAGGGGTCCGGCTGTTCCCGGTCCAGTGCGTCGCGGGCCCGCGCTTCAACATCCCATGGGATGTCGACCTGGCGCAGGTATCGGGAGGCGGCCGTCTGGGAGTTTGGCTCGACGCCCCGTGCCCGGTTCGCGCGGATCAGGGATCGGACTGGCTCATCGCCCAAGGGAGGCGGAGGAGCGAGATCAGGAAGAGGCCATCCGGTGCGGTCGAAGAAGCGCGGGCGTCCGGTTCGCTCCATCCGGACCGTAAACCCTCCCTCATGCACCGCGCGGTGATGATGGCGGCAGAGGAGGACCAGGTTCGAGAGCTTCGTTTCGCCTCCGTCGGCCCAGTGATGCACATGGTGGGCCTCGGTGAAGCGGAGTCCGCATCCGGGGAAGACGCACCCGCGATCCCGGATCTCCAGTGCTCGGAGGATCGCGGAAGGGACGGTGCGTGTGCGGCGCCCCACATCGAGCACGGATCCATCGGGCGCGCGGGTCACCTGCACCTTCGACGCGTCGCAGGCGAAGCGGCGCGCGGTTTCGGGGGTTAGACGGGTGCCGTCTTCGAGTTCGGAACGACCGCCGGTGTTACGGCACGTGCAGGGCCCGGGGCCAGCGCCGGTGCCATGTCCAGGGCCAGCGCTGGTGCGACCTCCGGGATGGCCTCCGGGGCCCGCCTCTGCTCCGCACTCGCCGCCGTCGACCGAGAGCACCTGCGGCTCCACATGGATCACCACCTGATACCGTTCCGCCCGGGTCCCGCGGATGGGAGCGGGGTGCGGCGACCGCGGTTCCGCGGAACCGCAGGGACTGGCTACATAGTTGGGGCCGGGCTCCACCAGTTCGGGTTTGGAGTCTCCAGTCTCCGCCGTTCCATCCGTCCCCGGAGCCGACTCACCGAAGCCGAACCCCAGCTCCATCGCCCGCTCCGCGATCAGCCCCAGGGCATCGGCCCGCCTTTGGTCGGGAGTCACCTCTTCGGTTCGCGGGCCACGCGCCCCGCCCTCAGCGCGCCAGTCCGCTCCCTCCCGGAAGAGCGCATCGCTCGCGGCTTCCACGGCCCGCATGAGAAGCACGCCCACTTCAGCCGGGAGTCGGCCCCGGATTTCGTACATCCCATCCGCGTCCGGATAGATCGCGAGGCGCCGACGGCGGTACCGGCGCCGCTCCAGATCCGCTTCTTCGCCCCGGCTGAGTTCGTTCCAGCTCCGACCGAGCCGCTCGAGTTCGGCGGCCGTGTTCATCTGCGCATAGTTGAGCAGCTCGCCCTCCGACTCCGCTGTCGCGAACCGGGTGAGGGCCCGGATCTTCGAGAAGCTCAACTCGCCCCGGGCCATCGAGGCCGAGACCTGGGGGAGGTGAGCCAGCGCACTCGCGCACCGGACATGCTCGCGGGCGGTCCGCGGGTCCATCCCCGTTCGCATCTGGAGCCATTCGGCACATCCGCGAAACCCACCGCGCTTCCACCCACCCAGCCGATCGAACTCGGCAATCCGGGTGAGCATCTCGTGCGTGGCCGCGTGGATCTGGGCGGCCAGGACCGCGATCTCGTCGCCCAGGGTCTCGAGTGCGTCATCGTTGGGTGCGGGGTCGGGCTCGGCCCCCGGGTGGGTGTCACCCCACTGCGGCGCAGACTCCCGCACCAGGAAGAGTGCCCCCGAAGAAACGGTCGGCTCACCCCCCGTTGCTTCGACCGCCGCACTCCCCGCCCATCCGCCTCTCGCATACTTCATGACCGCCTCCTATCCGAAGTCGCAATAATGACTTACGAAATATAAGCGGCCATTTTACGGCCCCCTGAATGGCACCCAGGAGCCACGAAGTGGGCGTAAGACCCCTCCAAGGTCGGCTCGCCCCGACGAAGCGCCTCTCCCGGCCGATCATGAGCCTCGGTGGGCCCGACAGAGTCGCATGTCGTCCCTCGCGCTCCCGGAGGCCACAAATCGGTCCATAGCAGAATGGGACAGATTTTGCTGGCACTCCTGCACGGGGTTTTCAACTTGACGGATTGGAAAGGCGGACGACCCTCCGCCGAACGAACCGGACAGGGTTTCCAGGTGGACGGACGCACACCGGGACCCGAGAGTGCCGTCAGGAGTCAGGACGAATGGAGATACAGCGGCTGTCGCCGGGGCAGGTCGACCCCCACCAACGTGCCTCTTTCCATTGTGGCACGGGGGATTCCGGCAAATGGAGCCAATCGGGATCGAACCGATGACCTCCTGCTTGCAAAGCAGGCGCTCTCCCAACTGAGCTATGGCCCCTCATACGTCACTGGCCGCGAGCCGCAGACGGCCGCAACCCGCGAACAACCGCAAGCCGCGAACAACCGCAAGCCGCGAACAACCGCGAACAACCGCGAACAACCGCGAACAACCGCAACCCGCAAACAACCGCAAGCAAGCTAAATCCGAGTGGAACGGCTGGGAAGTGCCCGAGGTGCATCACCCCGGTCGGTTCAGATCCCTCCCTCGATCTCCCCGACGATGTTCAGGACCGCGCGGGACTCCGTCATCCGGGCGATGATCGCCTCGATCAGCCCCCTGGAAGTGCAGTTCGCTCGTCCCGCTCCCACCGAACCACGCCTGGCGGACCCGGTCACGGTGGTCCGCACGAGCGCCTCATCATCCCCCCGGGCCTCGACAACGGTGATCACGGACAGATCCACAGCTTCCTGGTCGGCCAGCGCCCGCATGAGCCCCGGATCATGCCCGCAGTCGACGAAGTCGCTCCCGCGCCGCCCGAGATATTCCCGGCTGATCCGATGGTTCGGGGCGCCGATCTCGCGCCGCGCCGGCACGAAGTGCGTGACCTCCATCCCGAGCTCCGCGAAGACCTGGGGCAGCGCTTCCCATGCCTGGGCGGCGCTCACCTTGATCTCCTGACCCGAGTTCACTTCTGCCACCCCCCCGAACTCGATGTGGCGGGTTTCCGTGTGCCCACCCTGATCGATCTGGATCGGTATGGACTGCCGGGTGCCAGCCACCGGCCCTCCCCCGGGTGCGGCGCAACCGCTCGCCATGGCTCCGAAAGCCAGGATCGAAAGAAACCGGACGGACTTCGAAAGCATGACGCACCTCCCGTGTCGAGTGGGTTGCGAATGTCGCCGATCAGCCGCGCACAAGGGACCGGATCAGAAAACCGAGATTCGCCGGGCGCTCGGCGAGCCTTCGCATGTACCAGGGGAACCAGTGCTCCCCGTACGAAATCAATACGCGCAGAGGGACTCCCGCCCGCGCGAGACGGAGTTGCGTATCGCGCGCGATCCCGAAGAGCATCTGCACTTCGAGAGTCCCAGAGCCCTCTTGTTCCCCGAACACCTCGTTCAGGATCCCTTCGTCGTGGGTTCCGAGCACATGACGGCCCCGCTCCGGTGCGCTTCGGGCCAGTTCATGCGCCATCCGCAGATAGACCGCATCCACCTCCTTCTTCGCGGCCATGGCGACGGAGGGAAGCTCGCGGTAGGCCCCTTTCACGAGCCGGATCGGAATCCCCGCACCGCAGATCCGCGCCAGATCGCCGGGTGTCCGATGAAGATAGGCCTGGAGGCAGACCCCTACCGGCGCAGGACCGCCCTGAAGCGCTTCTACCAGCTCGAGAGTCCGATCCACATACGTGGAGTCCTCCATATCTACCCAGAGGGTGGGCCGCACCTCGACGCTCGTCGGCTGCGCCTCCGCGATGGACCGGATCCCCGTCAGGCAGATCTCCTCCCCGAGATCGAGCCCGAGGTGCGTCGGCTTCACGGACAACTCCGCATCGACACCCTCCTCCGCAATCCGTGACAGCAGGCGTCGATAGTGCGCGGCCACGGCTTCCGCCTGCTCGGAAGTGTGCACGTTCTCTCCGAGGCAGGTCAGGACGACGCCGGTGGGAAGGGTCCGGGCAGCCTCCAGTGCGTCATCCATCGACTCGCCGGGCATGAAGCGCCGAACCGCCCGTCGGGCAAAGCGTCTCCGGCGGAACTGGGATTCGATCCAGCGGCTGCGGGACATCCTCAGGAGAAGGGGGCGAATCAACGGGTGCGCTCCGGTGCGGGGGGTCGAGCAGGGCGAGCCTCCAGGCTCTTCCTCTGGGCAATTGTTGTTCTATCTTTAATGGCTGTCCCGGAACCGTTCGCAGACCCCGGTAGAACCCGGGTCCAGGCGCTGAAACATCTCCGGAGCAGCCAACGTAGGGGTGACCGGACGGAAGGCTCGTCCACCGACACCTCGATTTCCATATAGATCATAGATGAAGGAGCAGTCTGATGGCCATTCTCACCTCGAAGAGCAACCGCTTCGCGCGGACTCTGAATTATACGATGCCGGAGTACCGTGCCGCCTCCCCTTCGCGTCACAAGACGCGGATCGAGATGGTGGTCCCTGCCACCCACAACCGTGCCCCCGAGAAGAAGGGTGGGCGGCAGGAGGATCGGCGCTGACGGGGAAGCCCCGCACAGCACCGCGGCAGGACAGGGCCCGGTGGGGAATTTCCTCACCGGGCCCTTTCTCATATTGACTTAGTGCCCTCTGTACGGTCATTCTGACGGATCGTGTGCCTCCTCAGCAGCGGACCAAATCTTGAGTCCTGCCTCCTACAGACTTCATCTCCTGGGTCCTCCTCGGCTCGAAGGCCCTGATCGGGTACCGATCGATCTTCCCGTCGGCAAGCCCTTCGCGCTTCTCGTCTACCTGCATGTCACGCGGGCACCACTCACCCGGGATCAGGCCGCTCGGATCTTCTGGCCCGGGGCCACTCCTGAGCGGGCTCGCGGCTCCGTTCGACAGGCTATCTGGCTTATCCGGAACCGTATCGGGCGTGACGTCTTTGTCGGAGAGGACCCCCTTGTTCTCGCCGCAGGGCTCGTCACTTCGGATCTCGCGGAACTCAGAGCCGACCTGGACCGGAGTGAAACGACCCGAGCCCTGTCGAGGTGGGAGGGGACCCCCTTTTCGGGTCTGGCGATCCCGGACGCCCCGGAATGGGAGCGGTGGGCCGATGCACTCCGCAGCGAAGTCGAGGAGCGCCTTGGCTCAGCTCTTGCCCAGGAGGCTCGTCGCGATCGACAGGGGGGCCGGACCACCGAGGGGGTACGGAAGCTCGATCGGGCGAGGGAAATCGAACCGGAACGGCTTCGCCATCACCTCGAACTCGCCGAGGCACAGCTCGACCTGCGAGCCTTCGACCGCGCTCTCGAAGTCCTGAGGAATGCGCGGCGACGATTCGACGGGGGAGATGCCCGGGAGCGTCTTCGTGCGCTGGAGGAGCGAGTGGAAACCGTCCGGAGGGGCTTCCTCACCGGAACGGAAGAGGCTGCGCTGCGCCTCGGGTTTACCGGTCGCAAGGGAGCCTTCACCGCGCTCGTCGAGCGGTGGCGCCAGGCGACACAGGGGCAGGCCTCAGTGGGCGTGATCACCGGCGAGGTGGGAATGGGAAAGTCCCGCCTGCTCGAGGAAATCGGACTCCTCGCGAGTGCAGAGGGTGGGCGGGTGGTCCGCGTCCAGGCCGAAGACAGCGAACGGTCGTTCGAGTGGGGAGTTCTCGGTGAGATCGTCCGGGCTCTCTTCGCCCTCTCTGGAGCAGCAGGGATAAGTCGGGCCTCGGACGGGCTTCTGAAGGCGCTCGTCCCCTCCCTCTCGACGGGGGAAACCACGCCCGCCGAGGTGCCGCAGGGCGGGGTCCGGTCAACCCGCACCCGGCCCTCAGCCGCACTCGCGGATGCCCTCCACGATCTGATTACCGCCGTCTCGGAGGATTCCCCGCTCCTCCTCATCGTGGACGACCTTCAGTGGGCCGATGCGGAAAGCCGTGCGGTTCTTGCTCGTGTCGCATCACGGCTCTGGGATTCGCCCGTACTCCTCCTCGTCGCCTCGCGCACCGGAGCCGAGCACCCGGGGATCGCGAAGACGCTCTCCGTGCTGGCAGAGGCCCCCCGAGCCACCGAGATCGAACTGCCTCGGTGGAATCGGGAAGAGGTATCCGAAGCCCTCGCATGGATGACCCGATTCCCGGGGCCGGAGGAGGGCGAGCGGCTGATTGAGAGGATATACCTCGCATCGCGGGGCAACCCGTTCTTCGTGATGGAGCTCCTGCGCGTATTCCGAAACGAGGGGATCCTCGAGATCCCCCCCCGGGGGGGATGGATCTTCCGCGTCGAGCGCATGCAGGAAACCCTCCCACTCCCCGAGTCGCTCCGGAAGCTCATCGATCAGGAGTTGAGGCAACTGTCGGCACGTGCGGGAGCGATCTGCCGCACGCTCGCGGAGAGTGAAGTCCCGCGCACCCCCGAAGAGCTCGCAGCGGCCACCGGGCTCCGGGAGCCGGAGCTGAGAATGGAGTTCGAGAGCCTCCTGGAACGCCGGATCGTGACCCGCCGTCGCGATGGCCGACTCGCACTCGCGCACGAGGGCCTCCGCCTGGCCGTCCTCGACTTCGCCTGGTCGACAAACGCCGAGGATCGACCACGCACCTACTACTGGACTTCCCGTCGGATCGCGAGCGTGGCCGCGGTCCTGGTCGGATTCGTCTCGCTGTCGGCCTATCTCTACAGCGGGGTGGGTGCCGAGCCCACAGTCCCGCTCTACGGCGGTGGGGCCATCTTCTTCCTCGACCGGGACGAGGTGGTGGAAGTGCAGGCACCCGCCGCGCACCCCAATGACTGGGAGCGCGAGACCTCCCGCCCCTGGGTGCCGTCCGGGTACGGAGTCCGGGGCCCTTTCCGGACCACCGATGGCGCCCTCCACTGGTTCGAGAACCGGAAGACCTCTTCGGAACCGCACTGGATCGTGGATCTCGGGGAAGACGGAGAAGAGTCGGTCCCCGTGCGAAGCAATCGTGAGGAAGACCTCCGCTCGATCTCGCCGAATGGGGAGTTCCTTCTTTACACCGCGGAAAACCGATCCGAAGCGGGGTACCGGGAAGACCTCTGGGTTTCGAACCGCGATGGAACCGAGGCCCGGCTCCTTCATCCCGGAGCGGATCTCGTGCTCGGTGGGAGCTGGTCCATGGACGGTCGTCGGATCGCGTTCGGAGTGCAGGGGCCCTCCAGCGACACGGTGCTCGTGATCGCGCCCGATGGGAGTCCTGTGGCCCGGCACACGGTGGGCCGGCTGATGGGGCTGGACTGGTGCGGGACCGAGGGCGAGCTCTCGATGGCAGTTCGGCAGGATGGGCTCACGCGCGTGGTGCTCTGGCATCCCGAGGAGGCCCGTCTCGAGACTCTGCCCATGCCCGGCGAGCTGAGCGGACTCGTTGCCTGTTCGCCTGACGCGGCCGCTGTGGCCTTCCAGGCGGCGCTGGAAGGGGAAGCTGGCCTTTTCGTGTTCGATCGCGAGTCGGGAGCCGTGGACCCGATCCCGGTGACCGGAGCAGGCGGGGTGCACAGTCTCCGGTGGGTCCCGGATCGCCTCCCGCCGATCCCGGTCGGTATTCAGATCCGGGCCGAGGACCCGATTCGCCTGGACTGGGGCGCACGACAGGCTCTCGTCGCCGAGATCCTGTACTCGGACGGGCGGCGAACCCCGGGCGAGGTCGACTGGGTCAGCCGCGACCCGGGCACAGCTTCGGTGAATGCCGACGGAGTGGTCACGGCCAACCAGTCCGGGAGCACCCATATTCTTGCTCATGTGGACGGCTGGTTGACCGACTCGGTGCCCCTCCTCGTTATCGGCGACGCCCACCCCGGAACTCTGCTCCGGGACGGATTCGAAACGCTGGATCTTTCGCGCTGGCACCTGCTGGGGGATCCCGTCCCGATTCCGGACGAGTTTCGCGGAAGCCCCATCCTCCGACTTCGGGGCGATGGACGGTTCTGGGACGGAGTCATCTCCCGGGCAGCCACTCCCCTCCCGCAGGGTGGAACGCTGGAAGGAGAGTTTCTCCTCCACCTCACCGCCCCCGACGGGCAGGAGGTCCGCCTCTGCCTCCTGGAAGGGGATCCCCCGCCTCCCTCAACTCCCCAGGAGCTCCTCCGGAACCTCGAGGAATGGTCGCTCCCGCAGGAGGCGTGCATCCGGTACCCATCGGGGCGCCGGGCCCGCCGGGACGCGTCGGCCGCCGAATTCTGGACACACGGGGCCTTTCCCCCGGTCTCTGCCCGCGCGACCCCGCATCTTCCCGGGACGGGGTGGTTCCATCTTGCAATCACGCTCCGGCCGGACGGCACAGCTCAGTTTTTCGTGAATCGAGAATTCCTGGGTTCGGCCACGCCCCGGTTGCAGAACGGAGAGGACATCGTCTGGCGGATCGGCGTGTTCGGAGCGGCGCTCGACACGGATGCGCTCGTCCGCAACCTGACGCTCTGGCCGGGAGTTCGGTATTGAGGCAGGGGGTGGGAGTCGGGAGGTAGGCAACCGGCGCGCAGCAGACCGAATCATGGCAAAGGTAGGATGCCAGGGCGGCCAATCGATACGCGGCGTATTCGGCGGGATGAAGCAAAGTCGTGCTCGCCGCGATTGGCCTGGGGCAGGAAGTGCGCTTCCAGGCTTCTCGGTCTACCACGCGCCGGTGAGGTTGTATGCCGATCATCATGGGGCGTGATCGTTAACGGGGCGTTATCGGTTCACGGGGTCAGGGCCGGGAACGTGCCCGGAGGCTCTGAGGATCTCAGCCATTGCAACGCGGACGGGTTCGTCGCCTCATTAACGGAGGATGTCGTGTCGAGCTTCACACGCATGGCCATCGCCTGGGCGCTGGTCCTGTTGCACGGGGGGTGCGAGGCTCCGCCCGCGATCGAGATCGGCCCCCTCTCCTTCCCGGAAGAGGCGCTGAGGGGGCTCTCCGAAGCCCAGGAGTCCATGCTGATCCGGATCGCCTCGCTCGGACTCGCGGTGGCCCATGACGAACTCGACCGGCTGGGCGCGCCCTTCATGGAAGAGGGGCGCCGGGGCCGCATGATCGAACGACTCCGTGCCGAGGTCGCCCTGGAGGAGGCCGGCGTGGACGATGCGGTGCTGGAAGCCCGCTACGCGACATCCCCGGACTGGGAGCTGGAGGTTCGTCATCTCGTACGACTGGCCGACCCCCGGGACGATCCTGCGCGGCGGGCAGCGCAGCATGGCGTCGCGGTCGAGGCCAGAACCCGGGTTCTCTCCGGGGAGCCCTTCGCCGAGGTGGCGGGAGAGCTCTCCGAGGAACCGGGCGCGGACCGGCGGGGTGGGCTCCTCGATCCCGGGCGCGAAGGCACCTGGGTTCAGGATTTCTGGAATGCCGCCCTCGCTCTCGACCCCGGTGAAGTCAGCGGGGTGGTGGAAACCCCCTATGGCTACCATGTACTCAAACTCGAATCCCGCCGCCCCATCCCCTTCCCCGAAGTGAGGCCCACCGTCGCGATGGAGGTGGCGACCCTGATCGATGACGGTGCCGCGTGGGAGGCCTGGGTGGAGTCCGCAGTGGGCCTGGACGCCGGCGGATCCGAGGCGAACGCATCGCTCGCCGCCCTCGCCGTCCAGCGCGGAATCTCACTCACCCCGGCAGACGAGGCCGAGATCGAACGGCGGTGGGAGCGGGCGATCTCACCGATTGCGCTGACCTTCGGGTTCGAGTCCGGGCTTGCTCCCGAGGAGATCCGCACGCGGTCTCTCCAGGCGCTCGGGGCTACCCAGCAGAGTGCGCGGGTGGCACGGGCCGACCTGCAGGCCCTCGCTCCCCTGATCGACGGTGCCTACCCGGTCGTGGATCACCGGTAGCCGATCAACGGGCCGGAATCAGCGGCTATCCAGGGCGCGCTCGATCTGTCTGCAGAAGGTACGCAGCACCTCGATCCGGGCCACGCGTTTGTCGTTTCCCGGCACGAGCGTCCATCGCGCGGGCGCCAGACTCGTGCGGGCCACCATGTCGCTGACCGCCGCTTCGTACTCGGGCCACTTCTCCCGGTTTCGCCAGTCTTCGTCCGTGATCTTGTGGCGCTTCCACTCCGTCGCCTCCCGCTCGCGGAAACGCCGGAGCTGTTCATCCGCATCGATATGGATCCAGAACTTGAGAAGCACGGTCCCATGATCCACGAGCTGTTCTTCGAATTCATTGATCTCGGCGTATGCGCGCTGCCACTCGGCTTCGGACGCGAACCCCTCCACCCGTTCCACGAGTACCCTTCCGTACCATGACCGGTCAAAGATCGTCGTGTATCCATCGCGGGGGAGCCTCCGCCAGAATCGCCAGAGGTAGTGGTGGGATCTCTCCTCGTCCGTGGGCGCCGCGATCGATACGACCCGGTAGAGCCGGGCGTCCATCGCCTGCGTCACCCGGCGGATCGCACCTCCCTTCCCGCTCGCATCCGATCCCTCGAACACGGCTACGGTGTTCAGCCCCGCCGCCCGCGACCTCCATGCGAGGTCGTAGAGCCGATTCTGATACCGGGTCAGGAGCCTCGAGTAGGCCGAGTCGGAAATCGTCCTGTCGAGAGGAATCGAATCCAGGACTCCGGAGGCCGCTCCCGAGTGGTGCGTGGGTGCTGGAACGGCGCTTTCTTCCCCCGCGCGACTCAGCCTCTCCGAAAGCCGCGCAAGGACGATCTCACCCGCCGTCAGATTCCGGTACCGAACGTTCGTCGCCTCGACGATATGCCAGGGCGCGCAGTCGGTATCCGTCTCTCGCAACGCCCGCTCGGAGGCGTGGGCGAACTTCCGGTATCTGCGGGCGAATGCCTTCGTGAAAGGCGAAATCCGCTGCGCCCCTGCCTTCCCTTCCTCGTCCTCTTCGAGTCGCTTTGCCTGCTCATCTTCCGAAAGATGAAACCAGAGCTTGATGAAGAGCGCCCCATCGTCCACGAGCATCGCTTCGAAGTCACGGATCCGCCTGATCTCACGATCGAAGTCGCGGCGGCGGAGCCCCTGGAGCGCGCGGTCGATGATCGGGCGGGTGTACCAGGATCCGAAGAGGATGCCGATCCGGCCCTTTCCCGGCATCGCGCGCCAGAACCGCCAGAAACGGGGGCGCATTCTTTCCTCATCGGTCTCGTCCCAGAATGCGTGTGTCTCCAGCCCCCGGACGTCGAGCCACTTGGTGAGAACGCTCACCACATCCCCCTTCCCGGCCCCTTCCACCCCTGAGATGAGGAT
This sequence comes from Longimicrobiales bacterium, assembly GCA_041743405.1. Classification (GTDB taxonomy): domain Bacteria; phylum Gemmatimonadota; class Gemmatimonadetes; order Longimicrobiales; family Gaopeijiaceae; genus JBGTMU01. Next base: position 18,331 of record JBGTMU010000292.1, on the reverse strand, counting down.
GAAAACCGGGAAATCAGCCTCGCGCAGTTTCCGCTGAGCGGTGAGGAGTGCCGAATGGAGGTCCCTCTCCCGGGCGGTGAACTCCTTCTTCGAGACCTTGTGGCCCTGTTCCGCGACTTCAAACATCGCTCCCCCTCCGGAAGATGTGCTTTCCCCCTGCGGAGCGTAGTGTGCCTGGCAGGCCCCGGAAAGGCATCGGGGTTGCCTCCCCCCGGGTCCAGACTGAAAATGGGGCACTCCAGCCATCTTTCCCCGTGGAAACCGTTCCCGTGAAACCAGACACCCGACGCCGCCTGCGATTCCTCGCCGGTTTCACCCTTTATTTCGCCCTGCTCTGGCTGCTCTGGGACACCCTCTTCATATACCCTCTGAAGGTGTGGGTCGTGTTCCTGCACGAGATCAGCCACGCAATCGCGGCCGTAGCGACCGGCGGATCGGTTCAGCAGATCACCCTGAGCCCGTATCTGGGCGGGGCCTGCTACTGCCCGGGAGGAAACGCGTTTCTGACCCTCACTGCCGGATATCTGGGGAGCCTCGCCTGGGGGGGGCTGATTCTGGAATCCACACGGAGGGCTGGGAGGAAGGCGCCCAGCGTGACGGGAGCGCTCGGGGTGGGCACCGTGATCCTCACTCTCCTCTTCGTCCGCGGCATGTTCGGGCTCGCCTTCGGCCTCCTCTTCGGGGCGGGGCTCATTGTGGCCTCCCGGCGGCTTCCGCCGGACGCGAATCGGACCCTCCTGACCGGGCTGGGGCTGACTTCCTGTCTGTATGCGATCCTCGACATCAAGAGCGACATTCTGGACCGTCCGCACCTCCCTTCCGACGCTCACATGCTCGGGGAACTCACGGGGATTCCGACCCTCGCCTGGGGAGGGCTGTGGATCGTCGTGGCGCTCGCGTCGAGCGCCTGGCTCTTCATGCGCGCGTATCGGAATGCCTGACGGAGGTGCTTGACGGGCGCGCCTTCCCGGTCGCCCGACGGGTACCTACGAAGGAAAGTGTAGACTTTTCCACGATCGACTTATACCTTCTATATACGAACCCGTTCGTACCCCCTGCCTGGCCTTGGAGGCCCCGTGTCCAAAGACGTCTCCTTCACCGAACGTGAGCTCGACATCATGAGCATCCTCTGGAAGGAGGGCTCGGGGACGGTCACCGAAGTCCGCGACCGGATCGGGGTGGAGCTGGGGTACACCTCGGTACTCAAGATCCTCCAGATCCTCGAGGAGAAGGGCTTCATCCGGCATGAGCAGGAGGGACGCGCCTACCGGTATTTCCCTCTCGTGGATTCGGAAGATGCGGGAAGTACCGCACTCGGGCGGATCGTCAACAAGATCTTCCACGGGTCCGCTGAACTGACGCTCGCGCGGCTCGTTTCGGACCGGACCATTTCATCCGCGGAGCTCGAGCGGATGCGCCGACTCCTGGACGATCTCGCGGAAGGATCGGAGGAGGAATAGGCCGGTGAGCATGGTCGCATGGATGATCTACTCGGTCGGGGTCGGAGTCCCTCTCGCGGCCGCTGCGTGGCTCCTCGAGCGCGCCCTGCTCGCACTGGGACGCCCGGTTCGCTGGGTCTGGGTTGCGGCTCTGGGCGCAGCGATGGGGGTTCCGGCCTGGGCCGTCGGGTCCGGGGTGCGGACTTCCTTCCCGATCCCGAGCGTTCGGGAAGCGGCCGGGTCGGTCATGAACGATCCTGGCCAGGCCATCCTTTCCAGCGTTTTCGCATCCGCGCTCGGGGGTTTCGCCGCGTTGCGGGACTGGGCCGGAGGGTCGGCAGGGTCGGCGATCTCCAGGATCGTTGAAGGACTCCCCTTCCTCTCGGGAATCCCCGACAGGGTCGCACTTTTCCTCTGGATGAGCGGCTCCCTCTCCCTGCTCCTCGTGGCCATCCTCGGTTCGCTTCGGCTCTCGAGAACCAGCCGGAGCTGGCCCCGAACCAGGATCGAAGAGGAAGATGTGAGGATTTCTCCCACACTCGGCCCCGCGGTGGTGGGGTTCGCCCACCCGGAAATCGTCCTTCCGCTCTGGCTTCTCGAGTCCACGCAGGATCGCCTGAAGCTGATTCTCCTGCACGAGCGCGAGCATATCCGCGGGAGGGATACCCTCCTCCTTGCTCTCGGGGTCGCCGGATCGGCCGCCATCTTCTGGAATCCGATCGGATGGTGGGTCCTGGGACGCCTGCGCGGGGCCGTGGAGCTCGATTGTGACCGGCGCGTGCTTCGCACCGGAGTCTCACGGCGGGAGTACGGGCGACTTCTTCTCGATGTGGGAGCAGGGTCGCGCTCGGTCCCGCTCCCGATCGCGGCTCTGGCCGAGCCCACTTCTCTTCTCGAACGGAGGCTGAATCGAATGAAGACATCCATGGTCCGAGGGCGGCTGCTCCCGAGCATGGGGGCGGCCATCCTGGCGCTCCTCCTCGTGGTGGTCGCGTGCGAAACCCCGACGCCCACCCTTGTCGAAGAAAGGCCCCTCGCCGAACCGGAAGCAGCCGGTGAGGCCCCGCGCATCGTGCTGCGGGAGGACGCCGGGTCCGGGGCTGCCATCGACGGCGCCCCCTCCCCGCTGGTCTTCATCGATGGTGAGGTCGCGGGCCCCGGGGCCCTCGCTGCGCTCGCCCGCGGGGACGTTGTGGAGGTCAGAATCGTGAAAGGTGCCGAGGCGCTCGAACTCTACGGTGAGGACGGGCGGGCGGGGGTTATCCGCATCAAGACGAAGGACCGGAACGAGTAATCGGACGGGGGCCGACACCCCCTCTCGCGCGCCCCTTGACCGATGGCACGGGGCCCCCGTACGTTGTGGGCGTCCCTTCGGGGGCTCTACGCTCCGCCCGATGTTTCCTCGAGAAAGGAGGTGATCCCTTGTCTAACCCCAGTAATAGTCCTTCCAGCCTGGCATGGGCAAGCGGTCGCCGTTTCGGCGCCTGACCGATCAACAGATCGCTCGCTGTTCAAGCCTGACGGCGCTTCCGCGCCGGGCTGGACGGCTGTGAAGTAAAGGGCCGTCGTCGGATTCAATCCGGCGGCGGCCTCTTCATTTCCGGGGCCCGGAGGATCAGTAACCCGGAGCCCTCCCCGCCTTCCACTTGATGTTGCACCCCACGCTCGGGATCTGCTCAGGGGAGATCGGCCGCCCGGCAAGGAGCGCATCGGCCGCCGCGCGGAGATCGACACCGGTCACCGGGATCCCATTCTCCGGGCGGCTCGGGTCGAACTGACCGCGGTAGACGAGCTTCCCCTCCCCGTCGAACAGAAAGAAATCGGGCGTACACGCAGCCCGGTATGCCTGCGCAACCTCCTGCGACTCGTCATACAGGTACGGAAATGTGTACCCGGCGTCATTCGCTTCCTTCGCCATCAGATCCGGGCCATCCGCAGGGTACTGTTCAGCGTCATTGGAGCTGATGCCCACCATTCCCAGCCCCCGGGGCTGGTACTCCTTTCCGAACTCCGCGAGCGCGCCGCGCAGGTGCTTCACGAAAGGACAGTGGTTGCAGAGGAACACCACCAGAAGCCCCGTCCGGTCCGCGAAATCGGAGAGCGAGACCGTTCCTCCCCTCACGTCGGGGAGTGAGAAGTCGGGGGCCGGGGTTCCGAGGGGGAGCATCGTGGAAGGGGTTCTCGCCATGGAACTTCACCTGGTTTGATGAGTGGGATGCGCGTGGATGGGTGGGATGCGCTCGGGGAGTGAGGTGTACGGGGCGCCTACCCGTTTCCCTCCGGACTGGTCCGGGAGCGGGGCAGATCACGCCCCTTCCGGGAACCTCCCGGGAACTTCCCTGCCCCGCGCTCGTACCCCGGAGCCATGCGCGTCGTATCTCTCGCCTGTTCCAACACCGAGATCGTTTCGGCCCTCGGGTGCGCCCATCTCCTGGTGGGTGCCGATTCCCATTCCGACTTTCCGATGGCCACCCTGTCCGCCCTTCCACGGGTCGGCCCGGATCTGGAAATCGACGTGGCGCAGGTGCTCCAGCTCGAACCGGATCTGGTGCTCGCATCGCTCACGGTCCCCGGGCACGAGACGGTCGTGGAAGGGGTGGAACAGGCCGGCCTGCCCGTTCTCACGCTCGATCCAACGTCGCTTGCCGAGGTCTACCAGGGGATCCGCGACATCGCAATGCACCTCGATGTGATGGAGGCGGCCGAAGGGGTGATCGCCCGGATGGAGCGTGAACTTGCCCCGCTCCCCCCCTCGGGCAGGGAGCCCTCCATCCTCATTCAATGGTGGCCGAAGCCCGTGATCGCCCCGTGCGGGCGGAGCTGGGCCGACGATGTTCTCCGCGCGGCGGGAGCCGTCAATCCGCTTCAGTCGGAAGCCCGGCCAAGTCGCCCGCTCACCGACGAGGAGGTTGCGGCGCTCGCGCCGGATGCCATCGTGATCGCGTGGTGTGGAGTCGAGCCCGTGAACTACCGGCCGGATGTGGTATATCGGAACCCGATCTTCGAGTCGGTTCCGGCCGTTCGGCGAGGGCGGGTGTTCTGTATTCCGGAAGCCTGGCTGGGGCGTCCCGGCCCGAGGCTCGTAGAGGGTGCGCGAGCGCTTCGACAGGTGGTTCGCGCCATCACCGCCTGACCTCAGCCCCTGGAAAGCACCTCGTCGATGACCTTCTGGAACCCCTCGACCGAGAATGGCTTCGCGAGGGTGGCATCCGCGCCGAAGAGCTCGGCATCCATGAGCGGGCCGTCCGTTCCGCCCCCGGCCCCAGAAACGGCCACCACCCGGACCGCGGGGTGCAGTGTCTTCAGCTCCTGAATCGTCTCGATCCCTTCCTTTTCAGGCATCAGGAGATCGGTCACGACGAGGTCAGGAGGATCGAAGCTGACCAGCTTCATCCCCACCGAACCGTTCTCGGCCTCGACCACCCCGTGACCCGAACGCTCCAGGATGCGGCGCATGATGCCGCGGATGGCCGGATCGTCGTCAATCACCAGGATTCTGGCCATGGACTGCCTCCCTGATCCCCTTGGAACCTTCGCGGCTCGGAGCAACCACGCGAAAAGATAGCGAAAAGGTAGGTGCGGGGTCACCCTCCCCCATATCCGGTGAGCTCCACGAACCCCACGCCTTCGATGGGTCGGTCCCCCCCGACCCCCCGAACTTTCACCGCACCCTCCCAGTAACGAAAGGACAGGTTCATCTCCTGATCCGGGATGCGAGGGGTCAGTGCGAGGTCGATTCCCTCGGCCGGTACCCGGAGACGCCAGCCCGAGGGATACCGGGTGCCATCCAGGGGGCTGGTCCAGCTTCCGGTCACTTCCACGCTGACATCGCCCGGACCCAGGGGGCGAAGGCGCCCATCCCGATCCACCAGCGACCCCTGGTTGAAGGGCTCTCGGCTCCCATCGTCCCTGCGGAGCTCGAAATACATGAGCTCGCGTCCGTCCGAGAGCTGGAGCGAGAACCAGTCCCACCCCACCTGTCGGGACCCGAGAGCCGAAGTGCTCCACTCCCGATCCAGCCAGCTTTCACCGTCCACCGCGAGGCGATCGCCGCCCACCCGCATCCAGCCGCGCGTCGGCATCCGCGTATATGAGAAGTAGTAGGATGCGTTGCCGGGCTCCGGACCCTTTCGACTGAGTCCAGCCTCTCCCTGAGCCACTCTCGGCTTTCCCGAATCGAGCGAGAGGTCGAGTTCCCACCCATCGTCCCGGGCGAGAAGGCGAAGCGGGAAGACGCCTTCTGCATTTCCACCGGTCGCGCTCCACCCTTCGACCCACACCCGGAAGGGCTCCGCCTCGCCCCCCGCCAGACCGGCGGCTCCCCGCGCGAACTTCTCCCAGGATCGGTGTTCGTTCCCCTCCACGTCGGTAATCGCGAAGTGGGCCATCCATACCTGGTTGGTGCTCCATTCCGACTCCCGTGCGGGCGGGTCCGGGGACAAGGACGAGCGGAAGAAGGTGAGCTGATACGCGAAGGGACGGCCACCGGACCCCGTCAGATTTCCCGTGAAGTACCACCATTCGGTGCGGAACTCAGGGTGGGGCCCGTGATCATCCGGCTCCACGAAGGGACGGGGCTCGGTGGCCCGCGCGAAGCCCACGGTGTCGTTTCCCGAGATGGCCGCTGCTGCAGACAGAGTGGCTCGGACTGTTTTCGCCTCGCCTCCCGGAGCGAGGTGGAACACCCCCCAGGCCAGAGCTCCGAGGAAGACTGCGACAAGGGCCCAGAGGAGCCCGGCTCGACCTGTCATTCTCCCCTCAGCGCCTCGGCAGGATGGGTTCTGGACATCTTCCAGGCGGGGTAGACCCCGGCGAGAAGCGACCCGGCGAGGGCGAGGAGCACGGCCTGACCCGGCACGCCCCACCCCACTTCCATCTGCAGCGTCCATCCGAAGGAACGCACGTTCACCACGAAGATCATGACCAGCGAGAGAACGAGACCGGCCGGAACAGCGAGGGCCCCTGCCACGAGCCCCATGATCCCCGTCTGGGCCGTGATGAGGCCCCAGCACTGAGCCGGAGTCATTCCGTTAGCGCGAAGCACGCCGAGTTCCCTGACCCGCTCGAGCTGAAGCGCCATCAGCGCCGAGAGCACGGCGATGAACGCGACGATGAACGCCAGTCCCCGGAGTACGCGGGTGATGGTGAAGGTCCGATCGAACACCTCGAGCGACATCTCCCGAAGCGCGCGGTTCGAGCGAACCAGGAGGGCGCTCTCCGGGCCCGCGCGGGCCCGAAGCTCCGCCTCCACCCGAGACGCGTCGGTGCCTTCTTCCAGAAAAAGGGCAAGGGAGGTGATCCAGGGATCCGTCCAGTCGTCGTCATACGCCGTCCGGGTGATCATGATCACCCCCATCTCAGCGCCGTAATCCCGGAACACGCCGAGAACCGGGAACGACAGCTCACCCCGCTCGCCTTCGAGCTGGACCGAGTCTCCCACAGCGACTCCGTTTCGGAACGCAAAGGGTTCGGATACGAACACCCCCTCTCCCCGACGGAACCGCGCGAAGATCTCGCCCGGCTCGCGGTTCAGGAACTCGATTCCTGCCTCACCCTGCCGAGGGAGCTCGAGGGCGACCAGCCGGATCATCCCGTACGCGGTCGAGAACTCCTGACCGCGGGCCGTGCTCACCGCATCCACCCCCGGGGTAGACAGCGCGGCCTCCCTGAGCATTTCCGGGAGCCGTCCGTCGGCGCGGTTCGAAATGGAGGAAGGGGGCGAGATGTAGAGATCCGCCTGGAGCGTGGTATCCAGCCACCGCACCACACTTCCCCGGAAGCTCTGAATCATCACCCCGAGCCCGACCGAAACGGAGACGGCGATCACGAGCGCTGCCACGGCGGGCGCGGTACGTGACAGGGCAGTCACCACCCCGCGTGCCGCCATGGCCCCGATGATGCCACCCACCCTGAGCGTCACGGGACGCAGCGCCGCTACGATCAGGACCGTCGCGGGCAGGGTCAGAAGCGCCATCCCGAGGATGATCACGAAGAGAGCGACGAAGGCGAGGGTGACGCCCCCTCCGGGAATCAGAAGGACGAGCGCCCCGAGCAGGGAGAGCCCGGCTCCCGCAACGGCCGCCCGCGGTACCAGAGCCCGGACGCGGTCTTCCACGAAGGAGCGGGCCAGCGCCTCGCGCGGGGAAACCGTGCCTGCCTCCCATGCGGGTGGAATCGCTGCGAGGAAGGTGGCCCCCACTCCGAGCAGGGCGCCGCTCAGGAGCACTCCCGGGGCCAGACTCAACCCATCGACCGAGACCACGAAGTAGAGGTCGTTGATCGTGGCGGTCACGAGCCGCACCAGCCCGCGTCCCATCACGACTCCGAGGGCGAGACCCACTGCACTTCCCACCAGACCGAGGACCAGAGCCTCCCGGAGAAGATCGCCCAGGATCTCGCGGCGCGTCGCACCGAGAGCCCGCAGCGTTCCGATCAGACGACGCCGCTGCACGACCGAGAAGGTCATGGTGTTGTAGATGAGGAAGATGCCGAACACGAGCGCCAGAAGAGACAGCGCCGTCAGGTTCAGATCGAAGGCGCGGATCATCTGCTCCATCGCGCGTTCTTTCGACCCCGCCGGTTCGAGCCGCGTACCGGGGGGAAGAAGGGCCGCCACATCGTCAGGAGAGGGCTCGTCCGGGTGGTCAGAGAGGATGAGGTCGATCCGGTCGAGGCGCCCCCCCATTCCGAACAGATCCTGGGCTTCGGAGAGATCCACCACCAGGAGGTCGCCGAGACCGGCCCGACTCCACTCGTCTTCCGCGTCGAACACACCGATCACGCGGAGCGACACCTCCCCACCGGGAAGGGTGAGGGGGAGCGGGTCTCCCTCGCCGACCCCGAGCCTCTCAGCCGTTTCGCGGGAGATCACGACCCCCCCGGCCACCGAGAGCAGACGGGAGGCGTCCATTCCCCCCGAGGTGCCCCCGCCCAGGAAGGGGCGGAAGGGGGCCTCCATGAAGGGATCGATCCCGATGACCCGGAGTGGACGTCGGGGCAGGAGGGGAGAAAGGGCGATCCCCTCGACCACGGGCGCCGCCGCCCGCACTCTCCCCTCGATACGGATCCGCGCCACCAGTGAATCCGCTACTCCGGTGGCCCCCCCCGTCACCTGGTGGGTGGCGCGCCCCGCCACGGTCTCGGTGGAAACGCGGAATGCCTCCCGCGACGACTGGATGGCGAGCTGCATGGCGACGAACACGCCGACCCCGAGCGAGACCCCGAGGAGGGTGATCGCGAGCTGCCATGGATGACGGGTCAGATGGCGGAAGCCCGCGACGGCGCGCAGGCTCATTTCCGCTCGACCACCCGCCCCGCGCGCAGCTCGAGGACCCGGTCCATGCGAGCGGCGATTTCGCGGGAGTGGGTTACCATGACCAGGGTGGTGCGCTCCTCTTCGAGGAGTTCGAGGAGGAGGGCAAGAACACGGTCCCCCGTTTCCTGATCCAGATTCCCGGTTGGCTCATCAGCCAGGACGAGGGAAGGTCGATGGACGAGCGCCCGCGCGACCGCGACCCTCTGCTGCTCTCCCCCCGAAAGACGATCGGGCCAGGCCTGGGCACGATCGGCGAGTCCCACCCGTTCGAGGAGCGAGGCGGCACGTGCCCGGTGTTCAGCGGCAACATCTCCCTTCAGCTCGAGAGGGAGGAGGAGGTTCTCTTCCACCGTGAGAGTCGGGATCAGATTGAAGAACTGGAATACGAAGCCGATCCGCTCCCGCCGAAAGAGGGTCCGCTCCCGTTCGGAGAGCGTGTCGAGACGGATGCCCTCGACTTCGACTTCGCCGCGATCCGGGGCATCGATGCCCCCGGCCAGGTTCAGGAGCGTCGACTTGCCCGATCCCGAGGGGCCCACGAGTGCCACCGAGCTTCCCGCATGGATGACCAGGTCGACCTCGGAGAGCACTTCACGACGGCCTTCCCCCTCCCGGTATCCCTTCCACACCCCGCGCAGCCTCAGCGTGGGTGCAGCCTCGTTCACTTCTCGTCGCGGAGCTGCTGGGGAAGGGTGACGAGCGACTCGACCCTGTATCGGCGCTCTCCCCTCGGAAGCTCGATCGTGACTTCCTGCCCCTCGCGCGACCCCATCAGCCCGGACCCGATGGGGGACGCCATCGACACGTGTCCGGCATCCAGATCCATGAAATCCCCGGCCACGAGGGTGAATTCGAAGTTCTCGTCGAGGTCGAGGTCGCGAATCGTGACCTTCGACCCGAAACCGACGCGATCTGCCGGCATCGACTTGACGTCGATCTTCGAGAGTTCGGAAACCCGTTTTGAGAGATGGCCGATCCGCGCCTGCACGAACTGCTGGCGCTCGAGCGCGGACTTGTACTCGGAGTTTTCTCTGAGATCACCGAGCTCCACGGCCTTCGATATGCGGTCGGGGAGTTCGACGTTCAGTTCGCGGGTGAGGCGGTCGATTTCATCTTCGAGTCGGGCCCTGATTTCGTCCAGCATGGCTTCGTCCCCGGGTGTAAAAATGCCGAGAGCCCAACCTTCCATGCCTGAGGGGAGGCGGGTGGGCCCGCGGCCAGGAGCGTGTCCGAGCGATCTGGGGAGCCGAGACACGGCTCCGGATGATGACGCCAAGGTAGCATCACGATCCCCGTCGCGGGAAGGGGCATGGGGATTGCTCGATCCGGGCCCTCTGATGATATTGGGTTATCATGATCTCTTCCATCTTTCGTCACCCGTGGGGCTGGGCCTCGTTCGCACCAATCCTCTGCGCCATCCACTGCGCCGCGACCCCTCTCGTGGTGCTGGCCCTCCCGGCCTTCGCCTTTGGCGAGACGGTGGAGCGGCTCCTCTTCGGGCTCACCCTCGTCCTCGCGGCGACCGCACTTCGCGTGGGGCTTGGCTCGCATGGAAAGCTGAAAGTGTTGATCCCGGTTTCCCTGGGGCTCGCCGCGTGGGCTGCCTCACTCTGGGGGGCATTTCTGCCCATTCCGGAAGCGATCACCACCCTGCCGGCGGCGCTCGTTGTGGCCGGGGGCCTCGTGTGGAACTCGCGAGAGCAGTGTGGCGACCCCTCGGTCCGGTGCTCAGGCTGCGAAATGGAGGCCCTCGAGCCAGCCGGCGCCGGGAAAGAGGCGACCTGCTTGAATCCCCTGGGGTGATCCGCTACCCTGGGAATTGAACCGCCAACGCCCTTTTCCTCTGATCTTCCTGTGCCCCATGCAACAACGAGAAACCCGGCAACGCCGCGCCATCCGTGCAGCCCTCGAGGAGGCGGGGCATCCCCTGAGTCCGAAGGAGCTCCTCGAGCTCGCGCGCGGGGATGTGGAGGGGCTGGGGATCGCGACGGTCTATCGGAATGTGAAGTCGCTGCAGGAAGAGGGGTGGCTGGCCACGGTCGAACTCCCCGGGGAGCCTCCGCGCTACGAGGTGGCCGGGAAGGAGCACCATCATCATTTCCATTGCAGGGCCTGCGACCGTGTGTTCGAGGTCGAAGGGTGCCCGGGGGACCTGAAGAGGGTGACTCCGAAAGGATTCAAGCTGGAGCGGCACGAGTTCGTGCTCTACGGGGTGTGCGTGCAGTGTGCGGCGTGATCACTCCGCCAGCAGCTTTTCCACTCGATCTGCCCGTTCCCGCACGCTCGCCTCATCGGGTCCGGTGATGTTCACATGCCCCACCTTCCGCCCCGGTCGGGGCGACTTCCCGTAGAAGTGGATGTGGCACCCGGGGATGGCGGCGAGCGCGGCCCTGGGCGGGAGCGCTCCGATCAGGTTCACCATGGTCGTGAAGCCCACTGCATCGACGGACCCCAGCGGCAGCCCGAGAATCGCGCGGAGATGGCTCTCGAACTGTGAGGTGACGGCTCCGTCCTGCGTCCAGTGCCCCGAGTTGTGCACCCTCGGCGCGAGTTCATTCGCGATGAGCCCCCGCTCCGTGTCGAAGAGCTCCACTGCGAGCACGCCCACGTAGTCCAACCCTTCAAGTATCCGGGTCACGATTCCACGGGCCTCGGAGATCAGGGCTTCGCCGCACTCCGGGGCCGGCGCCCGGCTTCGACGCAGGATCCCCTCCCAGTGGTCGTTCTCGGTGAGGGGGTACACGGCAATCGACCCATCCCGGCCCCTCACGCCGATTACCGAGAGCTCCCGCCGGAAGTCCACGAAGCCCTCGAGGATCAGGGGGTGCGAACCGAGCTCTTCCCAGGCGGGAGCCAGGTCGGCCTCGGAGCGAAGCACGACCTGCCCCTTTCCATCGTATCCGAACCGACGGGTCTTGAGCACGGCGGGGAGTCCGACATCGGCTACCGCGGTCTCGAGCTCAGCCATGGACGAAACCGGGCGGAAGGGCGCGGTTTCCACTCCGAAACGGTGGAACTCCTTCTTCTCGTCGAGCCGGTCCTGAGCCATTCGGAGCGCGGCCGGAGGGGGAAAGACCGGCACGGAATCCGGGAGTGCGAGCACGGCCTCGACGGGGACGTTCTCGAATTCGTACGTCACCGCTGCCGCGCCTTCGATGAGCGCCGCGATCGCGTCCGGGGCGTCATACGGTGCCGAGATCACTTCGCCCACCGCACTTCCCGGAGGGGAGGGGCTCTGCTCGAGGAAGCGGAACTGGAGTCCGAGCGGAATTCCGGCCAGCGCCAGCATGCGCCCGAGCTGCCCGCCTCCAATAACCGCCACCAGCGGGGTGTCGATCGAGGACGCCGGGTCGGGGGTCCGGTTCGGAGTCATTCCAACGGGATGGATGGATCCGGATCGGCGAGGACGGCCTCGGTCCGGGCACTCCGGTAGCTCCGGAGACGCTCGCGGATTCCGGGATCGCCATTCCCCACGATCGAAGCGGCGAGGAGTGCGGCGTTCGTGGCTCCCGCCCTGCCGATCGCGAGCGTCCCGACGGGCACCCCCCCGGGCATCTGGACGATCGAGAGAAGCGAGTCGAGGCCGCGGAGGGCCCGGGACTGCACCGGCACCCCGAGTACCGGGAGAACGGTCTTGGCAGCCACCATCCCCGGGAGGTGAGCGGCGCCCCCTGCCCCCGCGATGATCACCTGAAGCCCCCGGGACTCTGCCTCCGAAGCATACTCGAAGAGGAGGTCCGGGGTGCGGTGCGCGGAGACCACCCGAACCTCATGCGGGATCTCCAGCGCCCTGAGTGTCTCCACTGCGTGCTCCAGGGTGTCCCAGTCGGAACGGGAACCCATGATCACGCCCACAAGAGGTCGATCCATGCGACTCACGCGCCGGGAGGCGTGGGACCGTGGGTGGAATACACGCTCGCTTCCCCGGACCCGGTGAAGAGGAGCACCTGATACTCGGCGACCCGACCATCGGGAGCTTCCATCCCGGGGGAACCCATGGGCATCCCCGGAACCGTGAGGCCCCGGGCCGCCGGAGCCTCGGCGAGGAATCGACGCATGACGTCACCCGGCACATGCCCCTCGACCACGTACCCGTTCACCACCGCCGTATGACAGGAGGAAAGCTCCGGGCGCACGCCGAAGTTGCGCTTCACTTCCTGGATGTCGTTGCGGTACTCCACCTGGGGCTCGAAGCCGTGGCTGCGGATGTGCTCAACCCAGTTTCCGCAGCAGCCGCAGAGCGGGTCCTGGTAGACCGTGATCGGAATCAGCTCGGAGTGATCGAGGGCAATGGGCTCGCGCGCGACATCCTCGACGGAAGCGGCCGGGGCCGGAGCGGTGGCGTTCTGCCCCAGCGCGATCCGGGTGGAAGCCTCATCGCTCCGACGGGAGACCATGAGAAAGGCCCCGACCGTGACGAGCGCCAGCACGAGGAGCGCGCCGCCCGCAAGAATCGCTTTTCGGTCCATCATCGATTACTCCGTCCAGTGCGACGAGAATGAGTACCCATCCCAAAAGGAATAGAAGAACGCCGTCGTGACCGCCAGCCCCGGGGGAGTGCCGGAGGATTGCCGGAACCATCCACGAGAGCCGCGCTCGAGCTCTCCTCGCGCTGGCGTCCGCCCGCCCTCGCCTCCCGTAATGGAAACGGATGTTTCGCTTTTCCCTCCCGCACTGTACATTGGGGGGCAAGTTCCGGGGGTCGGCGATCCGGGAACCGGACTCGGGTGAGTTCGCGTTCCGCTGGCGAGATGTCCAGCCCTCCCTCTGCAGACACACGAGGAGACGAGGAGAGTAGCTCATGTGCCGCTTCTCACTGACCGCCCTTTCCGGCGTGATCCTGCTCCTGGGTTCGGCGCTTCCCGGCGCGGCCCAGATGCCCGTGCAGGACTGGACAGCCCGCCCTGACGCACGAGCCCCTTCGGGAATCCGGGGAGACGCCCTCCTCGCACCCCGAAGCTACGAGATCCGATATCAGGCTCGCTTCCTCTCCTTCCAGGACGTGCTCATCGGGACGGACGAGATCCCACCCATCCTGATTCTCCAGGACTGGCAGATGGTGCCCCTCTCGATGTCCACCCAGCGCCACGAGATCGAGATCGAGGTGGGGATTCTGGATTGGCTCGGCGGGTCGATCCGCGTCCCCATCAACCGGAGTTCGGCAGAGTTCGGCTTCGCAATCAACGGGCCGAATGATCCCAGCTTCGTGCGGGTCGGTACTCCGTCCACCACGGGAGTCGGGGACGTTGAGTTACACCTCCTCTATGCGCTGCACGACCAGTGGCCCTATCGAGCGCACTTCACGGCCGGAATCTCGGCACCGACCGGAGCGATCGACCGTGGGGGTGAGACGCCGGACCAGCCGGGGCAGGAGCAGATTCTTCCCTACTCGATGCAGCCGGGAGATGGGACCTGGGGGTTCCTCCCCGGGGCCGTGTTCGTGGCGGAGAACGAGTACGGAACCGTGGGGCTTCAGGCAGAGGCGCGGGTTCCCCTCGGCGAGAACGATCGGGAATGGAGCCGGGGCACCGACGTCCACGCGAACCTCTGGATGGGGTACCGCTTCACGGACTGGGTGAGCGGATCGCTCGGGATTCGGTATCAGAAGATGGGCGAGTTGAGTGGGTTTGACCCCTCGGTCCCGGTTGTGCGCTCGCCGATGCACCACCCCTTTGCCCAGGGCGGTACACGGATGACCGTGCCCATCGGGATGAACGTGCTCTTTGGCGAAGGGCCGCTGCTCGGGAACCGGCTCTCGGTCGAGTACCTGCTTCCGGGTCACCAGGACCTGAACGGACCCCAGCTCAAGATGAAGCACGGGTTCTCCCTCACCTGGGCGGTTCACTTCTGATCGAACGTCAACCGGCGGTCGGGCCCTCGACGCGTATCAGGTGGTAGTTCTTCTTCCCCTTGCGGAGCAGCAGGAACCGCTCTTCGAGGGTGTCGGCGAGCGTGACCTGAGCCTGTGAGTCGGCAGCACGCCGGTTGTTCAGATACACCCCCCCCTGGTCCAGCGCCCGCCGTGCTTCCCCCCTGGACGACACGATCCCGGACTCTGCCAGAAGCTCCAGCAGGGCCATGCCCTCTCCCTCGAGTCGACCTCTCGATACGGAACTCGAGGGGACATCGGCGAAGATGTCGGCCGCCTCGTCGGCACCGATCCCCTCCACTTCTCCTCCGAAGAGGATCCTCGAAGCGGTCTCTGCCCGCGCGAGCCCCGATTCGCCATGCAGCGTGCGGGTGACCTCCGTGGCCAGGCGGAGCTGCGCTTCCCGGGCGTGAGGGCGGTCCCGGATCTCTTCGTCCAGGGCTTCCACTTCCGTGCGGGAAAGAAGGGTGAAGTAGCGGAGATAGCTTCCCACGTCCTGATCGTCGGTGTTCAGCCAGAACTGGTAGAAGCGGTAGGGCGAGGTACGCCCCGGATCGAGCCAGACCGCACCGGCCTCCGTCTTCCCGAACTTCACGCCCGAAGCGGTCGTGATGAGAGGGAAGGTGACGCCCCACGCCTTCTCCCCGGCCACACGGCGGATCAGATCAATCCCGGCCGTGATGTTCCCCCACTGGTCCTGCCCCCCGAACTGGAAGCGGCAGCCATGGTCCTGGAAGAGGCGCAGGAAGTCATAGGACTGGAGCAGAAGGTAGCTGAACTCCGTGTAGCTGATCCCCACGGATTCGGAGTCGAGGCGCCGCCGGATGGTGTCCTTCTGGAGCATCACGTTCACGGAGAAGTGCTTTCCGACGTCGCGCAGGAAGTCGAGGGCGGAGAGCCCCCCCAGCCACTCGAGGTTGTTCACCATCCGGGCCGAAGTCGGTCCCGCCCCGAAGTCGAGGAACGGCTCGAGCTGCGCCCGGATGGATTCGGCGTTGGCCTGGACCTCGTCGCGGGAGAGGAGATTGCGCTCGGCAGACTTCCCCGAGGGGTCCCCGATCAGGCCGGTACCGCCTCCGACCACGGCGATGGGGCGGTGACCGGCTCGCTGAAGGTGCACGAGCCCCATGACCGGGAGAAGGTGGCCCACATGGAGCGACGCCCCCGTCGGGTCGAACCCCACGTAGGCGGACTGGACGGTCCCCTCGTTGAAGGCCGCTTCAGCCCCCTCGGTGGCGTCCTGAAGCATCCCCCTCCACCGGTATTCCTCGAAGAGCGTCACCGGGTTCGGCCTCTCATTCCGCGCTCCCTTCCTGGCCGGTCTGCGTGAGAATCAGCTTGTGCGCACGGAGCCGGAGCGCGTTGATCCGGATGAACCCGCGGGCGTCTTCCTGATCGTAGCCACCGGCTACGTCCATCGAGGAGAGGTCCTGGTCGTAGAGAGCGCTCGAGGACTCCCTCCCCACCGGAGTCACATTCCCCTTGTAGAGTTCAACCCGGACCCTTCCGTCGATCAGCCGCTCGGACTGGCGGAACGCGGCCTGGATGAAATCCATTTCAGGGGAAAACCAGAACCCGTTGTAGATGATCTGGGCGAAGCGGGGCGAGAGCATGTCGCGTAGCCGGAGCACCTCCCTGTCCATCGCCACGCCTTCGAGATCCCGGAGCGCGTGGTGCAGCACGGTTCCGCCCGGAGTCTCGTAGACACCGCGGGACTTGATGCCCACGAATCGGTTCTCGACCATGTCGACCCGGCCCACCCCGTGCATGCCTCCCTGATCGTTCAGATACAGGAAGAGGTCGAGGGGATCGGTGTGTTCGGTTCCGTCGTCGAGGTTCTCGACCTTCACCGGAATCGAATCCCTGAAGTGGATGGCCAGTCGACTGGGCTCGTCCGGAGCATCGCGGAGCGACCGGGTGAGCTTGAAGATGTCCGCCGGGGGCGAGAAGTCCGGGTCCTCGAGCATTCCGGCCTCGTAGGAACGATGCATCAGGTTCTCATCGCTCGAGTACGGCTTGTCGACCGTCGCCTCGACCGGGATCCCGTGCTCCTTCGCGAAGGCAAGCAGGTCCCGACGACCCTGGAAGCGATCGAGGAACTCCCGTTCCTTCCAGGGCGCGATCACCTCGAGCGAGGGGGCGAGGGCCGCAAAGGCCAGCTCGAAGCGGACCTGATCGTTCCCCTTCCCCGTGGCTCCGTGGGCCACCGCCGTCGCTCCCACTTCGAGCGCAATCTCGGCCTGGCGGCGTGCGATGACCGGGCGGGCGAGCGCGGTCCCAAGCAGATAGCGGTTCTCGTAGACTGCGTTCCCGGCCACCGCCGGGAAGATGAAGTCGGTCACGAACTCGCGCTTCAGGTCCTCCACGAAGACCTCGGCGGCACCGGTCCGGCGCGCGCGCTCGGCCACTTCCTCGAAGTCTTCCTGTTGACCGACGTCGCCGACGAAGGCCACGACGTCGAACCCCCGCTGGATGAGAACCTTCAGGATGCACGCGGTATCGAGTCCGCCGCTGTACGCGAGAACGACTTTCTTCTTGCTCAACACGGTCTCCGGGCTGGGTGAACGAGGGTTGGGTCGATGACGGGAATGCCCCTGAAGAATAACGGAGAGTTGCGGGGCGGGATCAAGGGGAGCGGGGGTCGGCTATCCCCGGACATCGCCACGAAGGGCGCGCCGATCCACCTTGCCATTGGCGTTTCTCGGAAGGAGCGGGAGGAAGGTCACCTCGCGGGGGCGCTTCGCCGGAGAGAGCCGGGTCCGCGCGAAGTCGAGAATGGACTGGCCAGAGGGGGGGTCGTCCGGGGAACTCGCGACGACGAAGGCGACGACCCTCTCTCCCCACTCGGGATCGGGGAATCCGAGCACGGCCACTTCCCGCACTCCCGGGTGACGGGCGAGGAGCTCTTCGACCTCGACCGGGTCCACATTCACTCCTCCCGAGATGATGCGGTCCGCGCTTCGCCCCGTGACCCAGAGGTCTCCGTCCTCGTCGACTCGGCCCCGGTCGCCGGTGGAGAGCCACCCGCGCTGTTCGACGGCAGGAAGGGGGGCCACCGTCGGCCCGCGCAGCTGGATCTCGCCCGTGGCGGGATCGATCCGGAGGTCCACTCCGGGGAGTGGGCGTCCCACCGACCCCGGCTTCTCCCGCACCCGATCCGGGGGGGCGGTGGCCACCTGCGAGGTCGCCTCGGTGAGCCCATAGGTGAGCGCCACTGGAAAACGGAGCGCGAGGGCCCGATCGAGGAGCTCGCCGGGGGTGTGGGCGCCACCCACGAGAACACAACGGAGCGTCCGTGGGGCGGGGCGCGGGCCCCAGGCATCGAGGAGGCGCAGGAGCATCGTCGGTACCGCGGACAGGTGGGTGACCGCCCCGCTCTCCAGCAGGGCACACACCTGGTCGGCATCGAAACGGGGACGGACCACGAGGGCGCACCCTACGATGGCCGCCCGGTGAATGAGCGCGAGCCCGCCGACATGCGCCGGGGAAAGGGAGGCGAGCCACCGGTCGGAGGCATCCAGTCGGAGGCGCTGGATCGCCCCCGCGGCAGCGGCCTCCAGATTCCCGCGGGTGAGCGGGATGGGGCGGGGGCGGCCCGTGCTTCCCGAGGTGAGCATGACCACCAGAGGTGTGTCCGGATCCGTCGGTGCCACGCTCCGCCCCGCGCCGCCGGGAATGCGGGCCAGTGCCTCAGCGCCCGTCAGGCGA
>JBGTMU010000291.1:0-17743 GCA_041743405.1 Longimicrobiales bacterium | reverse complement strand
TTCAGCCGCCGATGCTCGGTGACCCTCCCCGCCTCGTGCGACACCGCGATCTCGAACACGCTCTTTGCCAAATCCACCGCCACCTGTGTAGTCTCCATTCGGACTCCTCCTTCGGCTTGGGCCTTCGGGGCCGTTCGACGTAGTGGCAGAATGCTGCCACCCGGAGGGGGAGTCCATCCCATCAGTTGAGGTGCCTGATCGCGGCAGGCGCGGTGACGTAGCTGGGGCGTGTCGCTACCTCACTGAGGAATGCGACCGCGCGAGCGCTTCAGACCGCTCGGCCAACATTCCCGCGTGCGCCGCGTCCAAGGCGATGCGGCTCCCAATAGACGGTGTGCTGGCCCAATCCCAGGTCCCAGACCCGTACCTGTACGAGAAGGTCGTCGATCCGCGTCGCCCGGCTCGCGCACTTCGACCGTCTCTGAAGCCCGCGTGACGTCACTCGCATGTGATCTCCTCGGGGTCACAAGGAACGGAGTTCGTAACCATGAGCGTTTCGACGCGACCGGATTCGCCATCGTCCGCCGTGATCTCGAGGGTGAAGTCACCACCGACGTCATCGACCCACGGCTGATGCGTGACTCCGGTCCCGAGGGTTTCCCACACGCCGCTTCATGCGTGGGACGACTCCGAGAACTACGAATCAGCACGCCGGGCGTTAACGGATCTGGCCGCGACGTTGGAGGATCCTCGTGGAAATCCAGCGCCGGGAGGGGTTGAGCGAAGCGGAGTGGGACGCGCCTGGAGATCGGTAGCGGGCTGCGTCGGGTCGGGTCGTCATCTGGAGTTCAGGACCCCCTCCAGTTCGCCGATCAGGGCGGCGGCGGCGGTCCTCACGAGGTTGCTGATGATCGCCTGGGTCTCGAGTCCGCCCCCGTACTCCATCAGCGCATTTCGGAACTCGTGATCGCCCCTGAGTGCTTCGAAGTCGATCGGCGTGACGGGTGCTGCGAGGAAGTTGAAGCGTTGTGCCGGACCCTCCACCGTGCCTGGCACGAACTTCGACCGCATCTCGGGCCGGATGACCTCCCTGCGAACTTCAGTGACGAAATGCGCTTCAACAGAAGCAATAGTCAGCGCGTGGAACTCGTAGTACTTCGTGATCTGGAGTCGAAGTCTGCCATCTTCGATCACGTCGAGACCCGAAGAGATCAGGTGCTGATAGGCGGCCCGACTCGGGAGAAAGATCACCATGCCCGTGGCCCAGCCAAAATGAGCGGCCAGCGACGGGTCCCAGGGCGCTTCGGAGTTCAGCGCCGCGAGCACCGTATCCGCGCTCGCGACAGCGATCTCGAGAAACGTGAGGTTCCCAGCCAGATCTGCCGTGTCCGACTGCAGGTCCGCCACCATCTGGCTCATGATCTCGATCTCCACCGCCCTCTCCCGCCGGTGGTCGTTGCGATTCTCGAACCAGATCGCCGCGGTGATACCGACAAAAATCAGAAGGCCCTGACCCAGGGCCCCGAGTACCGTTCGGCGAGAGGGAATTCGGAAGGCCATGGGATCTCCGGATGGAAGGAAGGCCGAGAGAGGGTCGGCCCACGGTTTCAGAAGCTATCGAGCCTGCGCGGATCTTGCCTCCTGCAACAGCCTTTCGGTTGCAACTCTCATCCGATCTCTGTTCACCTTCATCGACCGTTTCGCGCCGAGAATCCGGACAAGAAGTCGGTGGACCGCGGGGTTTCGAACCGCTGCCTGAAGATCCTGGCGCGGCATGGGCCTTATCGGGCCAGCGGGGAGCGGCGTCAGCGGGTTCGACGCGTGGATCGAGTCACGAGCAGTCTGTGACAACCTCTCCATGCGTATCTGGGCACGGTCGATGTAGGCGGCCAGCTCCCCGCTGGCCGACTGATAGCTCTGCAGGGCATCGGCCTCGAAGGCCTCGAACGCGTTCATGGCGGTCAGGTAGTTCGGGATCCTGGTCCGAAGCGAATCGTTCCGAATCAGCGCGAGGTCACCTGTCGCGATGAGCATCTCCAAAGTCCCCAACTGCGGTTGAACGACGAAGTACATGTCGAGGGACAGCCAATGCGCCACGCTGTCCCGGGGTGGCGGGGTTGCCTCGTAGTAGGACTGCACGAGCCGCGCTGCAGCCCAGTCGATGGCGTCGGCCCGCTCGCCGAAGTTGGCATTGTTCTCCAGAGTGCCCTCGAGTTCCGCCACGAGCTGTCGAATGTAGGTTTCTTCACGCACCCGTTCCTGCCTGGCGTCCCACCAGGCATCGACCGCAAAGGCGAAGAGAATCGAAACAACGATCACCGCGCCTTCGGCAATCAGGCGACTCCACTGGATGCTTCGGGATGAATCGGACATGGGTCCTCCGGGTTGCCCGTTGTCGGCCCGGGCCGAATCTGCATCGCGCGCCCGGTGCTTCAGCGGCACCGCTTTTCTCGCCGAAGCCACAGCTCGTGCGTGCGCCGGCACCGCGCCCGTTCGTTACTCTTCCATATGCCGAGCCGCTCTCATTTCCGCAATCCTGAGAGCGAGGGGCTCCGGACCCTCCCCACAGGCCCTGTCTGACTTCATGTGGCTGATCGGCGGCCGACGAACACCTCCAGCTCCGGGTTCGAGGCAAGACTCGAGTTCGCCTTCACCAAGGGACTCCAGCGTCCGCTGGTAGAGCTCGGCCTCTGGGGCGAGCAAGCTGCCGAGAGTCGGTAGTGACGGGGGCGGCGGTGGGCCGGTGGGAAGTTGGAGAGCAGCCGAAGTACGAGGCGGGGAAGTCTGAATCGCCCCCGCGATGTTGTTGGGTGAGGCGAAGAGGGCACCCCTCAACTGTTCGGAGGTCCACCGCCGTTGTATGACCACTGCGCGAAGGCTCGCAACCTGGGGTCGGGCGTGGCGCTCGCGCTCGATATCCTCCGCGGCGCCGGTAAAAGGCAGTGACACTTCATCAAGGACTTTCCAATGGCCGAGGGCCCTTCCCTGCCAAAACGCTTTTTCTTGTTGACCCTGGTCGCGGTATTCTGGGTGTGCTTGGTGAAGTGGGCGCGCAGGCCAACGTCATAACGCAAAAAAACCCCGGACCCCCATCCAGCAGATGGGCATCCGGGGTCTAGCCGAGAACTCCCGCGGCAGGACTCGAACCTGCGACAAGCGGATTAACAGTCCGCTGCTCTACCAACTGAGCTACACGGGATCAAGGAAAAGCGCCCGGTCCTGGCGCACTCTCCAACCCTCAAAACTAACGTCCGAGGGGCCCTAATGAATATCCGGAGGGGAGGAAGTGTCAACCCCGGGGCCATGCCTGCGCGCGGTCGCAGTGCTGGAGGGCCCGCCGACCGCTAAGGCCCCACCGAAGCCGGAGGCATCGGATCCCGCGCCCACCCGGCTGGCACCCCCTCCGCACGCGAAGCCGATTCGAGGATCCGGAGCATGGGTCCCCTGAGGTCGTGGGCCCCTCGCCAGATCTCATTGAACCGAACCGAGGCGATGCGCGCGGCCTCCCCGCGAAGCAGGGCATTGAACGCCGGGCCCGGGTGCGGATAGGGCCGAAGAAACCAGTGGGGCCCGATGAGCACGATGGGCGGCGAGGGGGGCGGGCCGTGGAAGACCGAGAAATCCGGAGACCATCCGGCGAGCGGGGCGAGCCTGAGCTCCAGCCGCCCTTCCCGAATGAGGCGCGCCCACTGCTCGAGGCGGGGTCGGCGCCGGGGGTCCGCGGCGAGTTGTTCGGCCTCGGTCGCTGCAGCCAGCGGGCTCACCTCCTGGAGGACCACCCGAATCCGCTCCACCCGCTCGAGCTCCGTGGGGCGGAGCGTGACCCCTAGCAAACGCACCCGACCGACCGCAGCCTCAATGGTCACGGCCGACTGGGCGAGCTCCCCGTATCGGTCCCGGAAGTCGGGGCGGGCCCGATCGTGAAGGAGCGAAGGAGAGAGCGAGAGGTCCATGCAAGGAAGGATCACCCGCGCCCCCGGGCGCCGCGATAGCTCGATGGGCCTTCGCGCACGCCCTCACCCTCACCCTCCCGCCCGTCCTCGCCCTCGCGCGCGAACCCGCCCGCACCTCCCCTTCCCACACCCGCCCACCCCCTCACCCCGAAGCGATCTCCAGCTCCGTCTGCTGCCGGTCCACCGAAGGCACCTCATGACACCGCCGACACCGCGCCTCGTAGCTCTCCGCCCCCCCGACCTGAATGGTGGGGCTCTCGGCCGGAGCCGGAACGCCATCCACGAGCCGCTGGTTCCGGGTGGCGAGCTCCCCGCACCGCACACAGATCGCGTGGAGCTTGTCGACCTGTTCCGCAATCGCCAGGAGCTGGGGAATGGGCCCAAAGGGTTCCCCCCGAAAATCCATGTCCGTCCCGCTCACGATCACCCGGAGCCCCCGGTTCGCAAGATCGTTCAGGACCGACACGATCCCCGCATCGAGGAACTGCGCCTCGTCGACGGCCACGACTTCCACATCCGGCGTCACGAGCTCCGCAATCTGGGTGGAGGTGTTCACGGGAATCGCCTCGATCGCGGTTCCATCGTGTGAACTCACGCGAAACACCCCGCCGTAGCGGTCATCCAGATGCGACTTGAACACGAGCACCCGCTTGCGTGCGATGAGAGACCGGCGCACCCGACGCAGCAGCTCCTCGGACTTCCCGCTGAACATCACCCCCGTCACAACCTCGATCCACCCCGCATCCATTCGGCGATGGACTGCGGGAAGATGCGCCGCCGTCACCGGGTGAAGAGGATGATGAGGGCCGCGACGGATCCCACTACGGAGAGGATGCTCGAGGCGAACACGAGGTCGTCCCGGAACCGCGCACGCGCCTGGTGGGGCACATGGATCCAGTCCCCCGACTGGATGATCGTGTTCCGCCCGGAGGTGGAGGCCGCGTCGGGCCTCAGGTCGAGGATCGTGACCGAGTCTCCGCGAACGAGCCGGACCCGGGATGGGTCCGAGGCCGAGCCTCCCGAGAACCCACCTCCGGCTTCCGGCGTGGTGCCCCCGGCGGCTGCGATCACGTCTCCGACTGACGAACCCGGTCGAATGAAGTAATGGTTCGGCTGATTCACGGATCCGGTCACGTTCACGCGAAGCCTCACCATGACATCCAGCACGGGGTTCTCGAAGAAGGCGGAATACCGCTCGACGAGAAGCGCGCGCAACCGGTTCGTATCGAGCCCCCGAGCTTCCACCGACCCGACGAGAGGCAGATAGAGGCGCCCCGTGCCATCCAGATACCGGATCCCCATTACGGCAGGAAGGGGGTCTCCGGCCTGCGTGAAGAAACGGATGTCGACCTCGTCGCCGGGCTCGAGCTGGTAGCTCTGGGCGGGGAACTGCGCCCCCACAGGTTCGGCGAGCGCACCCACAAGGAAGAGAAGGCCGAGAAGGAATCGGGGCGGGGAGCGCATGTCGAGCCTCGCGAAGGCAGGGGCCGGGTGAAGAGGGCTGGCTTCGCCTGAGTCTATCGAAGGGGGCCGGAAGCGTCCAGTGAGAGACCCCGCGCGGGGGAGGGTACCGAACTTCCTGGACGAATTCTGACGGAAAAGGGTGGCGAACAATAAACGCGGCTGATACCTTGCTCCCTGAGTGCCCCCCGGGCGCGCCCGGCGTTGTGATTTCAGGAAGAAAGGCCGGTTCTCGGGGGATGGGAAACATTTGACGTTTCGGGGGGCGAGGGATACCATAGGGTCATTCTTCCCCCACACATCAGAGGGCGTGCGCGTCCTCTCAACCGCAACTGTGAGCGACCTGGCTCTGGTGTCTCCAAACGCAGCGGAATCCGACAGCCCGAGGGCCTGGACGATAGAGGAAGCCGAAGTCCTGATCTGTTCCCTTGCCGGCGTGCTCTCGGCGAGGATCGTGGCCCGCCCAGGGGGGGAGATCCTGGAGGTGCACCTGCTCACAACGGAAGAGGTCTCCCCGAAGCAGACGGTGAGGAATGTGGAATCCGCGCTCCGCGCAGAGTTCGATCTGACGCTGGATCACCGGAAGATCTCCGTGGCCCAGACCAGCCGACCGACGCCGCTTCATCCGGGGGACGATCAGCGGGTGAGCCTCGTCAGGGAGGAAAGCCCGGCGCCGGGCGGAGGCCGCATCCTCTTCAAGGGACACCGTGTCGACACGGATCAACCCCACCGGGTGGCGGTCCGCGTGACCATCGAATGGGACGGGGATCCGTTCGAAGGCACGGCCACAGCCGCGGACCTGCCGAAGCCGAGGATCGAGGCCCTTGCCGGCGCGACGCTTCGGGCCGTGGAAGCGCTCGTGGCTGCCCTGACGGGTGGGGAAGAAACCCGATCCGACATGGCCCTCGGGCTGGACGGGGTGAAACTGATGGAAGCCTTTGACCGCGAATACGTGCTGGTGGTGGTCCACGCACTCAGTGGACGAGAGATTGTGGGCCTTTCCGGGTGCGCGGCGGTGGAGAACAACCTGGACCGGGCCACCGTGATGGCGACTCTGCAGGCCACGGACCGCTGGGTCCGGGGCAAGCTGACCTGATGAAACGATAAGGCACCCAAACCTTCAACAAGGAGACCCCCCTCGGACGACCACGAGCGAAGCGAGAGCGGATCAGCGGAGCGTTGCGGCGAGCCCATAGCGGATGCTGCCGACATCAACTCCAAAGGAGGTGATTCCTCATGCTTAGCACTTTTATCGATTTTTGCTGCCAGGTGTTGACGCGTGGACTGGTGACCTGGTAACCGGTGGTTCGAGGGGGGTATCGCACAATCGGAAGATTCAGGGGCATCCATTTCTACGTCTCGGCGACCGCCGCTGTGGCCGTCGTAGTGCTGCTTTCGACCGACTGGCATGTTGTAGCCGGCTTCCCGACAGAGACCCTCCTGGGTCTCCTGTCGCTTACTTTGCTAGGGCTTCTTTCAGAGGCCTCGGCTTTCTCTTACCGCTTCCGGGGAGTGGCTGGGAGTTCTTCACTGAGCTTCCTTCCACTTGTAGCTGCGGTGATCCTCTTCGGCTCGGTTGCCGCTCTGGGCTTCATCGTTGTTCTCGGAGCCACCGGTGAGTTCCTGATCCGCAGAAAGCCTGCCCTGCGGGCGAGCTTCAACACGGCACAGTACATCAACGCGACGGCTGCCGGAGGATGGGTTTTTGCGAAGTTCGGCGGGGTTCCATTCGCCTTCGAGGGCGGAACGGGATCGTTTGACGCCCAGGTCGTCCCCGTGCTCGCGGCTGGCGCCACGATTCTCGCGATGAACCACCTGGCGGTGGCGACAGCGATTGCCCTGAGCCAACACGGTCCTGCGCTTCCGACCTTCAGGCAGGCCCTGAATCACCTCGGGCAGACCATCCCAAGTGACCTTCTGGTCCTGCCGGTTGCAATCCTCGTTGCGTTTTTCTACTCGGAGCTGGAGGTGGTTGGCCTTGTCGTGGCGCTGCTGCCGCTCGTCTTCATCCGCCTGAGCTACGTTGAAAAGTATCGCCTTGCGGCGGCGAACTTTGATCTTCTCCAGGCGCTTGTCATCGCAATTGAGATTCGGGATCCGTACACCTCGGGCCATTCGATGCGAGTTCGCACCTTCGCACGTCGAATTGGCCAGTCCATGGGGTTGTCGCACCGGTCCTTGAAGTCCCTGGAATCCGCTGCTCTTTTGCACGACATCGGGAAGATCGAGGTTGCATACGAAGAGATTCTGAAAAAGCCGGAGTCATTGAGCCCCAAGGAGAGGGAGTTCATCGAATCGCATGTGACGCGAGGAGTTGAGATCCTGAAGGAACTGACCTCTCTGGAGCCGAAGGTGTTGGCCTCCGTTCGTCATCACCACGAGCACTTCGACGGAACCGGGTATCCTGACCAACTCGCGGGGAAAGAGATTCCAATTGGTGCACGCATCATCAAGTTGGCCGACGCCGTTGATGCCATGCTGTCGGACCGTCCCTACCGGGGTGCACTCGGGATCGAGCAGGTAGCCGATGAACTACGGCGGTTCAAGGGTCGGCATTTCGATCCTGAGATAGTGGAGGTTGTGCTCGACAAGGACCTGCTCCATGAACACGTGGAGACCTTGGCGCTTGCGCAAGCGCTCAAACAAGTCCCAAGCGACTCCCTCTTCGAGACGCTGCCTGATCTGTTACCCTTGGGGGGTCAGAGCGGCCAGCGAGCGTGACTTCTCGGACAACCCCAGGCGCTTGGCCTCTCTTGTGGCCGACTGGATGAGATCTGACCGCTGGGAATGCGGGTCAACACGGTTCTGGACCCGAGCGGCCATCTCAACAAGGTCGATCCAATGGACCTTGAATCGCTCCCTGATCGACTCGCTGATTTCCCAGACACGCCTTAGCGCATCCGAAGAATTTCCGCGTGTCCTCGCATCTTCCAACAGGAACTCCGCAAAGAGGGTCGGGTCGACGGACCACTCTGAGGGATCAGGGGGTGCGACTGAACCGCGCTCCTTGGCCTCGGAGAGTCGTCCGAGACGCAAAAGCGACAGCTCGATGCCACACCAGATGAGAAGTCTAATCTCTTCCGATGCCCGACCCCCTGCACGGCGCTCCGCGTCGGTGAAGACCTCGAGTGCCTCAGATGTTTTCCCCGCACGTACTAGAGCAGTGCCAAGGTTGGTTTGTGCTCTGACCATCACCTCCACGGCATCCGTAGACCCGAGTACCTCAACGACCGAGCGCAGCGAATCGATCGCCTGATCGTAGTGCCCCATATCGAGATTCCACGAAGCCTCATTGATCCGTGGATAGCATCGGAGCAACAAGTCACCGCTCCGGCTAAGGAGTGCCTGAAGGACCCGCCGAACCCGAAGTCCCTCCGGGCTGTCAGCTTCACCCAAATTGATCATGGAGATCAAGCGGCGGCTCAGGGCGAGAAGGTAGAGATCCCCCGATTCGCCAGAATGCTCACACAGCTCGACAGCCGCCCCTCCATACACAACTCCCCGAGCAGGATCCCCGTACAGGGCGTGGAGAGAAAGCAAGCTCGCCAAGCGGACGCGCGCTGCGAGATCTTCGATGTGCGGAAGTCTTTCCTCCACCTCGGCGAGGAGTTGTCGGAGGGCTCCAGGGGACTGGGATTGAACAAGTAGATGTGCCTCGGCCTCGAAGCAGCGCGCCTCAAGTTCGTGGCTTTCGCCACGCGAGCAGAGGAGCTTCAGTCCCCGCACGAGCGAAATTGCCTGAGGGGCCGAAATTGTGCCGGTCGCGAACTCGCACTGGAACAGGCAGAGCCTGCAGGAAGGAACCCTTTCCTCCTTCTGCACCTCAATCAAGGCCCTGATTGCCTGAGTGAGCCAATCCCGGGCCACTCTCAGCCGCTGAAATCGGAACGCGGCTTCTCCCAGTTTGGCGAGGAGTGTAGCCCTCTGGCTCGGATCGATTTCTAGCTCCCAAGCTCGCTCGAAGAAGAGAAGGGCCTCCGCATAGGCGCCCGACACAGTCGATTCCTCACCGGCCTTCACTGAAAAAGTGACGGCCTCCGCCCTCAAGCCGGCGTGAAGGCAATGGAATGACAGCTCGCCAGCGGAGAGTTGGTCACCCCCCGATACTACGAAGCGATGGTTGATCTCTCGCCACCGGGCTTCTCCGACCCTGGTTACTACGAAGTCACGAAGCAAGTCGTGACGGATCTCCACCCCGCGCGTGGACCAACGGACCGCGTCGACCCGCTCGAGCTCATCGAGCGCTGCGATCCAAGTGTCAGGGGAGAGCCTCGCTACGTCGGACCCAAGCGCAGATCCAACCTCGCGCCCAGAAACCGCGACAACCTCCAGTGCGGACTGGGCCTCCTTGGACAGTCGTCGGATCCTCGACTCCAAAGACTCTGCGAGGGATGGAGCGAAGCGCAAAGAGAGACGTCTTCTGCTAGTCGATCGGACCGGATGTTGCCCCCAATTCGACACGGCTTCGAGAAGAAAGAACGGAACGCCACCCACTCCTCTAACGATGGACTTTGCCGCTTCGGATTCGATCCCTCCCCCACCTCGATGGATTACGAGATCCAAAGCCTCGCCGAAGGAGAGTTCGCTCAACATGATCTTGAAGAGGGACCCATCGCGATCTACGGAACTCAAGAAGGCCAAGGCTGCCCGGTTGGCGTGAAGCTCCTCCGGGCGGTAACTGAGACAGAGCGATAGCTCTCCATCCCCCCACCTCCTCCGCAAGTAGTCCAATACAACCACGGATGTCTCGTCGATCCAGTGATAGTCATCGATGAACAGGACAACTGGATCCGAACTGAGGGTCTCAACGAAGAGCGTACGGAAGGCCTCCATCAGTCGTCGAGACATGTCACCAAGCTGGGGAAGTCTCAGCGGGGCGATTACTGGCTCCGCCGGTCTCGCCCGATGGAGGAGTTCGGCGAAAACGGCTGCCCACGGGTCCTCCATCTGCGAGGCCGCTGTGCGGATCCAGTCTACGTCGATTGCTTCGAGAAGGGGTGTGAGCGGCAGATTCTGTTGGAGTTCACCACACTTCCCAGAGAGAGTACGAGCACCGTCGAAAGGGAGAAGTGGCGCCACCTCCTCAATGAGTCGCGTCTTTCCCAGCCCAGCTCTGCCCTCAACAGACACGACTCTGATGCCCTGCGGTGTCACCCTGGGCCTGAGGGCCTCGCGCAGTGATGCCACTTCGCGATCCCGGCCGACAAGCGAGACAGCAGCGGCCTGTGGCCCTCTCTCACCAGTCCCACGCGCAAACAGGCGGCTTGCTTCCCGGACCTGCTGAACGGACTCACTCACGGTCTGTTCAGCCATCTCAATGTTGCGAGGTCCATGCTTGCGTTCTGCATGGGCTCGGAGGACCGCCTCAGCCTCGGGACTCCGCTGGAGGAGGGTCAATGCCATCGCAAGACGGCGGACAGCCTTCTCATCACTCGGGTCCAAAGCAACCATAGTGCGCGCGGCCTCCTCGGCCATCATCCAATCGGCGCGGTTCTCCCCTTCTGACCACCTCTCAACTGCAAGGGAGCGAAGTTCCGCCCTATAGCGAACTCTTCGCTCCGAGATCCAGGCCTCGAGCGCCCGCGAATGGGGGGGATCTGATCTGGGAAGGAATCCTCGGAGAATGAACGGGAGCGCCTCAGAAGGAGAGCGATCTCGAACTGCGATCAAAAAATCGTTCAGATCCAAGTCAATTGCTTCGTGGTTCAAGAAAAGAGCATCTCCACGAGATCGAAGTATCCGCGCGATTCCAAGTTTCCCCGACATGGAGTAGATCGCCTGACTGAGACGTCGGCGCAGTACTCCTTCCGGGCCGCGGTCCCAGAGGTGGGTCAGGAGGGTCGACCGCGCGATGCCTCGCCCACCGTGAGTCGCAACTAGTGCGAGGAGTCCGCCCTGGAGCGGACTCAAAAGGAGCCTCTCGCCGGACCGCTCTACGTACGGGCCACCGAAGAGAATCAGCCGACCAAGCACCCTGCTTTGGTCGTTGTTCGACGTGGGGTGCAGTGGAGACGACAAGGGTTCGGGGCTCATCGCGGGGGTCGACTCAAGCAAATGGGTTCCAGCAATCTTATGCGGCCGACGCATTCTCGCCAGCGACCGCGCTGAGACCGTGAGCTCGGTGTTCACGCGGCGACCTCGCTGGACTCCCGTTGCTCCAGCGACGGCAAGGCGGATCGTGACGACATCGCTTCCGGCATCATGCCCCCAAGGGGCGCGCGGGGGAATCCGACGAGTTCCACCCGCATTCCACCCTCCATCCACTCGCGCTGAAGCCATGCCTCCACCAGCCACTCCCACCCGAGGCGGTCGCGGACAAAGGACGGCCTCACCCCCACCAGCCGCTCCATCTGATTGCTGAGCGTGAATCCGTCCGGATATCCGAGTGCCAGGGCGATATCACTCACCGACCGTTCACTACTCTGCAATCGGACCGCAGCATGGAGGATGCGCGAGAACTGAAGCCAATGAGAGGGAACGGGAAGCCCCCGCTGCTGAAAGCGGCGTCCGAGCGCCCTGCGTGACAGGTAGACGCCCCGGGCCAGCGCGGACAGCGTGGAGATGTCCGGCGCGAGTTCCAGCGTCCGGAGCAGAACCCTTCGAGTCTCCTTGTCGAAGTGCATTCCCCGCCAAACGAGAAAGTCCAAGACTTCCGAGGCAAGGCACTCCGGCTCATCGGCGAGTAGCCAAGCCATCTCACCGGGATCCGGCTTGGGGTGATGAGGCAGCACGCTCTGGGGGCGCGCCTCCTCAACGATCGCGAGAATCCCCGCTTCCAATCGACGCACCTTGCTGGCCGGGGGTAGGATCACCATCAGTGGCACCCCTCCCGGACGATTGGCTGCTCGCTCCAGGGCATGAGGAGCGTGACCAGCGTCCAGATTCCAGACGAGCGCCACACCCCGAAGAACACGGAGTGTCGTGGGAAACGACTCCTCATCGCACAGCGGGATGAACTCCCTGTAGGGGGGAGCGAAGAGAGAAAACGCTGGAAGCGGGGGGCGGAACATGGGGCACCTCCTCGGATAGGGTTTGAACGTAAGTCGTCGTCCCCCATAATTGCATCTCCCTGTCAGCGCCCTGTCAGCGACCCCTGATGGCCCAGTGCCGAGGGCCTTCAACCCTTCCAACCAGCCGACCCGCCGCCGACCCCCCAAACGACGGTTCCGCAGAAGCCCCCCAGGCTCTGGCAAACCCCCCTTCCGCCTTCTCCGTGGCGGGGGCCCGGACGGGTTTCACCGTTACGGGGGTAGGGAAGCGGGCCGCATCTCGGTGGCTCACCTCGGTGACCTCGTTCTATGCACGCTTGACGACGATTAGGCGCCTATCTGGTACCTGGGTGAGCGCGGCTTCGATGAGGCAGAACCCGTGCTGGCCAGCGAGGGGCTCCCCTGAGCCCACGCTCGCGCTCCTTCTCGATCTGCACCGCACGGGCTCGGCGCTGACAGGGCAATCCTGGACGGCGTCGTAGATCTGGAGCCCCGAAGGCCCTTCCACCTTCCACAAGCGAGCCCGAAGTCCACAGCCTCAACACCCTTCCACCCCCTGCGGAAACCGCAACAACTCACTTACCCCATCCTCTGTCACCCTCGTCCCGAAAACAGCTCGTCCACTAACGGCCCTGACCCGGACGCCGCTCTCAGGTATGGCGATTCGACCCAGGACAGAAAGCGGGTTCACACGCATGACGAGCCAGGTGGAAGCCTCGCCTCGATACTCCCATTCCGGGTCGAAGCCTGCGAGGAATAGACAACGATCTGTTCCGAACATGCCCGCGATCTCGGGAGCAAACAGCGGGAAGTCGGTCCGCTCCAGGATCGCGTTGTTGGTCCGCTCGATCATTTCTCTCGGGGCGGATTCCATCATCTCTCTTTGGGGCTGGGAGGCCCTGAGATAGAGGAGGTCGTAGTGCCAGCGGACGTAGGCCGCTCGTTCCCCGGCGCCGATCGGTCGTCGACTCCGGGGGAAAGTGATCACCGAGGAGTCACCCAAAGCGGAATGGACCGTCACCACGGAATCACCGCCGTTCGCTACGGCGTACCACCCCTCCCCCATCGCCAGAAGGGGGCGGCTGGCATAGGCGGGTTCCGCGTGCTGTAGGAATCGATCCGACCTGACGATCACCAGAGTGGCTGCCTAACGACTCAGGGTATCGACCACGGCGAGTGTCGTGTCCAGGGTAACGAATGCCACCTCATGCTCCGTGCCCGGTGGAGCTTCCAGAGTCCAGTTGTGCGCCTGCACCACGACGCCCGAAGAAGTCCCGATGAGGCGGCGGGTCAGGTCCTCGTCCGGAAACTGCAGTGGTCGCTCTACCGGAGACACCGGCCCTCTGTACCGGACCGACACCCAATCCGACCCAACCGGGGGATGGCCCGAGAAGAGGAACGCGCCGTCGGCACTCGAGAACACGAGCAGGCGCCCGTCCGAGTTCCAGACCACGAGTCGATCCGGTCCGAGCGGCGCGACCGCCACGGGCTGTCTGAACTCGCCCGGCCCATCCCCCAGGTGGCCCACGGTCCATACCAGGTCTCCATTGCCGTCGTAGAGTGCGAGGTGCCCCGAGATCCGGTCGAGAACCACAAACCGATCATCGGGCAGGGCGGCCACATCCGACGGCTCTGCGAAATCGGTGTTCAGCGCAGACAGGCGAAGGTCGGCAGCCAACGTCTGCCGCTCCTCGTTTACGATCGCGGAAAGCGGAACGGGAAGTTCCAGCCGAGCATTGCCCTGGCTTGAACCCAGCGGGTCGGGGCTCCGCGGGTCACAGCCTGAGAGGAGCATGAGGCTCGCGAGACAAGCGATGATCCGGGTCCGGTGCAAGGCGGGCTGGGTACTCATGGGGAACTTCCTCCAGAACTGGTTGACGCGAGCCCACGCTCCCCAATGGGTCCTCCGGCGAGGGCCGGTCGGTCTCATACGAGGAACGGTCCCTCAACGGCACGAACGCGAGAATGAGTCCGGTAACTGAGTTCGTCAAGGACTTTTTGATCGTGGGCCGAACTCCGCGCGGTTCCGCGGAACCGCGAATCTTGCACAAAATCAGAATACCACTTCTATTCGGTAGGGTCCTCGGTACGCTCCCCACACCATCCCCCTCGCTCCCCGTGACCGAACCCCACACCCCTCCCCAATCCCACGTAACCGCCCCCCAGCAGGAGCGAAGCCGCCGCACGCTCCGCCGGATCGCAGAAGCGGGCTTCCGCATCCTCCGTGACGAAGGCCCCGACGCGGTTACCGTTACGGGAGTGGCGAAGCGGGCGCGTACCTCGGTGGGGTCGTTCTATGCGCGTTTCGACAGCAAGGAGGCGCTCATCCGCTACCTGGGTGAGCGCGCCCTCGAAGATGCGCTGGAGCAGTGGACCGACCGACCCGCGCCCACCAGCGATGCCCTCCCCCTCCGCGACCGCCTCGACGCCCCGCTCGCCCTCCTCCTCGACCTCCACCTCACCGGCCCCGCACTAGCCCTCGCCCTCCTGGACGGCGTGGAAGATCCGGAGCCCCCGCGCCGAAGGCGCCTGGAGAACCAAGTGGTGGAAGAGCTCCATCGTGACCTGAACCCGACCGAAGGCGAACCGTCCGACCCTTCCCCCGAGACCCTCCTTCCCTTCCGCATCCTCTTCGCCTTCCTCCGGGAAGTCGCACTTCGGGCCCGGGAAGAAGAAGCGAGCGGCTTTCCGGCACCGGACGCGCTCCGAGCCGAACTGGTGGAGGGCCTCGCCGCTTACCTCGGAGAAGGGCGTGCCTCCGCGAATGCGAGCGTGGGCGCCCTGGATCTCAAGGAAGACGTAAACCCCTTCGACGTCTGGGGCTGACCCCCTACCACCCCACCCCAACCCCCTCACACCGCAAAAACCCGATCGCCCCCACTGCGGCGAACGGCCCCGCCTCGCTCGTGAGCGCCACGCGGTTTCCGGAGAGGAGCGCCACGGCCTCGCCCTGCCCCTCGGCCAGCGACCTCAGGTTCACGAGTCCCCCCGGGATCGGGGTGAGCCTCCCCTCAGGGTCCGGGTGATAGAACTGGAGCGTCTCGTAGCTCCGGACGGCCACCACGCTTCCGTCCGCGCTTGCTCCCGCACCCGTCACATGCCTCGGAAGCGCGGGGCTCCACCGGCTCAGGGTCTGGATCCGCTCCAGGAGAACGGGCTCTCCGGCTCGAACCAGCGGGGCGGCCCTGTAGAGCTCCACCGCATGGTTCCGCCCCTTCGTCACGAAGAAGAGGCGTTCTCCCGGAAGGACGAAGGCCGCCTCCACATCGCGGGGGCCATCGGGGAACCGCAGCGGGAAGCGCTCGGCCGGCTCCGTCGCCCCGGCCCCCACCTCCGGCTCCCGCACGCGGTAGAGGGCGGGGTCGCTTCGGCGCTCCAGGTTGTCACCCGTGTCCGCGATGTAGAGGCACTGGCCGCCTCCCGGGCAGTCGGCCCGGTCCAGCTCTTCCCAGTCCACATTCGTGGCACCGGACACCGCCACGGTGCCGAGGAGGATGCCCCGGGCATCCACGACGTAGAGCTCCGCCCTTCCTCCCGAGTCATTGTGAGTCCAGAAGACCCCCGGGGTCGTTCCACTCTCGACGACCCCGCTCGATTCGTGAACCAGCGGGGGAAGTGGCTGGAGAGGGCCCTCCGGAACGCAGGGACTCCCCAGGGCCACGAGCGCCGGAGAGCATCCGGCCAGCGTGAAGAGCGCGAAGAGCCCGGCAACGCATCCGAGCGAGGGCGCCACCGGTTCAGCTCACCCTGGCCCTGCTCAATCCCCGCCGGGGGCCCGCGCCTCGTTGATCACGGTCTGAAGGGCCTCGCGGAACTGTTCGAGCGGCGGGGCGCCAGCCACGGGGAAGCCCTGGATCACGAAGGTGGGCGTGCCCCTCACCCCCAGCTCTCCCGCAATCCGGTTGCCTGCGGCAATGCGCGCGGCCGCGTCCGGACCCCGGTAGCAGGCCTCGAACTCCGGCATCTGCAGGCCGAGCTCTTCGGCGTAGCCCCGGAACACCGCTTCGGCATTGGCGTTATGGATCCATTCCTCCCGATTCGCGAACAGGTGATCGCGCATGCGGGCAAACCGACCCTGCTGCCCCGCGCACTCCCCGGTGATCCCGGCTGCGTCCCCATTCGGGAAGCCGCCGATCGTGATCGGCACGTACTTCCACACGACGTCACCCGTTTCGATGAACTCCGCATGAAGGGGGTGATAGCTGTTCATGTGGAAGTTCGCGCAGTGCACGCATCCGAAGTCGCTGAACTCGATGACCCGCACCGGGGCGGTGTCTTCGCTTCCCTCATTGAATCCGAGCGCGGCAAGATCGATGGCCTGCTGCCGGTTCGCGGCTTCAGCCCGGGCTTCCTCCGAGGCATAGGGGCCGCTTTCGCCAGCCGACGCCTGCGCGGCTCCGTCGCCGCTTCCGCTGCAGGCTGCGACGAGGGACAGGGGAAGGACGAAGAATGCGAAAAGCGCGCTCGGCCGGCGTCGGGCGAAGGCATTTCGATGTGCGGTCATGGCTGGATTTCCGAATGGGGGAAGAAGCGAGGTCCAGGAAAAGTCTCGCTCAGAGATTGAACTGACGAAAGAGGCGCTTCTCGGCGTCGCCCTCGAGCGTGGCCTCCAGCTCGAGGTAGGGCTCGAGTCCGCTCCCCTTCAATTTGTCGCGGAAGAGCTGGTCGAGCTGGAACACTCCGGCCGAGTTCGTGATGCGGATCGAGATCCGTACCGGCTTCTTTTCTCCTGTGGAAAGCCGCACCGAATCCACGGCCGCCGCGGAAATCGAGTGGATGCTCATCGAGCCGGTTTCGAAGGGGATCCGCGAGCGACCCTTCGCCATGTCCAGCGCATCGGCAACCCGCACGACTCCGGCTTCCAGCGTGAGCGGCCTTCCGCCGGCACGGTGTCCGATGATCGCGTGCAGGACCTCGGCCCGGATGATCGGGGCCTCCCGGCTCGAGTAGATGAGGGGAAGCACTTCCTTCAGCAGGTCGTTCGCGAGGAAGAGCGAATAGGCCTCATGATCGGCGCGGTGGATCGACATCCCTACATCGTGAAGAAGCGCAGCGAGGGTGACGACCACCTCGGCGTCTTCCGGCGTCATCGCGTAGTGCGTGACGATCGCGGGCTCGACGCCCCCTTCCTGGAGAAGGCGAAGCAGACGCACGGCTATGTTCGAGACGATCTTCACATGAACGGGGCCGTGGTCGGTCATCCCCAGCCGTTCGATGGCGGTCACGTTCGCCGCCACCCAGAGTCCGTAGATATCGTCGTTCCCATTCACCCAGGCGAGCACTTCCCGGAGCTTCGGGTTGTGGCGGTCAGGGATCGTCATCTCGATGCGCTCGTGGAAGCGATCGTCGATGGCGCGACTGAGGGCTTCGGGGATGCCGTCGGGCTCGGGAATGACGTCG
>JBGTMU010000290.1:0-4059 GCA_041743405.1 Longimicrobiales bacterium | reverse complement strand
TGACCCCCAGCGTGCAGCTTGACGCATGCGCATCCAGCCCGATATACCTGTCCATGTGCGTTCTCCCGTTGGGGTGGGTACTGCTGGGCACTCGTACATCCCAGAGTGTCCCGCCCCTCGGGAGATCGCCAACTGTTTGCTGGGGCCAGCCGTCCCATCGATCCTCCTCCGGTCACGGACGCGCTGCCCCTATGATGCCTATCCCTGACCCCTCCCCGAAGCGAGGTGGTGAGCCCCTTTCCGACCCAGACCGGCCCCTCCAGCGTCGAGGTGGGGCGGTCCGACCGGAACCAGGCGTTCACCTCGGGCGTCACGACCCCCCATTCGAAGGGGGCAGAGGCATTTGGAGCGTCGAAGCTGTACCGCGCCCCCCACGGGTCCACCGGCACGCCAGCGGCGCGGGCCTCCTCCTCACCTGAAAACCCACGGATGCCCCAGGGAAGGCTGGGCTCCGCTCCCCGGGGTGTGGATGGCCCGGAGGTAGCGCTCCAACTCGCCCCCGGCGAACACCTGGAAGCGCGCGTCCAGGGGAGGGCGCACTTGAACCGGGGCGCCGGGCGTCTGCGGGGAGGCGGGAAGGGGTGCGCCGAGCGTGACCACCCCGGCAGCGAGTACGGCGAGAGTCCGGAAGGACATAAACCCGTCCTATAGGAAAGGGTCACGGGGCGTCCAGAGGGAAACCTCCGGGCGCCCCGTTTCTACTGCGGCGCTGCTGGATGGCTAGGCGGCGCATTTTCCCATGGGGGCGCCCCGAATGGGCGGTGAAGTTGGGAGATGCGAGATGTTGGGCTTTACCCTGATCGGGACTGTCGGACGTGAGGGTTCGGGAAGTGATCCGGCTCCTTGAGCGGGAGGGATGGGCCCTTGCGCGAACCCGCGGGAGCCACCGACAGTATAAGCATCCGGAGCGCCCGGGAGTCATAACCGTCTCAGGCAACGCCGGTGACGAACTTGCGCCGGGGACCCTCCACAGCATTCTCAAGCATGCGGGGCTGAAGCCGTGAAGCGCTATCTCATCATCGTTGAACCCACCTCGACCGGCTTTTCGGCCTATTCCCCCGATGTCCCTGGGTGCGGGGCCACCGGGGGCTCACGGGCCGAGGTGAGAGAGAACATGGAGGCTGCGTTGGCCCTCCACCTGGAGGGACTCCAGGAAGAAGGTGGGAAGCTCCCCGAGCCCAGATCCCGACCTGGGTACGTAATCGCTCATAGGTGTTAACCGGGGGGCGTGCGCCCTCAGGACCGGATCTACAGGAGGTCCGGGATGCCCCTTTTTGACTCGCCCCGGGTTTCTCGGAGACTGTTTCAGTTGAGTCTGGCCGGCTCGGTCTGAGCCGTCAGACGAGTGTAGTATAGCCGGCGAGCGGCTCGCCGGAATCACCCGATCAGTAGTACGGCGCCATCATCAGATAGACCACCACTCCGGTCACCGCGACGTACAGCCAGACGGGAAAGGTCCAGCGCGCCACGCGCCGGTGCCGGGCGAACTCCCCCCTGAACGCACGAATCACCGTGTAGAGGGCGAGTGGAAGCACTACCGGAGCGAGCAGGATGTGCGAAATGAGAACGGCGAAATAGAGGGGACGCACCCACCCCATCCCGCCGAACGCGCTCTCGGGGGCCTGAGAGTGGTAGATCACATACGAGATCAGGAATACGCACGAGAGCGAGAAGGCGCTCGCCATCAGGGCCCGATGTGCGCGCACCCGCCCCTTTCGCACGAAGACGAGTCCCCCCACGAGCAGGATGGCGGTGGTTCCGTTCAGGAACGCATGGAAGCGGGGAAGCGCGGAGACGTCCCACCCCTCGACCCTGAGCACCTCCGGAAACCCGACCAGGAGCCCCACCGCCAGGCAGACCGCCACTGAAAGCGTGTAGACGAGCCACGCCAGTGCCTTCTCGGAGAGCCCTTCGAGCGCGGGGATGGTTTCGAGTTCCTGGGCGGTTCCGAGTTCCGGGCGCGGTGGAGATCCGGGGGAAGCAGAGGTCATCGTGGGCTCATCCGTTCCTCCAGCTCCATCCAGCGGGCCAGCAGCCGCTCGGTTTCTTCCTCCAGTTCGCGCAGGCGGCGTGTGGTCTTCCCCACCTCGTCCGGCGATTCCTGATAGAAGGAAGGGTCGGCGAGTCGCGCCCCGAGAGACTCCCGCTCGGCTTCGACCGCGGCGATCCGCGCTTCCATCCCTTCCAGCTCCTTCTGCTCCCGGAAGGAAAGCCGGACACGGGAAGCGCTGGAGCTCCGGCCCTGCGCGCGCGCTTCCTCGGCCTTCGCCTCCTTCTCCCTCCGCTCCGTGGCCTTCCTGCGCTCTTCTTCCGCGGCTGCAGCCTCTTCCCGGCGGGCCAGGTAGCTGTCCCAGCCACCATGATGCCGATGAACCTTCCCTTCCCCCTCGAAAACCAGGAGAGAGGTCGCAAGCTTGTCCAGGAGGAAGCGGTCGTGGGTCACGAGAAGGACGCACCCCTCGAATTCCTCCAGTGTGTCTTCCAGAAGCTGGAGGGTGTCCAGGTCCAGGTCGTTCGTGGGCTCGTCGAGGACGAGGAGATTCACCTCCTGCAGGAAGAGCCGCGCGAGGAGGAGCCGATTGCGTTCTCCTCCCGAAAGAACCCGGACCCTCTGGGTCTGGAGGTGCGGGGGGAAGAGGAAGCGATCGAGGTATCCCCTCAAGTGCATCCGGCGCCCGCCGAGTTCCACCCAGTCGGATTCCGAAACCGCCCGCTCGACGGAGAGCTCCGGATCCAGCTCGCGGCTCTGATCGAAGTATCCGACGCGCGTATTTTCGCCGAGAACCACTTCGCCCGCGTCGGCCCTCTCCTCGCCCAGGAGAATCCGGAGGAGGGTGGTCTTCCCCACTCCGTTCGGCCCCACGATCCCGACGCGTTCTCCGGCCATGAGACGGTCGGAAAAGCCGGCCAGGATTGTGTGATCCCCGTAGCGTTTCGTCAGGCCATGAAATTCCACTACCTTGCGGCCAAGGCGGGGCGCCTCGGCCATCTCGAGCTGCACATCGTGGATGCGGGTGCGCTCGCGGTCCTTCTGCTTGTCGACCTCCTCGAAGGCCCGGGCCCTGCGCGCCTTCTGCTTTCCGGTTCGCGCCGGGGGAGAACGGCGGGCCCAGGCCAGCTCCTTCTCCAGAAGCTTGAGCCGCTTGCCCTCCTCCACCCGGAGCCGTTCCTCGCGCTCGGCGCGGAGCTCCAGGTACTGGGTGTAGCCGCCCTGATACGAGGCGAGCCCGTGAGACGAGACCTCCACGATCCGGTCCACCACTCGATCCAGGAAGTAGCGATCGTGGGTGACGAGGAGCGCGGCCCCCCGGAAATCGAAGAGCGTTTCCTCGAGCCAGAGAATGGTGTCGGCGTCGAGGTGGTTGGTCGGCTCGTCGAGGAGGAGGAGTTCGGGTTCCGCGAGGAGGGTGCGCGCGAGGGCGACCCTTCGTCGTTCGCCCCCGGAAAGGGGGCCCACCGGGCGCTCCCACGCTTCCACCCCGAGGCGGGTGAGAATCGCCTCGACCCTGTGCTCCCAGTCCCAGTCTTCCAGGGTCGGGTCGCGCGCCTCGGCCACGGTGGCGAAGATCGTCTTCGCTCCGTCCAGCTCCGGGTCCTGGGCGAGGTAGCCGACTCTCAGCCCGTTGCGGATCGCGAGGGTGCCCTCCTCGTACCCCTCGAGACCGGCGAGCACGCGGAAGAGTGTCGACTTCCCCGTGCCGTTCCGGCCGACGACTCCGACCTTCTCTCCGGCGGAGATGGAGAGATCCACGCCGTCGAAGAGGACACGGGCGCCATAGCTCTTGCGGAAATCACGGAGGTCGAGGACAGTGCTCATCGGAGCAAAATAGCACGATGGAGCGCACGTGTTCAGGCGCCGCTCCGGCTTCGCACCCTTACGCGGACAGGCTCGCCGCCACCACGCTCCGCACCCCGGCCGATGGAACCAACTCGAAGTCGGGGGTCACCCCCAGATAGCGGAGCGCGTTCATCCGCACCCAGCCGTCCGTGACGAGGGTGTAGCTCGCGTCCGGATCGAGCGGCGCGTCTGCCGCCTCCGAGGCCTGCGCCGCGCCTCCG
>JBGTMU010000289.1:0-3791 GCA_041743405.1 Longimicrobiales bacterium | reverse complement strand
TGACCCCCAGCGTGCAGCTTGACGCATGCGCATCCAGCCCGATATACCTGTCCATGTGCGTTCTCCCGTTGGGGTGGGTACTGCTGGGCACTCGTACATCCCAGAGTGTCCCGCCCCTCGGGAGATCGCCAACTGTTTGCTTGGGCCAGCCGTCCCATCGATCCTCCTCCGGTCACGGACGCGCTGCCCCTATGATGCCTATCCTCAAGCTCCTCCCGGAGTTTGGGGTGCGCGACCCCGCAGCTTCGGCGTCCGATGACGAGCACCGACCGCACTTCCGCCGACTCTAGGCACTCGATCAGGACGCCGCCGCCGACCATGCCGGTGGCTCCGAAGATGAGGACGTTCCTGCAGGTGCTTCCTCCCTTCCCCTTTGAATTTTCTTGCGCTGCCGCGGCGCCTGGTTTAGGTTAACCTCACTTCATCTTTAGGTTCGCCTAAACTCAACGCTGCGGCCCCGGCCCGCCCCCCTCAGCCCGGCGGGCCGCCGGAACGAAGGAGCATCTCATGGTGACGTTCGGCCTCTTCCTGACCCTCCTCGCTTCCACCCCCGGTCCGGTCGACGACGTCGGCGACGCCCGCGCCCATCGACTGCCGATCGCAGTCGCCGCCGACCTCCGCCACCTCCCCGCGAAAGTCGCCGCGAGGAGGCCGCTGAGCGAGATCGAGATCCCGCATTTCGCCCGGCGCTTCAACCTCCCCTGCTCGGCCTGCCACGTCTCTCCCCCGAAGCTGAACGAGTTCGGCGAGGAGTTCGTCCGGCGAAACTACCGCCTCCCGGAGCGGGAAGAACAGTGGACTCTTCCCCTCGCGGTGTGGGTGAGTTCCCGGGCCGACCTTCCTCCCCCGCCGGCGGGCGGCGATCGCCGGGGGAAGGCCTACATCAACCGAATCGAAATCGTGAGCGGCGGGCATGTGGGGGCGCCCTGGCTCTCCTACTTCGTGGAGTGGCGGCCGCTGAGCCTCGAGGTCCGCGGCGATGGCACGCTCCGGGATCGATCCGGGCGATTCGAGGACCTCTTCCTCACCGCCCAGTGGGACCGGGTCGAAGTGAGCCTCGGACAGTTTCGGCAGATCGCGCAGGTGGACATCTCGCGGCGGCTGGGAGTGAACGAGCCCGCGTTCTTCTCCTCGGGGCTGCCGGGGACGGGAGGAAGCAATGCCCGGATCCGCTCACTGCGCGGGTTCTCGCTTTCGGGCCGAGCCCCGACGCTCCGCGCCGGCTGGATCGAGGAAGTGGGAGCCGGATGGGAGTGGACCAGTTACCTCTCGGTGGCGGTCCCGGGAGAGTTCTCGCTGCCCCTCACCTCCGAAGCGCGCGTCGAGGCGAGCAACGAGGTCGAGTTCAGGCCCAAGGGAATCTTCGTGGAATCCTTCCTGCGCCGGGGCCTGGATTCCTACGGAGTGCATGGCTTCTTCGACTCCCGGGACCGCTACCTGCTGGGACTCGTGACCACGGGGCGACGAGGGTCTCTCCTCTGGACCGGCGCCGTGGCGGGCCTCGGGGTCGAAGGGGTCTTCCGCGGACGGGCGTCGCTCGAGGGGGAGGTGGTGGCGAACCGGTTCCTCGCCTTCGGTGCACGAGTCGAGGAACTGGCGGGAGTCCCGACGGCGTTCGTTCCCTACATGAACATCAACTTCCCCGGGACGAGCTACACCTTCCGCCTGACCCTCGAGCACCGGGAGCGCTCGGGATCCCGAGGCACCTTCCTCGAGTTGGGGGCGGTCTTCTGATCCAAGCGGGGGCGCGGGGGCGCGGGGGCGCTCGCGTTTCAATGCCCGTCCTGGCGTACGGTCGTGGGGCTCGTGACGCGCCAGTAGCTCACCCCGGCGCGCGCTTCTCCGTTCACCACCCCCGGGTCCCAGCGCGCGGCCTCGACGAATCGCGAGACGCACTGCAGATTCTGAACTGTGATAGGACTCGGCTTCTCGCGCACCTTCCACTACGACCCCGTTCTCCCGTAGTAGGAACGAACGCCATCGGGCGATAGGTAGCGGCCGAACCTCCTCGAGCGCTGTGTCCTGGGCGTTCTCGGTGCCGATAAGAGGGCGCCAGGAGCCCCCGGGGGTGATCCATCTTCCCAAAGGGCGGCGCATGGCTGATCCAGCCATGGCCCGGCACACGGATTTCCGGTGGGTTGGGACATGGACATGGCCTCGCATGCCCCAGCCCCTTCCCATA
The DNA here is from genome assembly GCA_041743405.1 of Longimicrobiales bacterium. Lineage (GTDB taxonomy): Bacteria > Gemmatimonadota > Gemmatimonadetes > Longimicrobiales > Gaopeijiaceae > JBGTMU01. The sequence goes on along the minus strand of JBGTMU010000289.1, from coordinate 1,609 downwards.
CCGCCGGCCGATGGTCGGGCTCCATCGCGGCGCTGGCGTATCGCCCGGCCGGTGCGGTCTATCGCCCCCGCCGTCCCACCGAGACGCCGCTGTACCCGGTGGTCCTGCATCATCTGGAGACCTTCCTCGCCGAGGCGCAGGACGCCGACCCCATGGGCTGGGGCGTCCCGTCGTGGGTGGAGCGCGACTTCCGCAGTTACCTGCGGTGTGGCATCCTGGCTCACGGGTTCGCGCGCATACTCTGCTCAGACTGTGGGCACAACCGCCTTCTGGCGTTGACGTGTCAGGCATACTGCATCTCCTCCGAACAAGGGACATTCCTGAGCCGAGTTTCGGTCCGGGTGGCGTCGGGATCTTCGTACATGAACCGGTTGCTGTCGTCTACGCGGCAAGAACGGAGATGGAGGCGCCCCTCGCGGCGATGCCGCTTCACGGTCTCCTGGTGGAGTCCGAGCCGGAGTGCGACCTCCTGCAGGGTGAGGAGTCCCTGGGTGCGGAGCCGCTCGTTGCGAGGGGCCAGCCCGTAGGCACGGCGTATGACCTGGACCCGCCGGGCATCGAAGGGTTTCCCGGTGCCGGATACGACGCCCCGCTCGTTCAGGAGCTCCGCCACCTCTGCGTCGGTGTGACGGTCCAGAAGGCGATCGATCTCGCCCACCACCTCTTGGGCCAACTGACGCATCTCCCACGCCGAGCGGGGCCTCGGGAGGGTGAGGGATCGCGTGGCACCTCCACTGAACCGGACGTGTGCCACGATCTCCGCCCCCCCCGCGAGCGTGACGTCCTCGATGAGGAGCCGCACCATGCGCTTGCGCTCACGGTGCGGCGTGTTCATGTCGCGCCACAGCCTGGGGAAGTCGCTGGCCAGCTTGCGGATCCGCTCCCGGGTCGCTTCATCGAGTAGGAGACGGTCCGCCTCCCGACGGCGTTCGTAGTCTTCACGCACACGCTCCAGCTCGCGCAGCTTCTCGTTCCAGTCCGCCTCGAGGGCATCGGCGACCAGTCGATGGTTCGGATCGACCTGCCAGAACCGGATCCGGGCCAACTCCGCCTCGTAGCGGGCCCGCTCGACCTGTTTGAAGCGAAGCGCGTCCGCCTCCTCGCTCCTCGCCTCGAGCTCGTGCTGCACCGCCAGCGCGACCTCGAGCGCCACCGGCGTCATCGCCTCGAGCAGCAACGCCCCGATGGCTCGGTCGATCTCCACCCCGGCCAGGCTCTGGCAGTTCGGCCACGCCTGCGTGTTGCCGGCTCCCTTGCAGACGTAGTAGGGCGTCGGCGACTCCTTACTTCCCTGATAGCGCACCGTCATCCGGGCTCCACACAGACCACAGAGCACGAGCCCCTGAAGGAGCGCCGGACCTTCCCGGGGGGGACACCTGCGGCTCTCCGGGGTGGCCCGGGCGTTCTGGCGCATCCGCTCAAGGTTCTCCTCGTACTCCGCCCACGAGATGTAGCCCGGATGGGCATCGAGGATCAGCGTATGCCACCCTTCCCGGGGGCGACTCACCGTGCGGCTCAGCCGTCCCTCCAGGGCGTGGGTCCCTTGGCTCCGGCGCCCATAGGCGTAGGCGCCAGCGTAGCGCGGGTTGTGGAGCACGTTGCCCACCCG
>JBGTMU010000288.1:0-3857 GCA_041743405.1 Longimicrobiales bacterium | reverse complement strand
GGGCGGCCCCCGTCCCCATCTCCGGCAGTCGCGCCGAACGCTACCAGGTGGTTCTCCACGTGGATCCGGCCACCCTCTCCGCGGAAGGCGAATCGGGCCAGTCGGAGCTGGAAGATGGGACGCGCGTTTCAGCTGAAACGTCGAGGCGCATCTGCTGCGACGCATCCATCGTCCGCGCCGAGCATGCCCCGGACGGGTCCCTCCTCTCGGTGGGGCGCCGCACGCGGACAATTTCGCCAGCGCTTCGGCGCGCACTCGACATCCGCGATCGCGGGTGCCGGTTCCCGGGCTGCGGACTCCGATTCACCGACGCGCATCACGTGCGACACTGGGCCGATGGGGGACAAACGAGCCTCGGGAACTGCGTGCTCCTGTGCCGCCATCATCACCGGCTGGTCCATGAAGGGGGGTGGCGGCTCGAGTGGTGGGGGCGGGGGCGCCCGGTGTTCCATGACCCACGGGGTGGAATGCACTTCGACGGCAGATACACTGGGGTGCGGGATGCGGATGCGGTGGCAGAATCAGCGGCGGCGGCCACCGGAGGAGGGGATGCTGCCGGATGGGAGGACGGGGCCCGGGGGTCGGATCGAGGGAACACGGCGGACCGAGGGGAGGGGTCGGATCGAGGGAACACGGCGGACCGAGGGGAGGCGGCGAAGCATGGGGAGGGGCCGGATCGAGGGGAGGCGGCGAAGCATGGGGAGGCGGACCTCGGAACTGCGGATCCGACCGCCACCCCCGGCCCCCTCACCCCCGGCCCCCTCACCGCCAGCCCCATCACCCCCGGCCCCCTTACGGCCTCCGCACGCTGGCGCCGCGACCTGGACATCCCCGAGCCCCTCCGCCTCCGTGCGATCGAGGCGATGCTCCCTGAGGGGGAGATGGAAGGAGGTTCAGGATGAGGGGGTGAGCGGCCGCCCCTGGGCGCCGGACACCCTCGCTACCTGATCGAGGAACACCCGCTCGCCCTCACGGAGAGAATCGACGCCGGATGCTTCCACCTTGGCCAGCAGGCGCAATACCTCGCCCCCGTTGACCCGGTGCACGCGGTCGAGATCGATGTTCTCCCAACGATGGCGGATCTCGGCGTTTCGAACGAGCGGTGAGGTAAAATGCGAGTTGGGCTGCTCGACGACCCGACGGGGTGCACGATCGCGCGCGTGGATGATCACGCGGCGGAGCGCGAAGGCGACAAGCGCAGCGACCGCGACGACAATGACCACCAGAGCAAAGCTCGTATCTGGACTGAATGCGTTCATCTGATATACCGGCATGGCGGTGCAATCCGGAGTCTCCGGTTGCTTCCGCTTCCTTCCCATCGGAATATACGCCGGAAACGTTTCGGGGTGCCCCCGGCAAGGCTCATGCCTCCCACCTCAGCGCCTCGGACGGCTCGATGCGGAGCGCCCGGCGTGTGGGCACAATGCAGGCGAGCATGCAGACGCCCGTCATGAGCGCAGCATAGGCAATGACGAGTGCGACTCCCTGGATCGAGACGCCCCTCGCGATACCCAGCGCGAGGGCCGCGGTCAGCGCGGAGCCAGCAAGAATGCCGTAGCCAATCTGCCGAAGCGGGCGTTCGAAGATGGCGGTCACAACCTCGCGGGTCGTTGCGCCGAGCGCGACGCGAACGCCGATTTCGCGCGTGCGCCGGGAGACGGTGAACGACATGACGGCAAAGATCCCGGCGAGCGAGAGGACCAGTGCGACGGCGCTGATGACGATGAGGAGGCGGTAAATGAATGACATTTCGAGCCACATCGTCGCCCCGACTTCGCTCATGGGCACCACGTCATGAATGCGGAGCCCCGGATCGACCACCGCCGCGATCGCGCGGAGTCTCGGCTGCAGGGTCAGCGGATCTGCTCGCACCCCCATGACCATGTGCACAGGATACGCGGTCGCGGGCGTAGCCGGATGGTAAAGCCCTGCGCCCCGGCTCACGTCGTCGAGCATGCCGATGTCGGGAACGACACCGACGATCTCGTGCCAAGGGCCGGGCTCCTGACCGCTCGGAGCGGCGTAGCGGACCAGACGACCGACCGCGTTCCGGCCACCCAGTGCATGTTCGACAAAGGACTCGTTGACGATCACGACGTGCGCGTCGCCCACTAGATCGGCTGAGCGGAAGCCGCGTCCGGCGAGCATCGGAGTCCCGAGCACGTCAAAGAAGTCGATACCGACGCCGGCGGTGCTGATTCGGATCGGCGCGGAGACCTGCAGACCCGACGCAGCGGGCTCACTGAGTTCGATGCGTGACGACGGGTGGTGCGTACGGGGAAGTCGGCTCGCAAAAGTGATGCTGGCAATACCAGCGTCGGCCTCCACGCGCTCGGCGAACTGCCGGTAGGTTTCGTCGAATCGTGCGTTGAACCCCGAGGATGACATCTCCGCACCGTCTCCCACTGCAGACTCGCGGTCGAGCTCGAGTCGGAGCGAGAGAAAGTCATCGGCATCGAATCCGATATCGAGCGTCTGGACGCCTGCAACGTACCCTCGCGTGAAGAACGCGGCCGCGGGGAAGGCGGCGGTCAACGCGACCTGCGTGACGATGATCGTCGTCCACACGCTCCCAAGCCGGATCCCACCCCCGCCGGTGAGCTGCTTCAAATGGGCTTCGACGCTGCGGCCGGTCATCTTGAGCGCGGGCACGATACCGGCAACCGCGGCTCCCAGCACGGTGAGGCCCGCTGCATAGAGCACGGTCATGGGCTCCAGCCGGTCATGGAACCAGAACGGCAGGCGACCCCCGCTCTCGATGATGGAGATCGCGAGCCAGGCCTCAAGTACCAGGTGCGCGGCCGCGATGCCGACGATTGCGGCGACCGACCCGAGGACGAGCGCTTCAGTGAAAAGCTGTGTGATGATGCGCCAGCGGCTCGCCCCGAGAGCCGTTCTCACGACGATCTCGCTCTCGCGCGTGGCGGCGCGCGCAAACATCAGCAGAGCGACGTTCGCGCAGATCAGCACAAGCAGCATCACGAAGAACACATTTGCCGCATAGAAAAGGGGACGGAACTGCGGCGGGATATCCAGCATGACAATCGACTGCGCGAAAGGGATCACCTCCGGCCTCAGGTGCGCATGCGTATCGGGAAAGCCTGCCGCGGTGCGCGCGCCGATCGTGGTCAGCTCTGCCTGCGCGCGCTCGAGCGTCGCACCGTCGGCGAGCCGTCCGAACATCGCGATCTGTGGGCCCGCACCCCGCTCGTAATCGAGCGGGTTCAGACGGAGCGGTGCCCACACCTCGTGCGCGACCGGGAACGCGAATCCGGCAGGCATCACCCCGGCGACGGTCGCTTCCATGCGCCCGAGCCGGACCGGTCGACCGACCACCGAAGGATCGCTGTCGAAACGTGTGCGCCAGATGTCGAAGCCGATCACCACCACCGCAGGAGCACCGGGCACTTCATCCGATTCCGCGAGGGTGCGCCCGAGCTGCGGTGTGACGCCCGCCACGCGGAACGCGGACGCGCTGATTTCCGCGACGTACACCGGCTCGGAGCTGGCACCGGCTATGATCAGGTTGCGTTCGAGGGAGCGGTACGCACCTACATGCTCGACCGTTTCCAGCTCGTCACGCCAGTCGAAGAAATCGTGCAGCGCCTGAGTCTGCACACCGCCGGTCTGCGCATCCCATTGCCGCAACGCCACAACGGCCTCGCCTCCCGGCAGCGGCAGAGTCGGATCGACGAGCTGCTTCACCGCCTCGAACGCGCCCGCACCCAGCGCGATCGCGAACGCCATCGCCGCCCCGCCCACGATCGTCAGACCGGGATACCGGATCAGCAGCCGGAAGCCGAGCTTCACGTCGATCCAGGAGAAGACCGCAGCCCTGCGCCCGCGCTCCCCGAAAT
>JBGTMU010000287.1:0-7138 GCA_041743405.1 Longimicrobiales bacterium | reverse complement strand
AGCACCACGATCGGGGTCGAGTTTGGCGTGCCGGATGTGCGCGGCATGGCGCCCCGGGTCGCGGCCCGACGTCTGCACCAGATGGGGCTTACCGTCCTGTGGGAGGCCTCCGGGCCCGTCACGGGCACGGATCCGGCGGTTGGGACTCCGGCGCTCCCGGGGGACACCGTCCGCGTGCTCTCCAGGGAACGCGCCCCAGGAGCTACGCCACCGGGGCGCCCGGTGATCGATGACTAGTCCGCCGCGTACCCTCGACTGGGCTGCGGACGTCCTCCGTCGCGCCGGGCTCTTCGCGGAGCTCCGGGGTCCGGAGGACATCGCCGTTACGGGGGTCAGCCACGATTCCCGCACGGTCGAAGCGGGGCACCTCTTTCTGGCATTTCGAGGAACTTCCGCAGACGGGCACGACTTCGTGAAGCGCGCGGTGGCCTCTGGAGCCTCCGCCGCAGTGGTGGAGCGCTGGGTCGAGCAGCCGATTCCTCAACTGCTCGTGGAGGATGGTCGAGTGGCCGCCGCGCTCCTGGCCCACGCCTTCGCAGGATATCCGTCGGATCACCTCTTCGTGGCGGCGGTGACCGGGACAAATGGGAAAACCACAGTCACATCGCTGGCCCGGGACCTCCTTTCGGAACGCGGTCCTGCCGCGGCGATCGGAACGCTTGGCCTCGTGGGGCCCGACGGAAGAGTGCGCCCTGGTTCGGAGGGACTCACGACCCCGGGACCGGTGGCGCTCGCGCGGTACATGGCCCTTCTCGTCGAAGAGGGTGTGACCTCGGTCAGCCTCGAGGCCTCGTCCCATGCCCTCGAGCAGCGCCGGCTCGACGGCATTTCCGTGGACGCGGCCTGCTTCACGAATCTGACGATGGATCACCTCGACTATCACGGCACCATGGAGGCCTACCTGGGAGCGAAGGCGCGGCTCCTGGAGCGGGTCGGGTCACGGGGTGGGGTCGTGGTGAACGGATGTGATCCCGCGTGGTCGGGGCTTCCTTCCGTTGCCGGACGCCTGCTCATGACAGGAGTGCACATGCATGGGGAACCGGTGCCTTCGGCGCTCCCCGGCACCCCCTCTGCGTCGGGCGAGCTCCTTCCCCCTCTCATGGCCACCGATGTCGTTCTTGCGGCGGAAGGAAGCCGCTTCGAGTTCGTGTGGGGGGACGCCCGGACCGCGGTGACGCTTCCCCTTCTGGGTCGATTCAACGTCGAGAACGCGGTGGCGGCGGCAGGGATCGCGCTGCTTGGAGGGGTTCCGCTGGAGCGGCTCTCCACCCGGCTCTCCAGCGTGCGCGCTCCGGCGGGGCGGCTGGAAGTGTTCGTGCGATCCCCCGTTCCCGTGGTTCTCGATTACGCCCACACTCCGGACGCACTGCAGCGGGTGCTGGAGACTCTGAAGCCGCTTTATCCGGGGCGCCTGATCGTGGTCTTCGGGGCCGGAGGAGACCGGGATCGAAGCAAGCGTCCTCTCATGGGTCGTGCCGCTGCTGCGGGCGCCGATCTGCCGATCGTGACTTCGGACAATCCCCGGACGGAAGATCCGGAGGCGATCATCGCTGAAATCGCCGCCGGGATGGAGGGCACTCCCTTCCTTCGTGTCACGGACCGACGGGCCGCGATCGAGCGGGCCCTCGACGAAGCTCGCCCCGGTGACGTGATCCTCCTGGCCGGGAAGGGACATGAAAATTACCAGGTGATCGGGACGGAGCGGCGTCCCTTCGATGAACGGCAGATCCTCGCGGAGCTGCTCGGGCTGAAGGGGACGCCGACATGACGCGCTTCGAGTGGACCGATGCGCGCGTGCGTGCCGCGCTGGGTGATGCGGGAGCGGAGGCGACCCAGGGCCTCGTGTTCGGGCGCATCTGGACGGATTCGCGGAGCATCCTTCCCGGGGATCTCTTCGTGGCGCTCCAGGGCGAGCGGATGGATGGCCACGACTTCCTGGAGGAAGCCGCTCAGGGCGGAGCCTCGGCTGCCGTGGTGAGTGAAAGCGGGGTCGCGGGAAAACTGCCCTTCTATCGAGTGACGGACACTCTCATTGCACTCGGGGAGCTGGCCCATTCACGACGTCGCGAGCTGCCGGCCACGGTCGTCGGGATCACCGGATCCGTCGGAAAGACGGCGGTAAAGAACTTTCTCACGGGTGCACTCGAGGAGTCGTACCGTGTGCATTCGACCTCGAAGAACCTGAACAACCGCATAGGCGTGCCCTTCACCCTTCTGTCGACCCCGGAGGACGCGGAGTTCGCGGTGGTCGAGATGGGGACCAGCGAACCCGGGGAGATCCGCGCCCTGACCGCGATTGCCGCGCCCGATGCCTCGATCGTGACCTCCGTGGGCGAGGCCCACCTGGAGGGGCTGGGATCGCTCGAGGGAGTGATGGAAGAGAAGCTGGATCTGATCCGGGGGACGAAGCCGGGTGGGCCGGTGGTGGTGGGTGACGCTCCGGAGTGCCTCCCTCGGCGGGCCGCCGAACTCAGGAGCGAAGTCCGGGTGGCAGGACTCTCCCCCCGCGCGGATCGAAGCTCCCGGGGCGAGCTGCTGGAGCTGGATGCCGAGGGGTGCTACCGGTTCCGGCTCGGGGAAACGGAAGGGAGAATCAGACTCCCGGGGAAGCATGGCGTACGGAATGCCGTCCTCGCGATCACGATGGCCGAGTGCCTGGGTGTGGACCGGGAGTCCGCGATGCGCGGGGTTTCGAAGGTGGCCCCCGCCTCGCTTCGTGGAGAGTTCCGGAAGATCGGCAACCTGACACTCATCCTCGACTGCTACAACTCGAACCCCCAGTCCCTGCGTGCCGCGCTGCACCTCCTGAGTGACCTCCCCGGGGAAGGAGGGAAGGTGGCCGTGATCGGGAGCATGCTCGAACTCGGTCCCGATGAGCAGCTCCTCCACGAGGAACTGCTGGCGGAAGCCGTCGCGCTCGATTTCGATCTGACAGTCGGCGTGGGGCTCTTCGCGAGGGTCGCGGAGGCTCGGAACGGACGGGTGATCCTGGCCTCCACACCGGAGGAGGCCTGGGAGCGGCTCCGCCCGCGGCTCACGGGTTCGGAAACCGTCCTCCTCAAGGGGTCACGGGGCATCGCGCTGGAGCGGCTCATCCCCCGATTCGAACACGACTTCGGCTCCGCAGCCGACAGGGGAGGAGAATAGATGTTCTACCACTTCCTTCCGGGATTCGCGGACGTCCACATCCTCTTCAACCTGTTCAACTACCTCACCTTCCGGTCGGCGGGGGCGGTGGTGACCTCGCTTCTGATATGCTTCTTCGCGGGTCCGGCGGTGATCCGGGGGCTCAAGCGTCTCAGGGTGGGTCAGGTCATTCGCTCCGAAGGTCCGTCGACGCACCTGCAGAAGGCGGGAACGCCCACCATGGGGGGGACCCTGATCCTGCTCTCGGCAGCAGGTTCCACCCTTCTCTGGGCCGAACTCACGAACTGGTATGTCGTCCTTTCCCTGCTCGCTCTCCTCTGGATGGGTGCGATCGGGTTCATGGACGACTACCTGAAGGTGGTCCAGCACCGCACACGGGGACTCATCGCCCGATACAAGCTCGTGGGTCAGATCTCGTTCGGGCTCCTCCTCGGCGGATTCCTTGTGACCTATCCGATCTGGCCCGTGCCGGCCACCTGGACGATGGTCCCCTTCCTCGATGGATGGGTCGCGGTGTTCGCGGTCCCTGCCTACGTGCTTTTCGTCGCATTCGTCGTGACCGGTTCCTCCAACTCGGTGAATCTCTCGGACGGGCTGGACGGGCTCGCCTCCGGCCTCGGGGCCATCGCCTTCATCACCTTCGGAGTCTTCGCCTACCTCATCGGTCGCGTCGATACCTCGAGCTATCTCGGGCTCTTCTACCTCCCGGGGTCGGGCGAACTCGCGGTGTTCGCGGCCGCCATCTCCGGCGCCGCCGTGGGATTTCTCTGGTTCAACGCGCATCCGGCCGAGGTCTTCATGGGGGACACCGGATCACTGGCCCTGGGTGGGGCGCTCGCCGTGATGGCGATCCTCCTGAAGGCGGAGTTCCTCCTGGTCATCGTGGGAGGTGTGTTCGTGATGGAGGCCGTTTCCGTGCTGATCCAGACCTCGTGGTTCAAGTACACGAGGATCCGGTATGGCGAAGGGCAGCGCTTCTTCAGGATGGCCCCGATCCATCACCACTTCGAGAAGGCTGGCTGGGCCGAGACAAAGGTAGTCGTGCGCTTCTGGATCCTGGGGATCCTCTGCGCCCTGGTCGCATTCAGCACCCTGAAGATCCGGTGAAGAGTGAAAATGTATCCATCATCGGCCTGGGAGCGAGCGGCACTTCCGCCGCCCGCCTGGCCCTGGCCAAAGGAGAAACAGTCTATGTCTCGGACCTCCGTACCGATGCTCGCGCTGCAGCCGATGCCGACGCACTACGAGCCCTGGGAGCCCGGGTCGACCTCGGCACCCACGACACGGCCCGGATCGCGGCGGCGGGGCTGGTGGTGGTCTCCCCTGGAATCCCCCCCGACGCTCCGGTGCTCCACACCCTGCGCCGAGGAGGGGTCCGATGGGTATCCGAGCCTGAATTCGCCGTTCGGTTCTACCAGGGTCCACTGATCGCCGTGACTGGAACCAACGGGAAGACCACGACGGCGGCGCTCACGGCCCACCTGCTCGACGCATCGGGAATCGATGCGGCGCTCGGGGGGAATGTGGGCGGAGGCCTGGCCCCGACGGCCTCCGAACTGGCTCTGCGGGAGCCGGCCCCGGCGTGGTATGTCCTGGAGATGAGCTCCTTCCAGCTCGCTGACACGGACCGTTTCTCCCCGGACATCGGGGTGGTCACGAACCTCGCCCCCGATCATCTGGATCGATATGCGGGGCCCCGCGAGTACTATGCCGACAAGGCCAGGCTCTTCAGGAACGCGAGCGCGAAGAGCCGCTGGATCCTGAACGGCGACGACGTCGAGGTCCTGCGCCTCCCCGGCGAGGCAGCGGGGGAGCGCGTCTCCTTCGGGCGGGAGCGTGGAGGGAACGCTGCCTTCGTGAGAGACGGCGTTCTCACGCTCGCGGTTCCGGCCAGCGCAGGAGGGAGAGGGGAAGATGAGCCTCTCGTTCCCGAAGGCGCGCTCTCCCTCATCGGTCGCCACAACACGCTGAACGCCCTGGCTGCGGCCCTGGCCGCGCGGCTCGCCGGTGCCTCTCCTTCGGGCATCCGGGCAGGGCTTGGCTCGTTCCTCCCGCTTCCCCATCGGCTCGAGCCGGTAGCGGAGAGAGACGGGGTGATCTGGGTGAACGACTCGAAGGCCACGAACGTGGGGGCTGCGATCGGGGCGGTGGCGAGTCTCGATCAGCCTCTCATTCTGATCCTGGGTGGAAAGGACAAGGGGGAAGATTTCCGCCCCCTTGCGAGGGTCCTCCCGGGGCGGGTGAAGAAGGTGGTCCTCTACGGCGAGGCTGCGGGCCGCATCTCGGACGAGTTTCACGAAGTCCTGGGCGACACCCTTCCGATCGCGCGGGGGGATCGGTTCGACGAGGCCGTGGCGGCAGCGGGTGCCTCGGCCGAAGCCGGAGACGCAGTGCTCCTGGCTCCCGCCTGTTCCTCATACGATCAGTTCGAAAACTATGAAGCGAGAGGGCGCCGCTTCCGGGAGCTGAGCGGGGGAGAGGTGCGGCGATGAGCCTCGCGCACACGGATATCGCCCCTCCGCAGCCGCTCACCCTTCCTGACACGGGCATCGGGAGGGGGTGGGAGCCGACCGTGGTCATGATCGCCACGCTCCTCCTCCTGGCCTTCGGGCTCGTCAACCTCTACAGCGCGTCGGCCGCCCTTTCTCTCAGGCAGGGGCTCCCGGACCACTTCTACGCGCTGAGGCAGGCCGGCGGAGCGGCGGTCGGGCTCGCCCTCCTCGTTGCATGCGTCCGGGTGCCCTACACGTGGTGGCGGTTCCTCGCCTGGCCGGCCGTCTTCCTCTGCTGGGTGGCGCTGATCATTCTCGTGCTCCCGGGAACCACGTCGATTGCCCCGGAGATCAACGGGGCCCGGCGGTGGCTGAACATCGGCGTCACGCTCCAGCCGTCCGAGTTCACCAAGGTGGCCCTCCTGATCTGGACGGCGCACGTGGCCGTCAAGAAACAGGACCAGTTCCGAAGCCTGAGCCGTGGGCTCCTTCCCTTTCTCCTCGTATGGAGCGCCCTCCTCGTCCCGATCCTGCTGCAGCCGGATCTCTCGACCGCCTTCCTGCTCGGATTGCTGGGGACTCTGATCGTCTTTGCCGCGGGCGGGCGAGTGGCGCATTTCGCATTCCTGGGCGTTCTGATGCTCCCACTGGCGTGGCTGCAGCTTGGCACGGGATTCCGCCGCGACCGACTCCTTGCCTTCCGGGATGCGGAAGCGCATGTGAGCGGCGCCGGGTACCAGGTCCATCAGTCGCTCGTGGCCATCGGATCGGGAGGAACCACGGGGGTGGGATTCGGCGAGGGTCGGCAGAAGTTCGGCTTCCTCCCCGAACCCCACAACGACTTCATCTTCGCCATGATCGGGGAAGAGTGGGGGCTGTTCGGAGTGGCCTTCCTGATCGGTCTGTATCTCACCCTGATCGTGGTGGGATTCCGGATTGCCCAACGCGCACAGGATCTGTTCGGTCAACTCCTGGCGATCGGGATCTCGAACTTCATTGCCCTGCACGCCGTTCTCCACATGTCGGTGGGGCTGGGCCTGGTCCCCGCGACCGGACTCTCCCTCCCGCTCGTCTCTTACGGCCGTTCGAATCTGCTCGTCACCCTGATCGCGATCGGAATTCTGATCTCGATCGCAAAGGGCGACCCACGTGCGAGGGCCATCCATGTCTGAGCGCGTGAACGTGATCTTCTCCGGAGGGGGGACCGGCGGGCACCTGTATCCCGCCCTCGCGCTGGCCCGCGCCCTCACCGACCGGCGCCCGGATGTGACTCCGACCTTCGTGGGGGCGGAACGCGGGATCGAGGTCGACGTTCTCCCGAAGCGGGGAGTCGAGCACCTCCTGCTCCCGGTCGTGGGATTGCGGCGCGGCCGCATCTTCGCGAACGCGCGGGTCCTGCTGGCTCTCGCGCAGGCGCTCGAAATGACCGCGGCTCTCTTCCGGCGCCTCGCCCCCCGGCTGGTCGTAGTGACCGGAGGGTATGCCGGGGGGCCTGCCGG
>JBGTMU010000286.1:0-3277 GCA_041743405.1 Longimicrobiales bacterium | reverse complement strand
CTCGCGGGCCTCGCGGATCGCCCGCTCCACCTCTTCCCGGGCCGCCAGGAGGATGCGACGGGCCTCTTCCCGTGCGCGGGCCTCGGCGCTCCGTTCCCGCTCATCGAGCTCACCCTTGCGACCCCGCAGCGCCTGACGCAGTCGATCGGCGTCATCGCGGGCCTCCTTCGCCTCGGCGAGGGCTGACGAGAGTGCACGCTCCTTCGCCTCGAGCGTCGCGAGCAGTGTTTCCACCTCCAGCTCGCCGGAATCCACATAGCTCTCCGCCCGATCGAGCACCTCCTGTGCGATCCCGAGCCTGCGTGCGATCGCCAGGCCGTAGCTCCGGCCCGGGCGTCCCTTGCGGAAGTGATAGGTCGGGGCGATCCGCTCGGCGTCGAACAGGAAGGAGGCATTCACAATCCCGCTTCCGTCTCGGTCGAGCCGCTTCAGCGCCCCGAGGTGAGAGGTCACGACCGCGCGGGCCCCTCGTTCCACCAGGATCTCGAGGGTGGCACGGGCCAGCGCCGCCCCTTCCGCCGGATCGGTTCCCGTTCCCATCTCGTCCATCAGTACGAGGGTCCCCGGGCCCGCGCCTTCGAGCACCTCCTTCGCATTTTCCAGGTGCGCGGAAAAGGTCGAGAGCGATTCGGCGATTGACTGTTCATCTCCGATATCCGCGAAGATATCCCGCAGGACGGGGAGCCGCGTTCCCGGCCCCGTGGGGGGGATGATCCCGCTCTGGGCCAGGAGATGAACGAGTCCGAGCGACTTGAGGAAGACGGTCTTGCCTCCCGTGTTCGGGCCCGACACCACGAGCGCCCGCTCGGCTTCGTCCATCGACAGGTCGAACGGGACGACTTCGCCTTCCCCCTTCTCAATGAGCAGCGGATGCCGTCCGCGCACGATCGTGAGCCCGGGATCGTCCGGGGGCGCGAGCTCCGGTACGGTCCCTTCCCATCGACGTGCGGTGAGGGCACGGGCCCAGAGGGTGTCGAAGTCCACCAGCGTGGACTGCGCGACAGCGAGCTCGGACTGATGAGGGGCCAGCCGCTCCGACACTTCACGCAGGATCCTCTCGATCTCCCTCGCTTCCTCCCGTTCCTTTTCACGGATCTCCGCCATGAGCTGGAGTGAGAGGGGAGGCTCGACGAAGAGGGTGGCTCCGGTTCCCGACTCGCCGTGAACGACTCCGCCCACCGCGGACTTTCCCTCGCGTCGGATCGGAACGACGTAGCGGCCGTCCCGGATCGAAACGGAAGCATCCGGCACCCGCAGATGGTCCGGGAGTGAGTCGAGGAAGCGCTCCAGCCTTCCCACGATGCGTCCGCGCGCCGCCCGGAGGGCCTTTCGGAGACTCCGGAGCTCCGGGCTCGCATCGTCGCGGATCTCGCCGGCCTCGTCGACGACGCGGTCTACCTGCTTCTCGAGCGCCGGGAGGGTCGGGAGCCCGTCCCGCGACGCCGTGAGGAGGGCCGATGCCGTGAGGGCTTCCCTGAGAAGGCGGGAGGAGACGAGAAGGTCGAGGATGAGGCGAAGCCCTTCCGGATCGACGACCCCGCCCTGCACCTTGAGGCGCTGGAGCGGGATGCGGGCGTCGGGGATCGGGGGCGGTGACCACTCCGAACCCGAAGTGAGAAGCGAGAGCGCCTCCTCGACCCGCGTCAGTTCTGCGGTGATTCGATCGACCTCCCGGCCGGGACGCAGCGCTCGAATGGCCTCGCGACCGAGTTCGCTCGATGCCCGGGCCGCGACACGCTCCAGGGCTTCGCGAAACTCGAGAACACCCAGCGCGTGCGTGTTCATGCCCCTCGGCATTCCATCAAGGCAGCTCCAGCTCCTCCCGCACGATCCGGTTCGCGGCCTTCCCGTCGAAGCGTCCCTTCAGCGCGGGCATGACCCTTCCCATCAGGGGGCCCATTTCGGTCGCACCCGCACGGATCGCGTCCCGCACCAGCGCCCGGACCGCTTCCTCGGAGAGCGGCGCGGGAAGATACCCGGTGAGGATCTCGGCCTCGGCTTCCTCACTCGCGGCGAGCTCTTCCCGACCTCCCTTCCGCATCTGTTCCGCCGCCTCGAACCGCCGCTTGCGCGCCCGGGTCAGCACATCCCGGATGACCTCGTCATCGGCCTCCTTTCCATCCTCGATTTCCCGGTTCCGAACCTCGGAAAGCGTCATGGAGAGAAGGCCGGTTCGGAACTTGTCCCTGGCCCGACGGGCTTCGTTCAGGGCGTCCTGCAACTGGGTACGGAGTGTCGAGGGCACGGGATTCCACCGGTGAAAGGGGGTACTTCCGGAAGCTATCCCGGCTCCCGACAGGGGTCAACGTGCCGGACCCCGGCGCGCGAACGAAGGGGCCCTGCGGGCCACTCCTGCGCGCGCGAGCGAAGGGGCCGCGGGCCACTTTCCGGCGACCGGGAAGCCGGAGCTTCAGCCCGGAGGCCACCGCATCGAGCGACCTCCCAGTACATGGAGGTGGAGGTGTCCGACCGACTGGCCTCCCTCCTCGCCGATGTTCGTGACGATCCGGTATCCCCGGGCATCCAGTCCCGCGCCCCTCGCCACCTCGCCCGCCACGAGCAGGAGTCGCCCGGCGAGGGCTTCATTCTCGGGAGAAAGGTGCGCTGCCGACTCGATGTGTACCTTCGGAATCACGAGGATGTGCGTGGGCGCCTGGGGTGCGAGGTCGCGGAAGGCGATCACATCTTCGTCTTCATGGACCCGGGTGGATGGGATCTCGCCCGAGACGATCCGGCAGAAGATGCAGGCGGGCGGTGTGGGTGTGCTCATGGTGCTTTCCCTGATTCAAGGTCCGGAGGAAGGAAGCCGTGCAGGGGACGCGGAAGGGTGAGGTCGCGGTCGGTCCCATCCTCCCATGGGAGCGCCCGGCAGGAGCCCTTAGGATAGTTCGGGAGTGGCCCGACGCCCACTTTCCGCGCTGGGTTCCCACTTCGCACACCTCATAATGGAGCCATCGATGATTCCCCTGTCCAGTCGCGTCGCCGAGCTTCTCGACCGACACCCGGGGGCTGCTCTCTCCCGGGATGAACTCCTCGAGCATCTCGCGATGGAGTCACCCCACCCCGTTTCCGATCCCGTGGACGCTCTCCGCGGTCGCGCCTCCGGGGTGCGTGTGCTGGAGGCCCCGCGGCGCAGGTGGTCGAGCGGGCTGTCTTCGATCACCTGGATCGTCGGCTCCACCTCGCGTCGTGTGGGCGACCTGCCCCGTCGTTCGCTCCCCGGTCGGCTCCGACGATCACTCCGATCGCTATCCGGGGCGGTCGACCCAGGCTCCGC
>JBGTMU010000285.1:0-3560 GCA_041743405.1 Longimicrobiales bacterium | reverse complement strand
CGGCCGCCCTGGACCAGGTCCGGGAGGCCCTTGGCGACGCAGTCTTCCGAGAGGCCACCGCGCGGGGGAGCCGCATGTCGCTTCGGGAGGCATCGAGCTATGCGGTCGAACAGATCCGCGCCGGGCTCGAAGCTCTCGAGTCGGGGGCTGCCCCCTGAGCCTCCGACCGGCGTCTCCGCCCCTACCCGGCGTCTCCGCCCCCACCCGGGCGCGGCGCGGAATGTCACCTGAACCCGGAACCGGAGGCGAATGACATGATCACCCCCGAGCCAAAGCCCGGTTCGGCGCCTCGCCAACCAACCCTGCCGCCGCAGCCGCCCCCGTTCCTCGGCAATCTTCCCGCGCCCGGCGAGGGCTACGAGCCTCGACAGCCGATCACCGGGAGGCTGAAGACGCTGATCACGGAAGGCGAGTATGAGGGTGCCTTTCTGGCCGCGATCTCACGGGTCCGCGGACAGGAACTGCCCGAGCTCCGCCAGATCTTCACGCTGGATCAGTTCTACTTTTTTGTCGACGCCATCGTGACCTGGATGCCCGCGCTTCGAGTCTGGGAGTGGAACGACGGGGTCTACCATGAACGAACCGACTATCTGCGCATCACGCAGTTCTATTACTACTTCAACCAGCCGGAACTGCAGGCACTCCAGAGCCCCATCGAGCCGGTCAAGGGCGAGGTGCTCACCCCCCTCTCGCTCTGGCTCCGGGAGTTCGCGGTCGACTGGGGCTCCTTCCTCGACACCCCGGAGTCGGCCCGCTATCTCGAGACGTACAAGTACGGGCCGGAGTACAGCTATCAGGACTTCCAGGGAGGTTCGAGCGGCGTGGACTACGCGACGTTCAACGCGTGGTTCTCGCGGACGTTCACGGACATTGATGTCCAGCGCCCGGTGGCCCAGCCGGAAAACGACCGTGTGATCGCATTCCCAGCCGAATCGACCTTCGTGGGGCAGTGGGCCGTCACGACTCGGGTGCCCGAAGGAGAGCCGCTCGCGGCGCCGCCGTCCATCGTGGTCAAGCATGTGGAATGGCCGATCCCCGAGCTTCTCAAGGACTCCGCGTACGCCGACGAATTCGAAGGGGGGATTCTCGTCCACAGCTTCCTCAACGTGTACGACTATCACCGCCAGCATGCGCCAGCGTCGGGTACGATCCTCGAGGCCAAGTTCATTCCGGGGCAGGTTTATCTCGAGGTCGAGCTTGAGACGCTGGATCGGACTGGTCGGGAGACGGCGAGCGGGGCGCTCGCCTACGCGGTGATCCCCCCACGGTACTTGGACGCCGATGACGCCACCGGGTACCAGTTCGTGCAGTGCCGCGGGCTCATGGTTCTCGACACCCCGATCGGAAAGATCGCGGTTCTTCCCATGGGAATGGCGCAGGTATCGTCCGTCGTCTTCGCAACGGCGGCCTCGGACGGGCCGCAGACGCTGATCCGTCTCACCCCCGAAGAGAAGGAGGGGCGGAGTTACGACGAGCAGGTCGCGCTCGTCAACGAGAAGGTAGCCCGGGCCCTCGTGGGGAAAAGGGTCGAGAAGGGCGACATGATCTCGAGTTTTCTCTTTGGCGGCTCCGACATCGTGATGGTCTTCGAGCGTCGCTCCAACGTGAACATCACCGCCCAGGTCGGCGTGCACTATCCCATCCGGAGCCAGTACGCGTACTCGAATATCGCCGAGCTCCTGAAGCGGTAGGAGAATCCCCACAGAGCCGGAGCCTTCGATGGAAAAGAAGTCTGGAATCGACCGTCGCCGATTTCTGAAAGGCCTCGGGGCCGGGGCGGTCGCCGCCGGGGCCGCGGGTTGGATGCACTCCGACGACGAGGGGCGGGAGCTCCACGCGGCGGCGCCGCCCGGAACCCAGCGTGCCACGACCTACGCCATCCACCCGGCGCTCGGCGTGGCCCGGATCGGCAACGCGCCGCCGGATGTGAACGACCCCGGCACATGGTACCTCGCGGCCGAGGCGCCCTACCAAGTGCCGAACGAAGGGCAACCCTACAAGGTGGACGGGCAGATCAAGAAGCAGGCGCAACGGTTCCGGATCTACGAGTTCGAAGATGGGGTGGCAGTGCGGGAGATCACGCTCGAAGAAGAAGACGTGTCCGCGATCACGTGGACCGTGCATCTGGCGAACCGCAAGGCAGCGTTCGACGACGGCGCCACACCGGGTTCGGTCTCGCGCCCGGTCGTGTTGCCCCGGACCTATCTGCCGGCACGCACACGCAACGCCACGGTGTCGGGTGGCGCCCGCGACGGGCTCGCCATCGACTCCGGTCCGCAGTCCGTGGGCGAGCCCGGAGCCTGGATGGACCTCGCTGGCGAAATCCGGTTTCCCACCCGCGACGGGGCGCCGGTTGCCAGTGCCGTGACAGTCGGCCACCTGTACATGGAGCCTGGAACCGGACGCCTCCTGGTATTCGCAGGTGAGGGTACATCGGGGGGGTTGCTCGGCGGGGAGCTCTCCGAGTTCGCCGCGCTTTCGTCGAACAGCGATGACTGGGTCAACAACGATGGGTGGCACGACGATAGCGCCGACGGGTGGGTCCGCGCCGAAATCACCCTCCGCGATGGGACGCGCATTGCGGTGGACCAGCCGGACCAGTCGGCCTGGGTGATCTGTGCGTGCCCGCAGTTTGCGCCCGGGATCAACCAGTTCACCTCGCTCTACGATGTGGCCCGGAGCGCCTTCTTCAGCTCGGGCCAGGCGATCCCCCGACCCTCTTTCGCGCGCGACATCTTCCCCATCTTCCGGAGCGCATCCCTCCTGTCGTGGGTGAGCGCGAGGGCATCACTTGGACACAGCCCGGGCCGGGCGGGATATAGCCTCTCCGGCGACCTCCTGCGACTTCTGGCCGACAATGATCCATCGAACACCGATGCGTCACGCACGCGGACGCGCATCTTCGCGAGGATTCGCAATCCAGAGTATTACGACATCACCAACGACTCCGCACAGGACATGCCGCGGCTGCCGATGGAGATGGTCGAGAGCCCGCAGGCCAACTCGAACGGGATGCCCTGGGACGTCGGGGCGGTAACCCCGCTCCAGTACGCCCAGCTCCGCGAATGGGCCGCAGGCAACTTCGAGGCCGACGGAGTGCCTGCCTATGTGCCGTTCGATCAGATCGAGATCGGGGCGCGCCCGGAAGCCCTCGACCGCGCGGCGCTCGAAGCCACGTGTGGAACACCCTTCTTCCCGGGCATCGAGTCCTGGGGCATCACCCGGGCGAGGGGGCTCTATGCGGACGCCCCGCTGCGCATAGGCGGCGCGACCCTCCCTGGCGACCTCACGATCTGCAACGCCGTGCCCTGGCAGGCGGATTTCCTCGACTGCAATGACACGTGGTGGCCCGTGCAACGGCCGAACGAGGTGACACGGGGCGGTGTGCCTGCTCAATCGTGGGTGCCCTCCGACTGGGGCGAGTTCGCCGAGATATCGGAGTACGGCGAGATGATTCGGCACTGGTCGCAACTCGGGTTTGTGGTCTCAAGGGACGGCGGCGCCACCTATACCGAGGTGGAACGAACCCTGGAAGACGGGGGCGTCTGAGCGTGCGCGCC
>JBGTMU010000284.1:0-5375 GCA_041743405.1 Longimicrobiales bacterium | reverse complement strand
TGTAGCATTGAAGTAGAAATGTCCGCATTGCGTGAAGTAGAAATGTCCTCCTTCGGGTTTCCTTCGATAAGCTTCGGGCGAACCTTGAGCCCGGGGAGAGGACGTGCTGAGAATGAGCCAGAGCGAGCGGGACCAACTGGTGGTGGTGAGGCAGGTGGTGGAGGGGCAGTTGAGTGGGGTGGAAGGAGCCCGGCGGCTGGGTCTCAGCCCGCGTCAGATGCGGCGCAAGATCCGGGCGTTCGAGCAGGAGGGAGATGCGAGTGTGATGCACGGTTTGCGTCAGCGTCCGTCGAACCGCAGGCTGAGCGAGGCGCTTCGCGAGAGTGCGCTGGAGAAGGCCCGTCTTCCGATGTACCGGGACTTCGGGCCTACGCTCCTGAGCGAGCATCTGGAGCGAGATGCGACCATCGGATGGGTTCATCCTTCGACCCTTCGCCTCTGGATGGTGGAGGCGGAACTCTGGAAGCCGAAGGCGCGGCGATCGAAGCACCGGAAGCGTCGGGATCGCCGCGCGGCTCCGGGCGAGATGGTTCTCCTCGACACATCGATCCACGACTGGCTGGAGGGGCGAGGGGACGAAGAGATGGTGCTCATTGCGCTGATCGACGACGCGACGAGCCGGCTCTACGGGCGCTTTTTCCCACGCGATACGGGGGCGGCCAATCGCCAGCTGCTCGTGAGGTACATGGAAAAGCACGGGAGGATGGGCGCGGTCTATGCGGATCGAGCGTCGCATTTCAAGGCCCACTTCCGGGCGACGGAGCGTCGCGAGAAGGACCAGGAGGAAGCGCTGACGCTGATCCGGCGCGCACTGGATGCGCTCGACATCGAGCTCATCCTGGCGCTCAGCCCCCAGGCGAAGGGGCGCGTGGAGCGCCTCTTCAAGACGCTCCAGGACCGACTGATCAAGGAAATGCGGGTGGCAGGCATCGCTTCGATGGACGAGGCGAACCGGTTCCTCGAAGAGGTGTTCATCCCGTTCTGGGACGAACGCTTCACGACGGAAGCCAGAGAGCCGCTGGATGCTCACCGGGCACTCCCGGAAGGCACGGACCTGCTCCGGATCTTCGCCGATACCGAAGAGCGCGTGGTGGGCTACGACTTCGCCTTTCGGTACCGGAACCGGTTCTACCAGATCGAAGCGCACGAGGCCGACGGAGCCATGCCGAAAACCCGAGTCACGATCGAGGAGCGTCTGGACGGTACGACCCGGTTCCGCTGGAGGGAGCAGTACCTCCTGCCGACGCCCCTGCTCGGCACCCCGGAAAAGACCAAACCGAAGAAGACCGCATCGGACACGCCCGCAGCCCCTCGCCCGCTCTCAGGAGCGGCCAGCCGGCCCCCCCCGGCCGATCATCCCTGGCGGCGCTTCCCCATCCACGTGGGCCGGGGCCTCACTGCTACGTCCCCCGCTTCGCGGGCGACGCTTTCGACCCCAAAAGAAAGGGAGGTTGCAAAAACTTGATGAGGTTCAGGGGCGGACATTTCTACTTCACCCAACCCCCGGACTTTTCTACTTCATCCGAACGGACTTGCCACCCCCCGTTGACGTTCCCCGAAAGATCGCTTAGCCTCGAACCATGTTCCCGAACGCACTCCCCGACGCCGGCATGTGGTGCTCCATGTGTCGCTGTCCGCTCCCGATGCGGGGGCGGAGTCGGGTGGGGTGCGTCCGGTGATGGACTGATCCCACCTCCCGGGGCCTGACCGCCCCGAGGACGGCCCAGATGCGGCCGCGACTCCCTTCCCGGAGTCGCGGCCGTTTTTCGTTTCCCCCTTTTTCCCCCAATCGAGACCGAGCACCCATGACCACGCACTCTCCAGAGCTCCTCTCCATTCTCCACGAGCACCCCACATGGTTCCTCCCGCTCTTCGCCGAGCTGAATGAGAGAGGCATCGCCCATGAAACCTTCGGCGCCGAGGCGCTGGTTCTTCCTCTGGAGGATGGGGAGTTGGGCGACGCGAGCCCCCGCTTTCTCTTCAACCGGATGAGCCCCTCTGCCTTCCTCCGATCCGGGGCCTCTGCGGTGCGATTCACTCTGCACTATCTGGAGGCGCTCGAAGCGAAGGGGGTCCGGGTCATCAACGGGGCCCGGGCATATCGCACGGAGATCTCCAAGCTCGAGCAGGTCCGGATCATCCGCGGGCTCGGGCTCACGGCTCCCCGGACCGTGGCCGCTCATGACGCCGAAGGAGTTCGCCGAGGCGTGGAGCGGCTGGGGTATCCCGCCATCCTCAAACCCAACGTGGGAGGGAGCGGCGCGGGAGTCCTCAAGGTCACGGATCCGGAGGGAGTGGAGAGCGCCCTTCGTGTGCTCCTCGCCGACCCGGCGGGGCTGGCAGTGGATCCCACCCTGCTGGTGCAGGAGTTCGTCCCCCCCAGAGGGGGAAGCATCGTCCGGGTGGAGGTCGTGGGGGGGCGCTTCCTCTACGCCATCAGGATTCATCTGACGGGAGAGAGCTTCAACCTCTGCCCCGCCGACGTCTGCCAGGGTGTGGATGGAGTGGAACTCAGCCGGACCGCCTGCCCCGTGGATACCCCGAAGAATGGGCTCCGGGTGGAGCGGTATGATCCTCATGCCCGGGTGATCGCCGAGGTGGAGGCAATCATGGCGGACTCGGGCGTCGAGGTGGGGGGGGTGGAGTATCTGGTGGACGACCGCTCCGGCGGGCGGGTCTATTACGATGTGAACGCGCTCTCCAACTTCGTGGCCGACCCCGTGCGGGTCCTGGGGTTCGACCCCTTCGCGCGGCTGGTGGACTGGCTGGAAGGGGAGATCGCGGTGCTCGCGCCTCCCGGCGAGGAGGGCGAGGAGGCGAGGCGAGCAGGAGAGATCGAAGCGGCCGTGCTCGGAGGTGTGGCGTGAGCGGCGGGTTGCGGTTTGGCTACTGGCTCCCGGTCTTCGGAGGGTGGCTCCGCAACGTGGAAGACGAGGGGATGGAGGCCAGCTGGGGCTATGTGCGGGATCTGGCCACCCGAAGCGAGGAGATCGGCTTCGACTTGACCCTCATCGCGGAGCTGAATCTGAACGATATCAAGGGGGAACAGGCCCCGGCCCTCCATGCCTGGAGCACGGCGGCGGCGCTGGCCGCCGTCACCCGACGACTGGAGATCATGGTGGCGGTCCGCCCCAACTTCCATGACCCGGTCCCGTTCGCCAAGGAAGCAGCCTGCATCGACCGGATCTCGGATGGGCGACTCTCTCTCAACGTGGTCTCGTCCTGGTGGGCCGAGGAGGCCCGGCAGTACGGTGCCCATTTCGACCGTCATGACGCCCGCTATGCCCGAACCGCTGAGTGGATCGACGCCGTCCAGGGGCTCTGGCGCGAAACCCCCTCCTCGTTCGCCGGGGAGCGCTACCACTTCGAGAATGCTGTAGTGGAGCCGAAACCCATCCAGCGGCCGGGCCCCTTCCTGTATGCGGGAGGGGAGTCGGAAGCCGGGAAGTCCCTCATTGCGGACCGGGCGGACGGCTTCCTCACCCATGGCGACCCTGTCGAGCGGATCGCTCCCAAGCTCGCGGAGATGCAGGACCGCCGGGCGCGGCTGGGGCGCCCTCCCCTCCGCACGGGAGTGGCGGGGTTCGTGATCTGCCGTGACACCATGGAAGAAGCGGCGGCCGAACGGCGGCGCGTCACGGAGGTGAGCCCCGGGTCCCCGGGGTACGGGAATTTCCAGGAGTGGCTGGCCAACACCAGACTGGAAGGCCCCTTGGCGCATGAGGAGTACTCGGTCTCCAACCGGGGGCTCCGGACCGGGCTGGTGGGAACGCCCGAGTCCATCGCGGAACAGCTCGAGGCACTGGAAGAGGCGGGTGTGGATCTGGTCCTCCTCCAGTTTTCTCCCCAGGCGGAAGAGATGGAACGCTTCGCCGAAGAGGTTATTCCTCTGACAACGCGAACGGCCACCCCACGCCCGCTCGACCGCCGAGGACCCTGGCTCCCTCGAGCAAGGCCCGAGGCATGGTGCCAATAGCCCAGGTCGGGGGTCACGCGCCTGTCAGCGTGCCTGCGGCGGAGTTCAAGTCGCGAAGTGCAGCGTCGAGCCGATCTCATGCTGGCGGAACACCTCCAGGTCAGCGCGCGAGGCCGACCGCTTCGAGAGTCAGTCGCCCGAGCTCCGCTCTCAGCGAGTCCGCCACGGCGGCCATGGCCGGATCCGCAATGAGATTCCGCATCTCGAGCGGATCCCTCTCGAGGTCGTACAGCTCCGCTTCATGGTGCGTCCAGTGGATGTACTTCCAGCGATGCGTGCGCACGGCGCGGTAGTCCATGTCGACCAGCCACGGCATCGGATTCTCGTACGTGTAGAACTCTACCAGAACCGACTCTCGCCAGCCGACCGCATCCCCCGCCAATAGCGGCGCCAGCGACCGGCCCTGGATGTGGGCGCCGATTTCGGCACCTCCGATCTCGAGCAGCGTCGGTGCGATGTCGATCGACAGTGCGAGCCCGTCCACGACGGATCCTTCGGAGATCATCGGCGGGTAGCGGATCAGCAGCGGGCTCCGGATCGACTCATCCCACGGCATGCGACGCTCGATCGAGAACCCGTGCTCGCCGAAGAAGTAGCCGTTGTCGCTCGTGAACAGGATCACCGTTTCGTCGAGGATCCCCTTCGCCTCGAGTACCGCGACAATCCTTCCCACACCCTCGTCGATGGAGAGAAGCATCTCGGCGCGGCGGCGGATCGTCTCTTCACTGGTCAACGGATCGAGGAAATCGTCGCCGAACTCGTTCGATATCTCCGGGCTGGCCCGGAACTCGAGCGCATGGCGCGATGCCGGGCTGCGCACATCCGTGAGCGTGGTCGGCACGTTGCCGCGTCGCGGGAAGACCTCGTCCTCGTAACGACCCATGTGACGCTCGGCCGGGATGTAGACCATTGGGAAAGCCAGGTCGACGGAACCGTCATCGAGCTGGTGCGCATCCGGATGAATCGCCTTGTGGCTTAGCATGACGAAGAACGGACGGTCGCGATCCTGCTCGATGAACCCCAGCGCGCGGTCGGTCAGTACGTCCGTCACGTAGCCTTCGACCGTCCTGCGCTCCCCATCCTCGAACAGGATCGGGTCGATGATCCGGCCCTGGCCAGGAAGGCCGCTCCAGTAGTCGAAGCCCGGGCGCGGCGTCGGGTCGTTGCCCATGTGCCATTTGCCGACGAACGCGGTCTCGTAGCCAGCCGCCTGGAGAGCCTGCGGGAACGTGTTCAGGCCATGGCTCGCGCGGTCGCGCGCCACGTTGTCGATGATGCCGTGCCGAGACGGGTACTGGCCGGTCAGCAGACTGGCGCGGTTCGGCGAGCACAGCGGCACCGCGTGGAACGCGTTGGCGAACATCACGCCCTCCCGGGCGAGCCGGTCGATGTTCGGCGT
>JBGTMU010000283.1:0-20054 GCA_041743405.1 Longimicrobiales bacterium | reverse complement strand
CGCGATCCCGAGCGCTTCGAAAAGGCCCTCCGGAGTGGCGGTGGCGACCGGAGGATCCAGCGGAAAGTCCAGCCGAAGCCGACCGTCTCCCTCGCGCGCAACGCTCAGCCGCCCGGAGAGGGAGTCGAAACGAAGCGACGCGAGCGTTCCCCCACTCGCGGCATCGCCCGTTTCCCCGACCGCGGCACCATCCGTCGCCCCATCGCCCACGCCCTCCACCGCGGCACGCCCCGCTCCCTGGGCACAGCCGCCCTCGTCCCCGTCCCACGGTTCCATGAGGGCATGCGCCGCTGCCAGGGTCGCATGACCGCAGAGCGACACTTCCGTGGTGGGAGTGAACCAGCGGAGCCGCCGCACCCCGTCAGCCCCCGGCGGGTGGGGAAAGGCGGTTTCGGAGAGATTCATCTCCGACGCGATCTCCTGGAACCGGGCGTCATCCCACCCTTCGAATCCCGATTCGGAGTCGGGGAGGACGACCGCGGCCGGATTTCCGGAGAAGGGACGGTCCGTGAAAGCGTCCACGATCCGGTAGCGAAGCGCCTTCATCCCGCCCGCTTCCTCTTCCCCTTCATGAAATCCATCATGACGTACTGGCCGAGCGTCATCGTGGTGGTGAAATAGGCCTTCCCCCGGGCGATCTCGGACACCTTCTCCACGAACTTCACGAGGTATGGATCGCGCGCCAGCATGAAGGTGTTGATGAGAATCCCCGCCTTCCGGCAGGCCGTGACTTCGCGGTACGTCTGCTGGAGGATGGCGGGGTCCAGCCCCCCCGAGTTCGTGTAGATCCGCCCATCGGGGAGCGTCATCGCACTCGGCTTCCCGTCGGTGATCATGATGATCTGCCGCATCTCCTTCTTCTGGGCCAGGAGAAGTCGGCGAGCCACTTCGAACCCTTCGGCGGTGTTCGTGTGGAACGGGCCGACCTGCGCACGGGTGAGCTGCGAAAGGGGGATCTCCTCGGCGCGGTCCCCGAAGGTGACCACATGGAGCGAGTCGCCCGGGTACTGGGTGCGGATCAGGTGCGAGAGAGCGAGGGCCACCTGCTTCGCCGGGGAGAAGCGGTCTTCCCCGTATAGCACCATCGAATGCGAGATGTCGAGCATCAGGACGGTGGCGCACGACGAGCGGTACTCGCTCTGGTGCACCATCAGGTCGCCGTACTCGAGGGGAAGAGGCACGGTGAGTCCCTCTCGCTCGAGCGCGTTCTTGAGCGTGGCCGGGATGTCCAGGTTCATCGTATCGCCGAACTCGTAGGGCCGGCTCTCGGCCCCCGACTCGACCCCGGTCGAGAGCTGGGATGTCTGATGTGATCCTGCGGCGGCGGATCCCGATGCCGAAAGGAGGTTGCGCAGCGCCCGGTATCCGAGGAAGTCCATCCCCTTCCGGGTGAGGGAAAAGTCGACTCCGCGAGCGGCCTGGCGCGCCTCATCGATCTTCCCTTCTTCCGTCACCTCGTGGGTGGCCCCTGCCATCCCGCTCCCACCCTCCAGGTTCAGGTACCCTTCCTCGGAGAGCTTCCGGATGATGTCGTCGAGGAGTTCGGCCACGCGCGCCTGAAGGTCGGGGTCACCACTCCCCTCACCGCGCAGCTCCTGAATCATTTCGGGCGTGAGCTGACCGCTTTCCAGAAGGGCCCGGAGCAGGGCGTCGCGAAGCGCATCCATCGAGGTGGTGTCTTCGGCCCCGCTCCAGCCCCACCACGGATGGTAGTGCGGTCCCCCGGCGAATCCGCCGTCCATGAGAAAATCGGAGAGATGCTCGAGGAGCGCCTGGAGGTTCAGGGCATCGAGAAAGCTTCCCTTGTACTTCGTGTAGGTGGTGAAGCGCATGGGCGGGCTCCTCGTTGGGGGCGCGTCGCGGCAGAGCGGCCGGGAGAGCGTGCGGACCTGCTTCCGGGGTGGCGAGTTGTACCGGGGTATCTCGCTGCGGTTCCGAACCCGGAGCGGTTCCGAGCCGTGCGGGTGGTCACGGCGATCCAGCCGTGCGACTGGACGCCCGGCTCTTTCCGACGTACCGTCAGGAGCCCACTCTGCGGCGCCCGCCCGCGGCTCGCCCCCATCTCCGGACACGACCCGTCAGGCAGAGCGATAAACGCGCACCCTACCCCCCCACGGCCCCCGCTCTTCCCTTCCCGCTCGCGGCTGCGGGATGTGGACAGCGCCGCACGAGCCCGGCTCATACGACTCGGAATCGTTACGGTGCCCGTCGGGCTTATGGTGGGCGCAGCTCTGGGGGTTCGGCTCGGGATTCGTCTTGGAATCTCACCGGTTCTTCCCGCCCTCCTGGGCGCCCTGGTGGGACCCATCTTTCTCACCTGGGCCATGCTTTTCGCGCTCGAAGCCGTCTCCCAGTCCTTCCTCGTTTTGACCGGGGGTAAAGCGTCTGGAGGCCTGGAACGGAGGAAGGACTATTCTCTGGCGAAGTCGCTCGAGGCCCGGGGGCTCTTCGCTGAGGCGGTTGCCGCCTTCCAAACGGCGCAGATGGAGAACCCGGGTGATCCCGAACCTCTCCTTCAGGCCGGGCGAATTCTCAGGGACTCGCTCGGGAAGCCCGAGGAGGCAGCCCGGGAGTTCCGGCGCGCGCGGGAAATGGAGGGGATCATGCCGGATCGGGAAATCGCGATCACGAGGGAGTTGATCGAGCTGCTGCAGCGTCGTCCGGAGACCGCGAGCCGGGCCATCTCGGAGCTGGCGCGCCTTGCGGAACGGTATCCGGATCGTGAGGTCGGCCGGTGGGCGGCCACCGAGAAGGCCGAGCTTCGAGAGCGACTCCTGGGCGGTGAAGCCGACTGGGAGGAAAGCACTGATGAGCAGCCGCGCACGGATGAGCAGCCGCGCACCGATGAGCGGCCCCGCACCGATGAGCGGCCCCGCACGGATGGGTCCCCCGGCACTGATGAGTAGCGCCGCCTCAGACCCGAGCCTCGCACCGGACGGCAGCCCCGCAGTATGGTCGGACCAGAAACGAAGCGATTTTCGTCTGGCTCTTCTCGCGTTCTTCGATACGCAAAGCCGTAACCTCCCCTGGCGAGCGGATTCCGACCCGTACCGCGTCCTCGTTTCCGAGTTCATGCTCCAGCAGACCCGTGTCGATACGGTCATCCCGTACTTCGAACGATGGATGGAGCGCTTCCCCGATGCGGCTTCGCTTGCGGCGGCCGAGCAGGAAGAGGTACTGGGAGAATGGCAGGGTCTCGGCTACTACTCGCGGGCACGGAATCTCCACCGCGCGGTTCGGGAAGTGGAGGAACGCTGGGATGGACACTTTCCGAGCGATCCCGATGTGCTGCGCTCCCTCCCCGGAGTGGGCCGATATACCTCGGGGGCCGTGGCCTCGATCGCCTTCGGGGCGGTGGTTCCGGCGGTGGATGGGAACGTGAGGCGGGTGATGGCCCGGCTCGCCGATGCACCCGCGCCCTCAGCCGGAGAGCTGGATGAGTGGACAGGCTCTCTCGTGGATCCCCTCCGACCCGGTGACTTCAACCAGGCGTTGATGGAACTCGGGGCGACCGTCTGCACGCCCCGTTCCCCGGACTGCGTCGAATGCCCGGTTTCCGCCTTCTGCATGTCCCGAATCGCTGGTTCGCAGGAGGCGAGGCCCACACCGAAGCGGGTGCGTCCCATTCCGAGCTTCGACGAAGGGGTTGCCGTCCTCGTCCGGGCGGGAGAGGTCCTCTTCGAAAGGCTTCCCGAAGAGGGTCTGCTGGGGGGGATGTGGAGCCTTCCGGGCGCGGTCGCTGAAAATGGGGAAGAGCCGAGGTCAGCCGCACTTCGAAGGGCGGTGGCGCTGGGTGCCACCCTTCAGACGGAGTCCACGGTGCGTTCCCTTCCTCCCGAGCTTCATGTGTTTTCTCACCGCAGGGTCCGCTACCATCCGTTTCTGATCGGGGTGGAATCGGAGGCCATTCCCACGTTGAACGTGTCCTCGTTGACCGACGAGCGGGCACTCCGGTGGATCACTCCCGGAAGGGCGCTCGCGGGGCTCCCCCTTCCGGCGGCGCAACGGAGGATGGTGGAAGGCATCGAGGTTCTTCTCGCCTGCCCCGCAGGCCCGGAACGGGACTTTTTGTCGACTGGGTGACCCGGGGGTGGGACGAATCGGAGGCTGACGGCGAGGCCGAACCGGCTCGGCACCGCCCGGAACCTGGCAGACTGTTGAACTGCTCGGGGCGCCACCGTTGGGAGCGCCGGGCGATGCGGACGCCCCGCGGCCGGATTGGCCCGATTACTGCATCTCGATATGTCCCAATCCCGATGCCCACCGGGAGTTCAACCGGATCTCCCCAGGAGAGCAGAAATCATGGTTCGTATAGTGATGGTTCCCCTCGATGGGTCCTCCTTCGCAGAGGAGGCCCTCCCCCTTGCGGCAGAGGTGGCGCGCAAGGCGGGCGCCGAACTCCACCTCGTCCACGTGATCCGTCCTGCGCCGGACGTGGACCTGAAGATGCCGCAGGACGATCTCGACTGGTCGACCTCGGTCCGGAGCGGCACGGGCGCCTATCTTGAGCAGCATGCGGAGGCGCTGCGGGCGGAAGGCGTCTCCACCCTCACCGCCGTCCTGGAAGGGCGCATCGTCCCGAGTCTGCAGCACTACGCGGCCGAGCAGGAGATCGGCTTGATCGTCCTCACGACCCACGGAACGGGTGGAGTTCGTCGCTGGTGGCTGGGAAGTGTGGCGGATGGACTCCTGAGAACGGGTCCCATGGATCTCCTTATCGTGCGACCCTGGGACGACACCACTGAACGGCTCGAGGTACGGTCGCGCTTCGATCGAGTGCTGGTGCCGCTGGACGGCTCCGATTTCGGGGCACTGGCCCTCACCCCGGCACGTGAGATGGCGAAGCTCTTCGGCGCCGAGATCGTTCTGGCGAGGGTTGTTCCGGCTCCGATCGAGTTGACATCCGTCTCAGGCGTGCCGGGAGTGCCCCTGGCGGGTGAGGGGCATCGCTCACGGGTGACGGAGGCGAGGGAGTACCTTGAGAGCATCGTTGAGGGTGGGGATGAGGGCGAGCTCAGGGCCGTCGTGGTGGAAGCCGACGGAGCGGCGGAGGGAGTGGTGGAATGCGCGAAGTCCGAGAACGCCGACCTGATCGCTCTCTCGACCCACGGACGGGGAGGGCTCGCGCGGGCGGTGCTCGGGAGCGTGGCCGACAAGATCATCCGGAGCTCCCATCTCCCCATCTACGTGACCCGGCCTGAAGCCCAGGAGTGAGCGGCATGTACAGCAAGATTCTGGTTCCACTCGACGGGTCCCGCTTTGCCGAGCGGGCTCTTCCGTGTGCGCGGATGCTGGCAGCCGCGTGGGGTGCCGCCCTCGAACTGGCCACGGTGGCAGAGCGGAGCCCCATCGCACCGTCTGAGCGCACACCCGGGGTGGTCGGGGATGAGTCCCGAGAGCATGGGATTGCCGAAGCCGGGGCCTATCTCGAACAGGCCCGGGCGCGCGTCGAGGAGGCCGGATTCACCGGGACTCTCAGCTCGAGCGTGATCTCCCCGGGGAATATCGCCACTTCGCTGGTAATGCATCTCGCGGAGGTTCAGGCGGATCTCTGCATCATGACGACGCACGGGCGGGGGGCCTTCGGACGAGCGTGGCTCGGCAGCACGGCGGACAGCGTCATCCGCCATTCGCCCGTACCCGTTCTCCTCATCCGCCCGGGGGAAGAGGAGGCCCCGGCCGCCGTTCCCTTCCGGAAGATCCTCGTGCCTCTGGATGGATCCGAGGCATCGGAGCACCTGCTCGAGCTGGCCGCTCCATTCGCCGCGGCCGACAGTCCGCGCTGGCTTCTCATGAGGGCCATTCCTCCCTTCGTTCCCGGGGGAACGCCCTATCTGCCCCACCTCTTGCGAGATACGAGCGAACACGAAAGCGTCCTGAACGCTGCGAAGGGGTACCTCGAAGGTGCCGCAAAGCGGTTCCATGAACCCGGCGGGGAGGTGGAAGTGCATGCGGTCACGGCGGGACAGCCTGCCGTCGCGATCCTCCGGGTTGCGGAAGAAGAAGGGGTCGACCTGATCGCGATGTCCACGCACGGGCGGGGCGGAGTAGCGAGACTCCTCCTCGGGAGCGTGGCCGACAAGGTGGTGAGGGGTTCCTCCATTCCCGTGCTTCTGCATCGGGAGGCGGAGGAGTAGCCTCACTCCGAAAAAGGCTCGAACCCCTTGTATCCTTTTCCCTTGGGCCCCTCGTGCCGGGCCCGCGCGTAGCCTGCATCAGACCGCGAAATCCGGCGCTCGGCCACGAGGGCCTCGAGCACCAGTTCGCACGCGGCAACCCTTTCTCCGTCCGAAGAGCTCGTCGAAGCCAGCCCGACCGCATTCACGAGATCCAGCAGCCCCGAGACCATTTCGAAGCCCTTGATGCACGCCTTGGCCGATGCATCCTCGGAAACCTGGAGCGCCCCTCCGGTTTCGAAGTATTCCACGATCTCTTCCACCTCGACGCCGCCCGCACGCCCTTCGAAGGTGTGGAGCGCCGCCATCGAGATGAGCTCCCGGGCGATCCACTCCGCCCCGTGGAGTTCGCCCTCGTACTCGAGTTCGAGCTTCCCTGTGATCATCGGAAGCGCCGCGAACACATCGCCCAGCCGGGGGGTCGCCACCTCTTCGCCGAGCCGGAGGGCACGCCGCTCGGCGTTGGAAACGATTCCCTCGAGCACGGTGATCGGCATCCGCTGACTCACCCCTGAACGCTGATCGATCCGCTTGTCGCTGCGCGCAAGAAAGGCGACGCGCTCCACGACCTCGGCCACGAAGTCCGGGACTGCGACGGTGGTGCCTTCGCGTTCGACCCATGCCTCCTGGCGGGTGATCTCCATCCCCAGCTCGACCGACTCGGGATAGTGTGTCCGGATTTCCGAGCCGATGCGGTCCTTCAGCGGGGTGATGATCTTCCCCCGCGCCGTGTAGTCCTCGGGGTTCGCAGTGAACACGAGAAGCAGGTCCAGGGGGAAGCGGATCGGGTAACCCTTGATCTGGATATCCCCCTCCTGGAGGATGTTGAAGAGCCCCACCTGGATCTTCCCGGAGAGGTCGGGCAGCTCGTTCACCGCAAAGATTCCGCGGTTGGCTCGGGGCAGAAGCCCGTAGTGGATTGTGAGCTCATCCGAGAGAAGGTGCCCACCGCGCGCAGCCTTGATCGGGTCCACATCGCCGATCAGATCCGCCACCGTGACGTCGGGAGTCGCAAGCTTTTCCACGAAACGCGCATCGCGGGTGATCCAGTCGATCGGCGCATCTTCCCCGGCTTCCTCCAGAAGAAGGCGCCCTTCCTTCGAAATCGGGTGAAACGGGTTGTCATTCACTTCGGAGGCGGCGAGCACCGGGAGCTCGTCATCCAGGAAATGGGCGAGCTGCCGGAGGATGCGGCTCTTCGCCTGACCTCGGAGCCCGAGGAGGATGAAGTCCTGCCGGGCCAGGAGCGAGTTCACGATCCTCGGGGTGACCGTTTCATCGTAGCCACGCACGCCCGGGAACAGGTCGTCGCCCTCGCGGAGTTTCCGGATCAGGTTCTCCCGGATCTCGGACTTCACGGAGCGGGGGCGGTATCCCGATGCGCGAAGTGCACCGAGGGTCGAGGGGCGCGAAGAAGCCATGGCTGGCGCGGGGTGACGGGGGGAAGGGGATTCGCTTACCTTGTCCCCGGAAGCACCGAAACCGAGCGCACCGGGGCGTCCGGGGTACCGCGGTCCCGACCGTGGGTTCCCGCGCGATCCGACTGAACCCCAGGGGGAGACCCGACCGCATGGCCGACCACACCCAGCTTTCCGGCACGATCCGCCCCATCGACGCTCAGCCCTCCCTGCCCCGCGATCGCATGATCCTGTCAGAGGCACCCGATGAGGAAGCCGTGCCGATGGACGTTCTCTTCGTGGGTGCGGGGCCTGCCGGGCTCGCGGGGGCGATCGAGCTGGCCCGCCTGGTCCGCGAAGACAACGAGGGCGGGGGCGGGATCGGTGATATCGAAATCGGGGTCTTGGAGAAGGCAGCGGAGCTCGGCGAGCACAACCTGTCAGGGGCCGTGCTCAACCCGGGCCCGTTCCGGGAGCTCTTCCCCGATGTGAAAGACGAGGACTTCCCCTTCCACGGGACCGTCACGAAGGAGGCCGTCTACCTGATGCGCTCGGGCTCTGCGGTGCGCCTCCCGACTCCCCCGACGATGCAGAACCATGGAAACAGGGTGGCGTCGATCTCGGAGGTGGTCCGGTGGATGGGCGAGCGCGCCGAGGCCGCGGGGGTGAATATCTTCCCCGGCTTCCCGGTCGATTCGCTCCTGGTGGATGGCTCGCGGGTTGTCGGGGTACGGACGACCCCTGCCGGACTCGATCGGGAGGGGAACCCCGGAGCCGGTCACAACCCGGCGATGGATCTCACCGCCCAGGTGGTCGTCCTGTCCGAAGGCACGCGCGGGCCGCTCACGCAGGAGTGGCTCGGCTGGCAGGGCGTGACGAGCCCCAACCCGCAGATCTATGCGCTTGGGGTGAAGGAGCTGTGGGAGGTGAAGAAGCCGCTCGACCGGATCATCCACACCCTGGGGTGGCCGCTTCCGAACGACGCCTTCGGAGGAAGCTGGATCTATCCGATGGGCGACAACCTGGTGTCGATCGGGCTCGTGGTGGGGCTGGACTACGAGGATGCCCGGCTGGATGTGCACGCCCTTCTCCAGCAGATGAAGCTTCATCCGATGGTGCGCGAGATCCTGGAAGGCGGCGAGATGGTGGAGTGGGGCGCGAAGACGATCCCCGAAGGCGGGTATCTGTCGGTGCCTGACCGGCGTCACGGAGACGGGGTCTGCATCGTGGGAGACGCCGCCGGCTACGTGGACGTGCCCTCGCTCAAGGGAATCCATTATGCCGTTCAGTCGGGGATGCTCGCGGCGCGGGCGATTTTCAGGGCGCTGAAGGCCGGCGACACCTCGGAGGCGGGGCTCCGTTCCTACACGGAGAGTGTGAATGACTCCTTCATCATGAAGGATCTGTATCGCACCCGGAACATGAGGCTCGCCTTCAAGTCGGGCTTCTACCTGGGGGGGTTCAAGGCGGCGCTCATGACGCTGACGGGGGGAAGGTTCCCGGGCAAGGCGATCTCGGTGGAAGAGGACGCTGCCGAGCCGAAGAAGCTGAACGGCCCCGCTCCCGCGTTCACCCCGGACGGGAAGCGTACCTTTTCGAAGCTGGATGCAGTCTTCAAGGCGGGAAACAAGACCCGGGACGACATCCCATCGCACCTCATCGTGGGGAAGGACATCTCGGCCGAGATGGCGGAGTTCTACGTGCATGTGTGCCCCGCGGGCGTCTATGAACGGGACGGAGACCGGCTCGTCGTGAACGCCCCGAACTGCGTGGACTGCAAGGCCACGGATGTGGTTGGACCGCGCTGGACCCCGCGGGAGGGGGGGAGCGGGCCGGCGTACCGGAGGATGTGACGGGGGGGGCACTCGCCGCCCAGCATGACCGGCGGCGCCATGGTCACGCCCCTTCACTGTGGTGAGAGTGGGATCATGTCGCCCTCGCACCCCTCCGTCCTCGACGCGCTGAGGATTGCCATCCGAACGCGGCACTACAGCCGGCGGACGGAGAAGGCGTATGTACACTGGGCGGAGCGCTTCCTCGAGTGCCATTCCGGGAAGGGGGCCGAGGAGCTGGGCGTCGAGGAGGTCAACCGGTTCCTGAGCGATCTGGCGGTGCGATTGCAGGTGGCTCCCCCGACGCAGGCGCAGGCCCGAGCAGCGCTGATGTTCTTCTTCGGGCACGTGCTTCGCAGGTCGCTTGATGAGGAGGAAGGATTCGATTCCGTTTCCGTTGTGCGTGCCCGGGTACCGAGGCGTCTGCCCGTGGTCCTCACGAGGCCGGAGGTCCGGGCGGTGCTCCGGAGCATGTCACCCCCCGGTCGTACCGTCGCGTTGCTTCTGTATGGGGGTGGGCTTCGCCTCAGCGAGGCGCTTCATCTCCGCGTGCATGATCTCGATTCCGAGCGAGGTCAATTGACGGTACGGGGCGGGAAAGGGAACCGCGACCGGGTCACCATCTACCCCCGTGCGGCCGTGGCGGAGGTGGAGGAACAGCTCCGCCGCACGCGGCGCCTGCACGAACGGGACCTTGCGAGGGGCGCCGGGAATGTGCCCCTGCCGTCTGCGCTCGCGCGCAAGTACCCCGGAGCACCCCGGGAATGGGGATGGCAGTGGGTCTTTCCGGCATCCCGACTCCACCAGAGCCCTCGCACGGGAGCCGGGTTTCGGTGGCCCATGCACCCCTCGGCCGTGCAGCGTGCCGTAAAGGAGGCGGTGAGGATCAGCGGTGTGTCGAGCGGGGCATCCTGTCACACCCTGCGGCATTCGTTCGCGACGCACCTGCTGGAAGACGGCTACGACATCCGGACCATCCAGGAGCTCCTGGGGCACAGGAGTGTGAAGACGACCATGATCTACACCCACGTCCTGAACCGAGGAGGGCGCGGAGTCCGGAGCCCTCTGGACGGGTTGTGAGGTTGCAGGAGCCTCTCCCGAGGACTCCAGCGCCGCAGCATGCAGCCCAAGCGCGCAAGAAGCGCGGCGCATTAGACTGCAATCCACGCAGCACAACGCATGAACGAGGTTCTTGCGAACCCGGCGGGGCGCCAGCACCTTGGCACCGGGTTGACCGTCGCGCTTGAAGCGCGTTGGATGCTCCCCAGCGCAGCCCAAGTGGCGCCATTCACGGTCCAGGTGGGTGGCGAGGTTGCGGGTGAAAGCGCGTTAGCCAGCGAACTCCTGTGTCGCTCCGGCAATCGACGCTACATGGAGCATCGTGGCCATGAATGACGACATGATCCTCGTGATCGGGGGCACGAGATCCACGGGCCTACATGCCGCCCATGCCCTTCAGCGGGAAGGCGCTCGGGTCAGGGTCCTCGGGAGGGATCCGGCGGCGGCCTTGGAGCGCGTGGGCCGCCTCGCCGAAATCGTTCCGGGGGATATTACGAAGAGCGAGACCTTGTTGCCGGCGTTCGACGGCGTCAGCCATGTGATCGTCACGGCTGGTGTTCGAACCGGGCGCTTCGCTCGTCAATCCGTCGTGAGGGCGACTGAGTTCGAGGGTATTCTCAACACGATTGCAGCAGCTCGGGCTCACAACTTCCAGGGACGCTTCGTGTATATGACGTCGATAGGGGTCACTCGGAAGTCTGTGTTTGCTCTCGGTCTGAACGCCTGGAAGGGCAATACCATCCTCTGGCGCCGTCGTGCGGAGGACGCGATTCGATCCAGTGGATTCGATTACACGATCGTCCGAGCCGCCTTTCTGCTGAATCGGCCAGCGAATAGGAGGGCCGTTTGCATTCGGCAGCTCGAGTTGCCGCTTACGTTGCACGAGTGCATCGCTCGCGCCGATGTCGCCGAAGCGCTTGTCGCGGCTGTGCAGCATCCGGATGCTTCCCGGGCAACGTTTGAGCTGAAGTGGGATCGTGGGCCACGGCAGCAAGCGTCATGGACGGAACTGTTGAACGGGCTGAAACCTGACCCGCCGGATAGATCGCGGGAGATCGGCCGAGCCAGCAAGGCATTCCAAAGGTGAGGTTCGAAAACCATGTGCTTGTACGCGATGCCCGGTCGGCGTTCTTCCGGTCGGCGGGCCTCCCAAGTGACGGCGGCTACTCCGCACCGCATATCCACTTCCGGATCGGGACGTTCTCCTTTACGCTGCCCAACTCAGCGGCTCGAAAGGAGGCGGTACCACTTCACGACCTGCATCACCTGGTGACGGGCTATGACGCGTCCTGGAGCGGAGAGGCGGAGATCGCGGCTTGGGAGCTCGCAGGAGGCTGCTCTTCATACCGAGCTGCATGGTTTCTGAATCTCCTCGCTTTTCCGCTGGGGCTATTGATTGCGCCGGTACGAACCTGGCGAGCCTTTCGGCGGGGGCGGTCGTCCAGGAACTTCTACCATAGCGAGTGGGATGAGAAGTGGCTCGACACCTCATTGGGCTCGCTGCGAGCACACCTGAGCCCTGACGGTGACCGCGGGAGTCGACCAGCGCTGGACATGCTGCTGTTCGTCTTCTACGCGCTGCCGGGCCTCGTCGGATTGACTACACTCATCATCGGCTCGGTTAGTGCTGTTCGCTGGCTAACGAGCGGCTGAACCTGTCACGCCGCTTCGCGGCGCGCAGGTTAGCCGCAGCGCGTTATACAGCGCGAGTAGCCGCGGGGATTCCGCCGGCAGTCTGACAAGCTGCGCGGTGCGGCAACACGGAGTTGTGCGTCAGTCTTCCGTCGGGGACGGTATGACATCATGGAGTAACCTCGGTCCGACTCAGGGTTCGGACTCCTTTCACGCTGCGCTTGACATTGATTGGCGGCACCACTCATCTTTTCATCACGAGCGGCCGCAGGAATCGCTGCACCCTTATGCATCAACATAATGTTGTGCGTGAGGCTATCTTCTTCGACCGAGGAGGTGCACGTATGTCCGCTGAACTCGCCGTCGCTGCTCCTGCCCAAAGCCTGCATCCACCCTTCGCGACACAGGCTATCGGAGAAGGTCGGTTCTTTGCGACGATGTCAGCAGTGATGCTGGCCGTTGTGCTCGTCGGATTCGCTCCAACGTTCTATCTGAGACCGCTTCACGACTTGGGCCCGATGCCGATTCACGTACACATACATGGCGCGGTTCTGACGGGGTGGTTCGCCTTGCTGCCTGTTCAGGCCTTTTTGGCTTCGGCTGGTAGTGTCCAACTGCACCGTCGCCTGGGCATGTTCGGGCTAGCGCTCGGAGTAGTAGTGCTGGTCACTAGCCCCTTTGCGACACTCATTGCAATTAGCAGTTTGAGCGCAACTTATGGGCTGGATTCCGCATTGCCGTTTACTGCGATTGGTGTGGCAGGATCGCCGATCGACACCGTAATAGGGTACATTGCTACGCGCTCCTTGGCTCACTTTGCCTACGTATCGGCGTTTACGGCGTTCCTCACCGGTGCAGTTCTCTTCCGGCGACGCCCGGACGTTCACAAGCGTCTGATGATTCTGGCATCGTTAGCCATGATTGGACCCGCGTTCACGCGCATGTCGACCTGGCCCGTGTTCGGGGGTGCGGAGGATTTTCGATTCGGAATTGTCGGTCTAACGTTACTGCTGTTCGCAATGGTGGTCTACGATTATCTGAGCGCGAGGCGTGTTCATCGCGTAACGCTCTGGGGGGGTATGTTGTGTGTGCTCTCCATTCTGGGTGCTCGAATTGTCGGGGGCACCGCGTTCGGCGAAGCGCTGGTTCGAGCCATTGCATAGCCACCCATGTTTCGAATAGCGTGTGCCGAAGTTGACATTATACGCTCATGTTTCGCTGTTCCGATCCCTATATGATCGAGCATGCCGTCGGCACCAGTGCGCGCCGCAAGCGGGCCAGCGAGACAAACGGTGACCTGGTTCAAACATCAACTCCGCGACCGTCGTGGCACCGGACCAATCCAGGAGTGGCCTAGAATAATCCTGCCGTATTCAACGAGCGTGACAACTAACGCGCGGAAGGTTTGTTCGCTGCATGAGCCAGCGTGCAGTTTGCAAAACGCAATGAATGTGGGGGCGTGGAAGCGATGCACTGTATAATGCGCGTTAGACGGACCGTGTATACGATCTCTTAGCCTCTGGCCACCTCGCTGGTATCGAAGAGGGCTAACATGATCGATTCGGAGCGGGACGCCGGTTTGTCGGCCCTCAGATGGATGTTCTCAAACCACTATAGACAAAGGATCGACATGTCCTACACCTTTCCAGCTACCGTAAAACTCTCACACGCCATTCGTGAAGGCGCCATGTTGGAAGCCCAGTCCCTTTGGGACCAAAAGCACGTGGGCTCGTCGTGCGTTCTCGGCGCAGCCGCGGACCATAGCGGTTGCACCATTGAGGAAGGTGGCGATGATCGGTTGCTTGAAGCTTTTCCGCCAATCGCTGATGAAGGACGCGCGAAACCATCGCTGAGATCGAGTCTCTGCTTACTAGCCGTCCTGCGACAGCCGTGTGGAGCGTTTGCTTCTCATATTGCATTTGGTTCCACAATCGCCAGAACAAATGTCCTCAGCGGTGCTCCTACGGCGTTGTTAAGCGACGGATCACCAAAATGAAAATCCCAATCCTAACAGAAAGGCAGCTAGCCCGAATACACGAAGTGTATAGGCAGCTATGGAAGCCGGTCAAATGCCACCCAGAATTTGGCTGGCTGGCTCTCGTGGAGTTTTCAATCAGCTATCGCTGCACCGCGACTAGCATCGCGATCCGGCTGCACATCGTTGATGAGCAGGGAACCGAAGTGTCGTTTCCGCTCCCAGGCTGCGACGAGCTGCAAACGCGCGTTCTCGAATCTATTCCGCAAGCACGGGAAGCCGATGATTCTGAAATCCACTTTCGCGTAGCTGATCCAGAAAATCCGAGCGACATCAATGCCATTAAGGAATTGACCGCCCGGATGCACAGCGAAGCGTCAACCCCGCTCCAACGGGAGGAGTTGTCGCGGTATCTTGTCTTGACAGAAGCATATCGAGACAAAATCGACGCACTATTGGAACAATATTGGGCCGATTCCAGCAGTGACCCCTCACAATCAGAACGATCGCGTGAATTTTCAATCCGATACTATGTGGACATGTGTTGTGGAGTCTCTATTACGCTCGACGTTGGCAACACATCCACCTGGATCAACGATGATTGCGAGTTGTAGTTCAACCAAATCCGAGTCCAATCCAAGCGCTTACAGATCGTCGGTTAGCACGAACCCCGCGGCCTAAAATGCGTTAGGGCGTTCCGGCTGGACAAACTCCACCAATTACAGTCAAGTTGAAACCGCAGTCTCCTTGGGAACAGAAACACGTCGGGTCATCCTGTGCGCTCGGCGCAGCGGCGGACGTCGTTGGATGCACCATTGAGGATGGTGGCGATGACAAACTGCTCGAGTTCTTCCCACAACTTGGAGACCGAGTGCCCGCCTTCGAGGCGATCCAAGAGGGGACGCTTCGTAAGCTCGTGTGTTCTCTTAACAATGGCGGAAGGACGAGAGAGCGCATCGCGGACATCGTTGAGGAGCTCGGGTATTAATTTCGGAATCGCACGTTTTTGGCATCGCAGATATCCGCCCGGTGCGAGGCAGACCGAAACTGCTACCGCCGGCATCGGTAATTGCCGGTTTTCGATCCGATCCTCGCACCGTCAACGGGTAAAGCACATGACGGTTTAAGTCGGCCGCCCGTCTAACTGACGCTGAAGCTGAAATGGGTGTTCACGCCGCTTGTGGCTTCGCCCCGCGCGTTGTTCACACGTCACGCAGCTTAGCTTGAATACGTTATACAGCACGTGCCGTATGTAGCGTGAAACCATCTCCTGCCGGAAGGTGGGGCAAGCCGCAATCCTCTCGATGTGCAACGAACCGATGCTAGCTACAAGTTCCTAACGTTACCGCAACCGTGGGGCAAGCGAGTCAATATGGCAGAAAACGAGAGATACGCCGTGGGCGGATCCGTCATTCAGCGGTCCTTTATTCCACCACGGCTAACTACCGTGCTCTACGCTGCGAGCGCACCCCTAACTGAATTGTGCGGCGTAGGTCGAGACGCGGAGCGGACGGATCTACGACGAATCGTCGGTGACGTGCTCGGTATTCCCGAGGAAAGTA
Source organism: Longimicrobiales bacterium (assembly GCA_041743405.1). GTDB lineage: Bacteria > Gemmatimonadota > Gemmatimonadetes > Longimicrobiales > Gaopeijiaceae > JBGTMU01. The sequence goes on along the minus strand of JBGTMU010000283.1, from coordinate 4,421 downwards.
TCATCGACGATAGAGAATATGGCCATCTAGCTCAAGCGGTGGCTAGTGGTGATTTGCCGCGATACCCCAATCGATGGGTGGACTCGCCATGGAGCCGCGATATTCACGAACACTGGCTCATGACAATGGCGCAACGCGAAATGGTAGAGCGCCCGGCAGTCGCCCTGGCGGTCGATTCGCTGTATTTAATGACGAACCCGAACGCGCAGTTGGCCGCGGGTCCATGGGGCTTGCGCTCTATCATGGGCGTGGGACCGACTGCCCTCAATACTCCCTCCGGGAACAGCCTGCTGTATCCCGAAGCTGCCGGGGCTGGACTTGCCTGCCTCGAAGCAAGCAGCCGTCCGGACCCGAGGACGCAAGCATTCGTGCGGCGGCTAGGGGACTACCATATCCCCATCGGCCAGAGCCCTGAGACCGAGTCAGAGAGCCTGCTGCGACTGATCGAAACGAGCAAGAAGGTTTGCCTAGCGCCGCTCGCCGCAGGCGGGACCATAGGGATTTCGTACTTGGGTCAAGGCGCGTTTGTGACTGCGCTTCTGTCGACTGGAACGGGTGCGGCGATGACAATAATTCTGATTGGAACCCCGTCTGTCGGAGATCTCTTGGTTCGATATATGATGCATCGCAGGCCTGCTGATGAGCGACGGGGCTAAATAACTCGTATAGAATGTTGTCCGCGTATTGCGTGCCGGCAAATATGGCTCAAGTCGTAGTCTGCAATAAGTAAATCGGTGCGGGCCTTGTGTGCTGTATAACGTTACGTTGAACTTGACAATCGGCGCCAGTCACTTTTGCAGAGTAAATGTGTAGACTCTTTGCGCCGCTTGCAAGTTAACTATGGGGCGTTAGACCGCGAACACCCTTCGGGGGTAGAACGTCGGTGTCCCTCGGGAATCAGAACGGAGAAGCCAATGAGACACGAGTTCACCGCCGTCTTCGAGCGGGAGGGAGAGTGGTACCTCGCCTACTGCCCTGAAGTCCCTGGGGCCAACGGTCAAGGAAGGACAAAGGACGAGGCGAGAGATAGCCTCGCCGAGGCCGTCCGGTTGATCTTGGAGGACCGCCGGGAAGACGGCCTCCGGGGAGTGCCGGACGATGCGGAACGTGAGATCCTGGTCCTTGAGTGAAACGAACGGCGCTCCTCCGACATCTCCGACTCCATGGGTGTTATTTGAAGCGGGAGGGCGGATCCCATTCCCTTTGGACCAATCCTGAAACGGGCGAGGTCGAGGCGGTTCCTCGGCACAACGAGATCCCTGATCGGCTCGCCCGAAAGATTTGTCGCGGCCTCTCGGTTCCGGAGTTGGGGAAGTGAGATCACGGGCTCCCGGTCTAACGAGGCGCTGCACCTGACACGGCGCTTCGCGCCGCGCAGGTGAACGCCAACGCGTTAGCGCGCGTACTTACGCTCGAGCCACACTCTGATCCAGGCACAGGACGTTGTTGTCCCACGGCGACATGGGCACGCCATGATCTTCCGCTTAGGTTTGGGGGTATACTGATTCCCCTGTGGAAGCCATGTGCGGGGCCGGAACCGCATGGAGGTGCGCGTGAAGACTAAGGAGAGGGTGCAGGAGCTCTTGGGTCGCCTTCCGGAGGACTGCTCCATGGACGACGTCCTCTATCACCTCTACGTCATCCAGCAGATTGATCGCGGATTGGCCGACATCGAGGCTGGCCGCACGATTCCTCATGAGGAGGTTGCCAAGGAACTCCGCCGCAAATGGGTCCTCGGCGCCGCCAGGTAGCTTGGACCGACGGCGCCGTCCTCGGTCTCGACTCCAGCATCTCCTTCGTAGCGCAGGAATCGATCGACAACGCCCTCCGTCTGCTCGAGCGCGTTCTCGGTGCGGCTGACTCCCTCGAAATCCTGGCTGAACGCAGCTCTGTGGTTCCGGAATACGATGATCCGAACGTTCGCCAACTTCTTGTGGATCCCTTTCGACTCCTTTTCCGGGTGGACGAAGCCGACGTCTTCATCCTCGGTGTACTTCATCAGCGTCAAGATCTCCAGCGCTGGCGCCATCGGAAAGCTGACCGCGATGCGCTCTAACGAGGGGCTGAACCTGACGCGGAGAGGCGGGCGAATTTGCCCTTGGAGCGCTCCCCGCGCAGGTTAGCGCCAAGGCGTTAGAGCGCTCCAGCCAGCGGTGCGGAGACCGCCTGTGCGACCTCCTCCCGGCTTACGCCAAGCCTTAGGAGTGTCTGGATCAGTAGATCAGCCGAAACGCTCGGATCAGAAGCCTCCATCTTTGCGACTCTGGATTGGCTGGATCCTACGATGTTGGCGACCTGGGTCTGGCTCAGGCGCCCGGCGAGGCGGCGGTCCTTTAGCTTCCTGGCCAGAGCGAGTTTCAGGTGAATGAACTCGGACTCAGGATCGCTCAGTCCGAGGAACTGTTCGGTGTCGCCGACTACCCAGCCGGCAGCTGTAAGCTTTTGCTTCGTCGTGCTATCCATCGGTTTCTCCTTGGCTTCGGGCGCTCCGGTAGGCCCTCAGTCGCTGGCGGCAGACTTCGAGAACCCGGTTCGGCGTGGCTTGGGTCTTCTTCGCGAAGACGTCCAAGATTACGATGGCGTCGTCATCGATGGCGTAAACCAAGCGCCAAGTTGTGTCCGCATCCACGATCCGGAGCTCGTGGCATCCCCGGCCGATGGTCGGCATCGGTCGGGAGTGCGGAAGCGAGATATCTTCGCCCATCTGGAGGCGCCGGAGTAGGAACCCGGCCTCCATTCGGGCGGCAGCGGAGGACGGCGGGCTCTTGACGGCTCCGGCCAACCAAACAAGAGGCTTGTCGTTCGGACTCATGACGAAAGATATGTCGAAGCCGACATTGCGTCCAGCCTGCCGAGCGCTCTAACGGGGGTTTGGACCTGACCGGGTCCGCAGCTTGGGCCCGGAGCACTCGCCTTGCGGCTCCCGCTCCGGGTCGGCATCCTGCTCCGGCAGGTCAAACCCAACGCGTTAGCTCGCTGGCCGCCGCATTGGGAATTGAGAGGATACCTGTGACTCAAGGTGCAGACGACACCGTCAGCTGGCTGAGGCCGGGCGATCAGAGCTCAGGTGCACTGGCGCCACGCGATCAAGGCGGCAGCATGGAACTCGTCGAGGGCACGGGAGGCATTACGGACATGTGCCCGTGCGGTGAGTTCCTGGAGATCTACAAGGAGGATGTCACGTTCCGGCTCCATACACCCGAAACGATTGACCCGGATCGTACGAATCCCAATGCGCCGGTTGCAGCTATGGTGGCGGACACCGTGGGATCGGCCCACCCGGTTGTTGCTCGAGTGCTACTGCAGGGTCGAGACCTGATCGAGAGTGGCGCCTTCACGAGTCCGGTCGATAAAGATGCCGTGGTCATACGGCTTCACGAGATCAAAGAGCATCTCGTAGTGTGCTCCAAAGCGGCCGAGATTCTATGCAGCCGGTTGGACGAGATCAACGCGAAGGTACAAACGGACGGCGTCCGGGTCGGCGGAGGTGGCTGTATGCTGCCGTCAGTTCCTCAGGTGCCAGACCTGGAGAGCGTTGTAACCCAGTTCCTGATTGCGGCGAAGCGCTCGGTTAAGGCTATGTGCAGTCTCCCGTCTTTCTTCATCTTCCTGGATGGAAGCGACAACAACTTCGATCACCTCGGGGCACGCTTGGCTCGTCACTTGGGGGAAGACGCACCCCTCTCAGTGTTCGTGCGAGAGAACGCCGGGGCGCCGCGGTATCTCATAGAACTCAGGAACGGGCAGGAACATCCTAAAGCGGGTTCACGGCTTCAGGTTGAGAACATTCGTGTGCTTCCTGACGGCTCACTTCGGGCACCCGCATGGTTCCAAACCGGTGGTGATCCGCGTCCCATCCGGGTGGAGATGGCTTCTGCAGTGGATGTCCTCACCGAGATCGCAGAGTGGCTATTCCTTCACTTGATCAGCCACGCACTCGATCCGAAGTGGCCGTTCGTAATCCAGGAATTGCAAGGTAACGAGATCGACCCGAAGAAACCGATTCGCTATCGTCTCGGCGTCAATCTCGGGGGGCCCGAAGGCGCATCGAATGCAAGGAAAGCGGGACCGTGAAGCGCAGGAGGCATGGCGGGGGTGGTCCACCCGTATTTACGTCGTCATGGGCTCGCGCACGGCAGCTGACTTCGCCTGCCGGATTGCTGATCTTGACGGCGCCGAATGAGTGGCAAACCCAGAATATCGGGTCAGCGCGCTAACGAGAGCTTGAACCTGTCGCGGATTGGCGGGCTGGTTGCTGTCAGGGAGTGAGCCGCGCAGGTTAAGCCCGAGGCGTTAGCCAGCGAACTCCTGTGTCGCTCCGGCAATCGACGCTACATGGAGCATCGTGGCCATGAATGACGACATGATCCTCGTGATCGGGGGCACGAGATCCACGGGCCTACATGCCGCCCATGCCCTTC
>JBGTMU010000282.1:0-9334 GCA_041743405.1 Longimicrobiales bacterium | reverse complement strand
GCACCCCCAGTGCCCGGATGGCTTCTGCTCCGTTCCGGCCAAGCGCGCCCCGCACCCCCAGTGCCCGGATGGCTTCTGCTCCGTTCCGGCCAAGCGCGTCGATCGTCGGGCCGGACGGGGCCACCTGACCCTCCCAACGGTGCTGTCCTCCTGTGGTTCAGCCGCCTGCCGGGTCGGCCCCCCGCACCCCCCCCGCCGATTGACCCGTCTGCCGCTTCGTCCCTACCTTCCTCGGGTTCCGCCCCTGTTCCTTTCCCCTGCAACGCCCCAGCGGCAGTTCCCGGATACCCCATGGCCGAGACCGGATACACGGAAGTAAAGGATCTTTCCCGACACGACGGAGAGTCGGTCACCCTCGCCGGATGGGTGGAAACCCTGCGCACGCATGGGAAGGTGGCGTTCGTCGTGGTCCGGGACGGGACCGGCCTCGTTCAGTGCGTGCTCGTTCAGAAGGAGCTCGAGCTCGAGAGCTGGGAAACAGGGATCGCGCTCACCCAGGAGAGCACGGTCGAGATCACCGGAGTCGTGAAAGCCGACCCTCGCTCCCCGGGCGGCTATGAGGTCAAGGTTTCGGGGCTCACGCCGCTTGGAGCGTCGGAGGAATATCCGATCCAGCCGAAGGAGCATGGGATCGAGTTCCTCATGGACAACCGCCATCTCTGGCTCCGCTCCTCGATGCAGCGGGCCGGCCTGCGGGTGCGGGCCGAGGTGATGCAGGCGATCCACGACTTCTTCTACAACGATGGATTCACGCGGATCGACACCCCGATTCTGACTGGTTCGATCGGGGAATCGGCGGGGACGCTCTTCAGCACCGACTACTTCGGGGAGAAGGCGTACCTCGCGCAGACGGGGCAGCTCTACGTGGAAACGGCCTGCCCGGCCTTTCGGAAAGTCTACTGCTTCGGGCCCACCTTCCGCGCGGAGAAGTCGAAGACACGCCGGCACCTCACCGAGTTCTGGATGGTCGAGCCGGAGGTGGCATTCGCCGATTCGGAAGAGAACATGAAGCTTCAGGAGCGCTTCGTGAGCTACCTGGTCGAGAGGGCGCTCGAGCGGTGCAGCGAAGAGCTCAAGGTACTCGAGCGCGACACCTCGGGCCTTGAACGGGTCCGCCCCCCCTTCCCCCGGATGTCGTACACGGAAGCCGTGGCCTTCCTCCAGTCGAAAGGAAGCGATATCGAGTGGGGACGGGATCTCGGCGGGGCCGACGAGACCACCCTCGCTGCCGAAAGTGAACTTCCGACCTTCGTGTACAACTATCCGAAGGCCGCGAAGGCGTTCTACATGAAGGAGAACCCGGACGACCCGAGAACCGTGCTCTGCAACGATCTGCTCGCACCGGAAGGGTACGGGGAGATCATCGGAGGGAGCCAGCGGGAAGACGATCTGGATCGCCTGCTTCACCGCATCCGGGAAGAGAAGCTTCCGGAGGAGGCCTACTCCTGGTACCTGGATCTCCGTCGGTACGGGAGCTTCGTGCATTCCGGGTTCGGCCTGGGCGTGGAGCGCACCGTCGGCTGGATCACGGGGCGGCCCCACATCCGGGAGCTCATCCCGTACCCCCGGCTGATGAACCGTCTCACGCCGTGACCGCCCGCGCGTCATGAACCGTCTCACGCAGGGACCGCCCGCGCATCACGAACCGTCTCGCGCCGTGACCGCCCATATGTTACGAACCGTCTCAGGCCTCGACCGCCCAAGTGTCTTGAACCCTTCGGCCGTGACCGCCCATGAGTCATGAACCGTCTCACCGGTGACCGCCCTCGTGTCATGAGCCGTCTTACCCGTGACCGCCCGCGTATCATGACCTGTCTCACGGCGTGACCGCCCATGTCATGCACCGTCCACCCCGTGACCGCCGGCATGCGATGAACCGGATCGTCCTCGACCTGAAGGACCGCCGCCCCATGTGGGCGATCCCGGAGTGGGCCACCCGGTCGCTTCGCGAAGGGCTTCCCGATGGATGGGAGCTCTGGGTGGCCGACAGCTTCGCCGATGGTTCCGGAGACGGGGGCCGGGGTGGAACGGCGGCGCCGGTTCTGGAGGCGGTTCGGAGCGCCCGGATCTATATCGGCTACGGCGTGCCCCCCGGTGTCCTCGAAGCCGGGGCCGGCCGACTCGAATGGGTCCACACGGGCACGGCGGGAGTGGGTGGGTCGCTCCACGACGCGATGCGGAAGAGCCAGGTCCGATTCACCAATTCGGCCGGGATCCATGGTCCCCCCATGGCGGAAACTGTTGTCGGGATGCTCCTCCACTTCTATCGCGGTCTGGATATCGCGGTGAAGGCCCAGGCGGAGGAGCGCTGGAGCACGGATGATTTCGTTGCGTCCGTATCCCGGGTTCGAGAGCTCGGGTCTCTGACGGTGGGGATCCTGGGGTATGGGGGAGTGGGAGAAGCGATTGCCAGGAGCCTCTCCGGCTTCGGCACGCGGGTCCTGGGGCTCCGACGCCACCCGCCCGATGCCCGGGTCGACGAGTGGGGAACCGAGCTGCTGCACGGGGAGGCAGGGATGGGCAGGCTCCTCGCAGAGAGCGACGCGCTTGTGATCACGGCTCCCGACACTCCGGAAACCCGGGGGATCATGAACGGCGACCGGATCCGCGCGCTCCGCCAGGGGGCGCTCTTCGTGAACGTGGCACGGGGGCGGCTCGTCGACGAGGAAGCGCTCGTGGAAGCCCTCCGGGACGGGCATCTTCTGGGGGCGGCGCTGGACGTCGTGGCCACCGAGCCTCTTCCGGCGGGGCACCCGCTCTGGAGCCTTCCCAACGTCCTCGTCACCCCGCACGTGTCGGCGGTGAGTTCGGGCTTCTGGCCGCGGCAGCTCGATCTGATCCGGGAGAACCTGCGACGCTTTCTCGACGAACCTGGTGAACCGCTCCTGAATGAGGTGAACCGGGAGCGCGGGTATTAGCCCTGCTCCTGTTATCCTCTCTATCGCGGTTTGGTTCGAAGTCACAGCTTGGCGCCATGTTCTCCGGGACGGTCGAGACCTCCCGGGGAGAGGAGGGCTTCCATTCCGCGGCGCACTGTTCGCGGTACGCACCGGGGTCGGGGACGCCGGAGGATGCCTGTCAGGCCTCCACGGCTTCCGCGAGCAAGACGGTGAGATTCAGATAAATCCGGCTTGGGACCATCCGTATCCACCGGGATCAACCACGCCACCGTCATATCGCGCGGGTCCGCGGCGGGGTTCATCCCGGAAATCGGGACTAACCCCGCCATCGATGGCGTCACCGGCTCGCCCCGGCGGCGTTGATCCCGATTTCCGGGACTAACCCCGCCGGTGATCTGCAGGGGGGCACCGATGGCGAGGTTGGTCCCGCCTGGGCGCCCCATCGTCGGGTCCGGAGGCGCGCGAGCTGCCGCCCGCTGCCACTCCGCCCTCGCCATGGCCCGCACGTTCAGGAAAGACCGCCGGAGCGGCAGCGGAATCGGTAGTCGCCTCGCCCCATTGTTCGGACACTCTCCTGGCCTCACGGCTTGACTCCCCTCCCCGATCCTCTATCTTCCAGTGTTGCAAAAATGCGGAAGCGGGGGACCATCCCCCCACCTTTCGGCCCGCCCTTCAAAGGGTGGAGACGCCGCCGGGTCGAATACTTGGGAAGCGGACTTCAACCGCCGCCTCTCCCTGTATCTTCGGCCCGGGCATCGTCCGGGCCTTTTTCAATTTCGGGATTCGGTGTGCCGGACCCGAACCGAACGGAGGTAGTTGCCATCAAGGATCAGAGGGTCCGTGTAAACGACCAGATCCGGATCAGCCCCGTCCGCCTGATCGACGGCGAGGGGGAGCAGGTCGGGATCGTCTCGCTGGACGATGCGAAAAACAGGGCGGCCGAATCAGGACTGGATCTGGTGGAAGTGGCGCCCGATGCGCGACCCCCGGTCTGCCGTCTCATGGACTACGGGAAGTTTCGCTACGAAGCTCAGCGCAAGGCGAGAGAGGCCCGGAAGAAGCAGCATACGGTCCAGGTGAAGGAAGTGAAGTTCCGTCCCGGGATCGAGGATCACGATTACGAGTTCAAGACCCGACATGTCCGTCGCTTCCTCGAGGACGGAGACAAGGTCAAGGTGACCATGATGTTCCGGGGGCGTCAGCTCTCCCATCCCGAACTGGGGCTCGAAGTCCTGGAAAGGGTAGCGGCAGAGATTGAGGACCTCGGCAAGGTCGAGACCCAACCGACTCGGGAGGGCCGTACCATGAGCATGGTCGTCGCCCCCCTGAACACGAAGTAGGAGTTCATATGCCGAAGATGAAGACGAATCGCGCAACTGCGAAACGGTTCAAGGTGACCGGAACCGGAAAGATCCGGCGCCGGCGCGCGAACAAGAGCCACATCCTCACGAAGAAGACCACGAAGCGGAAGCGGCGTCTTCGTCAGGCCACACTTGTGGCCAAGGTCGACGAAGGTCGCATCAAACGCCTGCTTCCCGGTATCTGAGGAGAAACCATGCCACGCAGCACAGGCGCACCGGCGCGCAGAGACCGGAAGAAGACGATCCTTCGGGAAGCCAAGGGCTATTTCGGGGGTCGCAAGAAGCTTTACCGCACCGCCAAGGACGCGGTCGAGAAGGGGTGGGAGCACTCCTATCGGGATCGGAAGAAGAAGAAGCGCAACTTCCGGGCCCTCTGGATCACCCGCATCAACGCCGCGGCGCGGATCCACGACCTCTCCTACTCGCGCTTCATGAATGGCCTGAAGAAGGCCGGGATCGAACTGGATCGGAAGGCGCTCGCCGACCTCGCCGTTCGGGACCCGGCAGCCTTCGAAGCCCTCGCGATGCAGGCCAAGTCCGCGGCCTGAGTCCCGGCCGATGGAGGCGGACCCCCCGAGGAGCGAGGGGCTCCCTCTGAACGGAAGGGTGCGATCTGCACCACAGGCGGAAGATCGGGGCTCCGGAGAATCTCTCCGGGGCCCCGTTTTCGCGGGGTTTTCGTCTCCCTTCAAGACTGGTATCGTTAGCGCGAACGCGGAGCCCGGCTCCGAGCCCCCTCATCTCCTTCCCCTGTCGGGACCATGACCCAGGACGGATCCCTGATTGACGCCCTCCAGGCCCTGGAACGCGACGCACTCGCGGCCGTGGCCGCCGCCACCGATGCCTCATCTCTTGAGGAAGCTCGGGTCGCCTGGCTGGGTCGGAAAGACGGCCGGATCTCCCTGATTCTCCGGCGACTCGGCGAACTCGATCCCGCCGAGCGGCCCACGGTGGGCGCCGAGGCCAATCGCGTAAAGGCGCGACTGCAGGAGGCCCTCGACGCGCGCGAGGGTGAGATGGGCGCTGGAGCCGCCTCGGGCCCCACCGAAGATCTCACCCTCCCCGGGCGGGAGCGCTGGCAGGGAGGGCGGCACCCCGTCACGCAGGTAGTAGATGAGCTGGTCGAGATCTTCAGGGGGCTCGGATTCACCCGGGCCCGAGGCCCCGAAGCCGAATCCGAGTGGTACAACTTCGAGGCTCTGAACACGCCGCTCGACCATCCGGCCGCGGATGAGCAGGATACCCTGTACCTGAAGGGCGGATACCTGCTGCGAAGCCACACCTCCCCGGTTCAGATCCGGACCCTGGAGAAGTACGCGCCCCCGATCCGGATTCTGGCTCCGGGCATGGTCTACCGCCGCGATTCCTACGACGCGACCCACACTCCCGCCTTCCTCCAGCTCGAAGGGCTTGTCGTGGACGAGGGCGTCACCTTCGTGGACTTCAAGGCGACCCTCGCCGAGTTCGCACGGCGCTACTGGGGCCCGGGCACGAAGATCCGGTTTCGCCCCTCCTTCTTCCCGTTCACCGAACCCTCGGCGGAGGTGGATGTGAAGCGGGTCTGGACCGACGCGGACGGAAGCGAGCGGGAAACCGACTGGATCGAGATCATGGGCGCCGGAATGGTGGATCCGGCCGTCCTCGATTCGGTTGGGATCGACTCGGAACGCTATACCGGCTTCGCCTTCGGGATGGGCCCCGGGCGGATCGGGCTTCTCAAGTACGGTGTTCCGGATCTCAGGCTCTTTTTCGAGAATGACATGCGCTTCCTCCAGCAGTTCGCAGGCCGATGAACGTCTCTCTCCGATGGCTCGAAGCGCTCGCCCCCGACCTGTCCGGGACCCCGGATGAACTGTCGGAACGGCTGGCCTCGCTCGGCTTCCCGGTAGAGGGGGTTCACGTCCTTTCCGGGGGCATCGATGGGCTCGTCGTGGCCCGCGTACTCGAAGTCTCACCGCACCCGAATGCCGACCGGCTTCGCATATGCCGCGTGGATGGGAGCGACGGCGAGGTCCAGGTCGTATGCGGGGCCTCGAACGTCGAGGCGGGGGCCTGGTACCCCTTCGCTCCGGTCGGCGCGACCCTCCCCGGGGGAATGCAAATCCGGAAGGCCCGGCTCCGGGGCGAGGAGTCCGTGGGGATGCTCTGCTCGGAGCGCGAACTGGGGCTCGGCAGGGATCATGAGGGGCTCATGACGCTTTCGGGGACCTTCACTCCGGGGCAACCGCTTCTGGAGGCCCTCGGGCTGAACGATGTCCGGCTGGAAGTGGAGGTGACCTCGAACCGTCCGGACCTGCTCTCTCATCGGGGTGTGGCGCGCGAGCTGTCTCCGGGCGGGGATGCCGCACTCCGGCTTCCCGAGGTCCCCGGCGAGGCTCCGGAAATGGCGGTGCGCGTTGAGGCGCTCGAGTTCGAGAGCTCGTCCGGAGAGGCCTCGGCGGACGGGGTAACGCTCAGGGTCGAGGCGCCCGATCTGTGTTCCAGGTATCTCGGTATGGTGGTGCGTGGGATCGCAGTTGGGCCTTCGCCCCTCTGGCTACAGAACCGGTTGCGAGCCGCAGGGGCCCGGCCCATCAACAACGTGGTCGACGCCACGAACTACATCCTGCTGGAGCTCGGGCAGCCCCTGCACGCATTCGACCTCGACCGGATTGCAAATCGCACCGTGGTGGTTCGGCGCGCGGGGGAGGGCGAAGGGATCCGGACGCTGGACGGGGTCGAGCGGAAGTTGAGCCCATCGATGCTCGCCATCTGCGATGCCGATCGCCCGATTGCCGTGGCAGGCGTCATGGGCGGCGAGGAATCCGAGGTTACCGAAGCCACTCGCGACCTCTTCCTCGAATGCGCCCTCTTCGCGCCGGGCCCCACGCGGAGCACCCGGAAGGCGCTGGGACTCTCCACCGACGCCTCGTACCGGTTCGAGCGCGGGGTCGATCCGGAGGGGATGCGGGTGGCGCTCCTGCGCGCCGCCCGACTCATTTTGGCCACGGCCGGAGGCGAACCAGGGGAAGCCATCCTGGACGTGCATCCCACCTCGTTCGAGCGTGCCGAGGTGGTGCTCCGGCCCGCTCGGATCACGAAGGTGCTCGGAGTCCCCTTCTCGCCGGCGCGGATCACCGAACTTCTGACTCCCCTCGGGTTCGAGATTCACGGTGCCGAAGGGGCAGGAGGTGCGGCGGCGGGAGAGGAGGGCTCGCTCCTCGTCCGCGTTCCGGGATTCCGCAGCTACGATGTGACGCGCGAGGTCGACCTGATCGAGGAGGTCGCCCGCCGCCACGGTTTCGACAACTTCCCCGAGGAACTGGGGGCGTTTCGCCCCGGCACCGTCCCCGACGATCTACTCTTCCGGATGGAAGACCGGGTCAGGGACCACCTCGTCGCCCTGGGGTTTTTCGAGGCCCAGACGCCGGCGTTCGCCCCTGCGGCCGAGGGCGAGGTCGAACTCCAGAACCCCGTATCGGCCGAGGAGGGCTTCCTCCGGACGACGCTTCTTCCATCGCTCCTCCGGCGCGTGGAGCACAACCTGGCACGCGGAAACCGCGACGTCCGGCTTTTCGAGCTGGGCACGGCGTTCCGGAAGGGAGGCGCAGGGGAGCGACCCATCGAGGCACCGCATCTGGCGCTCGTCTTCCACGGCGCGCGCCATCCGAGCCACTGGAGTGGGGAGGCACCGCGCTTCGACGTCTGGGACGTGAAGGGCATCCTCACGGGGCTCGCCGGGGTGCTTGGGTATCCCGATGGGAAAGTGCAGCCGGAGGAAGTCGGAGCGGAATCCCCTCTCGAGCCGGGCGGGTCACTCTCCCTGTCGACGGGTTCGGGTGTCCGGGTGGGAGCCGGAGGACAGATTCGACCGGGTCGGCTGGACCTTCCCCCGTGGGCCGGGCCCGTCTGGGGCATCGAGATCACACTCCCCACGGACCCGTCCGAGCCGGATCCGGTCCACTACCGGCTGATTCCCGCTCACCCGGCCATCGAGCGCGACCTCGCCCTTCTGGTGCCGGAAGCGGTATCCTTCGATCAGGTGGAAGCCGTCCTCCTGGCGAAGGGGGGTCCCCATTTCCGTGGAAGCCGCGTGTTCGACCTCTACCGGGGGAAGGGGATTGCCGAAGGTATGCGGTCGGTTGCGGTGCGTCTGCACTTCCGCGCCCCGGATCGCACGCTGCAGGACGGAGACGTGGAGCCCGCCGTGCGCACGATCATCCGGACGCTTGAGGAGGAGCTGAGTGTCGGAACCCGGGGAAGCCAGAGCTGAAGCCACGGATCGAAGGGCGCTCCAGCGCCTGGAGGGGTCGGTGGGCCGGCTCCTTCGGGAGCTGGGTGAGCTGCGCGCGCGAAATCGCCGGGCCGAAGCACGGATCCGTGATGTGGAAGCGCTTCTTCGGAGCTTCACGAAGGGGGAGGATGATCCGGCCCGGCTGCAGGACAGGCTGAGCCGGTTGCAGGAAGAGAATCAGGATCTCAGAGAGCGCATGGGCGAGGGAAGGGCCGGGATCGACCGGCTCCTCTCCCGAATCCGGTTCCTGGAGGAGCAGCGATGAACAAACCCAGCCCGAAGAACTCGGTCACCGTGCGCATCGCCGGAGAAGAGCATGTGCTCCGCTCCTCGGCCGATCCGGAATACACCCGGGCCTGCGCGGCCTTCCTCGACGGGAAGGTCATGGAAATCCGGGAGTTCGCCGGGGTCATCGAGAACCACCGCGCCGTCATGCTCGCGGCGCTCTCCATCACGGACCGGTACTTCGAGGCAAGGGACGAACTGGATCGACTGCGCCGCGAGGTCACCTCCCGTTCGACCAATCTGGTGCGCCGCATCGAGGCGGAGCTGGACGAGCCGGGGAGCGCGTCGGGGTAACCGCAACCCCGCCATCCCCTGCGGTCCTGCGACCTCCGCGTTACCCGCTTCCTCTCTCCGACTCCGCCGACTCCGCCGACCCCGCTGGCCTGCCGACCCGCAGTCCATCGGACGCTCGCTCGGCGAGAGCGCTTGAACCGGCCATCCATCGCGATCGACGGCTGAGAACAGGCGCTCACCTGGGCGCGAGCAACGGCGGAGTGGCAGCGAGCGGCGGCGGG
>JBGTMU010000281.1:0-22422 GCA_041743405.1 Longimicrobiales bacterium | reverse complement strand
CCGGGGGCCGGGGGGCGGGCGGGATAGGAGAATGTTGCAGGCTGACATCCATCGAACGGCCGGGTCCGCGGCGGCATTGGACCCGGAGGATGCGTTCATCCTGTCCTGTGCGCGAGGGTTCCTGGGAACTGGAGATCGCCCCTCCGCGGCCCGGGATCTTCGATGGCGGGTCGTGACGGAGCGGCTTCGCTGGCACGGGCTGCACGGGACCCTCTACCCCTTCCTCAGCCGCGAGCTCGGCGCCGTGATCCCTTCTGAGGCCATGGTAGAATTGGGGGTCGGCGCACGCTTGCAGGCCGCGCGAAATCTGAAGCTCGCCGAGGCGATGAGGGAGGTGACCCGAGCCTTCCGCGAAGCAGAGCTTGAGTACGTCATCCTGAAGGGACTCCCGCTCGCGCAGGCTGCGTACGGAACGATTGCAGGAAGGCGCGCCCGTGACCTCGACCTCCTGGTGCGCCCGGAGAACTTCGAGGATGCGAGAGGTGTCCTTGCAGATCTTGGATTCACCCCAACGTGGAACCTCGATGCGGCGTCTGAACGCTGCGTTCTTCGGTTCACCGGGGACATTCCCCTCGCTCGCGGCGACGGGACCCTGATCGAACTCCACCGGGGATTTTCCTTCAACCCTCCCAAAGTAGCAGCGGCCTGCGCCCGGTTACTCCTGCGTGATGCGAGGCCTGTAGCTGCCTGCGGGATGGAGGTCCCAGCCGTCGTGGGCCCTGCAGCGCTCCCCTACCTCTGCCTCCACGGATCCCACCACGCCTGGTTCCGACTCTTCTGGCTCCTCGACGTTGCCACCATCACCCTCCGGGCCCGCGAGGAAAACGTTGCCGCCGCATGGACAGCGGCTCGGCGGCTGGGTGCGGACCGCCACCTTGCACTCGGCTGGTGCCTCGCCTCCGAGTTGTTCGGCGTGACGGTGCCCACGATCGCCCGACCAGCAACGGAGGGGAGGCGAATCGGGCGTCTCGCACACCTCGCGCGCACGAACGCACTCGGGGATGCACAGCCCACGCACACGGGTTCCCTTGCGCGGCGGGTGGCCGGGCTGTCCTGGGCTCTCCGCCTCGTGCGTGGTCCTCTCGGGATGCTTGGGATCGTGGGGCGCTACATCGTGTCCGTCCAGCCGGAGGAAATCCGTGCGACTCGGCTTCCGCCAGCGCTGAAATGGACGTACCCCGCAATCCGACCGATCAGACTCCTCGCCCGCCTGGTCACAAAGGGTGGAAGGCAGCTATTCGGAGGGTGACCGGCCGGAATCGCCTCCTGAACCCGTATAACCCGTACCAGTCGGCGTGAATCCGGGCAACGAGGCTGGCGCGAGGTCCAAGGTCTTTTTACGTTCCCCCCCCGTCCCGAGCGTGCCGCGAAGCTGCGGCTCATCCAGTGCCCGAGCACCCCTCCCCAACGCAGGCGGAGGTCACTGGCCACGCCGGACTCCATGCCGGTTTCAGGACAAAATACCAGAGGTGTCCATTTGACGAAGGAAGAGGAGGAACGCAGCGGCAAGGCGTCCTTCCATGTGCTGGGCGGAACAGATCTCCGCCGGGCGGATGGAGGTGAGGTCCTTTCGGTGCTTGCGCAGCCCAAGCGGCTCGGCCTCCTCCTCTACCTCACCATGGCGCGTCCGGGCGCGTATCACAGCCGGGAAAGGCTGCTCGGACTCTTCTGGACCGACCGGGACGATCGGAGCGGCCGCGACAACCTGAACCGTTCCATCTCCTTCCTCCGCTCCGGACTCGGCGCCAACCTGATCATGAGCCGGGGAGAGCAGCAGCTCGGCGTCAACCTGGACCGCCTCTGGTGCGACGCGGTGGCCTTCCGCGAGGCAATCGAGGGGGATCGATACGCGGATGCGCTGGACCTGTACAGAGGGGAACTGGCTCATGGGCTTTCGGTCACCGACGCCCAGGGGTTTGATCACTGGCTGGCTGGTGCCCGAGTTTCCTTTCTGCGGTCGGCTCTCTCCGCCGCATGGTCTCTCGTCGACCAGCTCGTTGCGGAGGGGAACCCCCGCGCAGCCGTCACGAAGGCCCGGTGGGCAGCCGAGCGAGCCCCGCTGAACGAAGATGGGCACCGCCGACTCATTCGGACACTCGAGCAGGCGGGAGATCGGGCGGGAGCGGTCCAGGTCTTCGAGTCGTTCGCGGAACGCCTGCTGGCGGAGCTCGGTCTCGACCCATCGTCCGACACGCTCGCCCTCATCAACCAGATCCGGCGGGGGAGGAGCCGCTCACCTGCCCCGCAGGAGGACACCGGTGAACCGCCAGTCCTCGATCCGCCGACGGTGTCCTCTCCCACCTCATCTCGCGCTCCCGATCCTCCGTTTTCCCCCGCACCCGCACCCCGGCGCGAGTCCGAGGCCACCCCCCGCGCGGGGGCCAGGGTGCCAATGCGTCCGCACCAGGACCCTTCCCGATGCATTGCCGTCCTCCCCTTCTCGAACCTCACGAACGGAGGTGATGACGGGTACTTCAGCGAAGGTGTGACCGCCGACATCGTGACATGCATTGCGAAGATCCGGAGTCTGTCCGTCGTCTCGACGAATGCGGTTCGGCACTATGCTGCGCGCCAGCCGGATCTGCGAGGTATCGGCGATGACCTGGGGGTCGGTGTTGTCCTTCAGGGAAGTGTCCGGCGCAGCGAAGACCGGGTGAGGGTCGTGGCCCAGCTCTTCGATGCGGATTCGGGGGATTACATCTGGGCGGAGACGTACGATCGGCAGATGGAGGATATCTTCCGAGTCCAGAGCGAAGTCGCCGAGCGCATCGCCGCCGCCATGGAGGCCACTCTTTCTCCGACGGAGCAGGAGCAGCTCTCCCGCAAGCCGACGGAGAGTCTGACCGCCTATGACTTCTACCTCCGCGCGCGCTTCGCCTGGAACAAGCGCTCCGTTCCTGCGCTTCTCAAGAGCATCGACTATCTGGAACAGGCCGTTGCAGAGGACCCGGGATTTGCGATCGCTCACGCCGGTCTCGCCGATTCCTATGTGACCCTCGGGATCTACGGGGGTGCGAGTCCCGAAAAGACGATGCGTTCGGCTCGGGCGGCGGCAGAGAAGGCGCTCAAGATCGAACCGGGGCTCGCAGAAGCCTTTGCGGCTCGGGCCTGCACCCGGGCGGTCTATGAATGGGACTGGTCCAGCGCTGAAGCCGACTTCCTCCGGGCCCTCGCTCTCGCCCCGGACTATGCGACGGCCCATCACTGGTATGCCAGCAACTGCCTCATCCCCCTCGGTCGCTTCCGTGAGGCCCACGAGCACCTCGAAACGGCCCTCGCGCTCGATCCCTACTCCCTCCCGATCACCGTGACCTTCGGGGTGCTCTCCTACTTCCGCCGCAATTTTGACGAGGCGGCAGCGGAGTGCTGGCGGGTCACCGAGATGGACGAGAATTTCGGATTTGCGTACATGTTTCTGGGCTTGTCGCTGGACGCGGAAGGGCACTCCGATGATGCGGTCGTCGCCTTGCGGGCTGCGGTTCGGCTCTCGGGGCGGAGCCCGGAGAGCGTAGGCGCGCTGGCCCATGCCTGCGCGGTGGCCGGTCACGTCGACGAGGCCAGAGAGCTGATCGAGGAACTCGAGTCCCGAGGCAGAGACGAGTACATTTCACCGACCGCTCTCGCCATCGCCAGGCTCGGGCTCGGTGAACACGAGGAAGCAATGGGTCATCTGGAAGAGGCCCTCAGCGTGAGGGCCTCCGACCTGATCTGGATCAACCACCGCGCCACTTTCGATCCCCTGAGGGAGATGCCCCGATTCGAGGCGCTTCTCGGTCGGATGGGGTTCCCTCCTTGAATCGATGACTGAGCCTGACCGGCGCACTCCGGTATCGGAGCGGGCGGCACCAGTGCGATGCGCTCGATCGCGTCTTGAACCCTTTCCCGGGCACCCCTAGCTTCCTTCATGACTGAAGCGGCCGACCCCGGGGCGGTTGCAATCCCCCTCATCAGGTCAGGAAGCGTGGACGACTCGAATCACCAGCTGCGTACCGCAACCCGCGCTCGGACCTGGGGAGCCCGTGCACTCCGGTGCACTTCCATCGCCTTTTTCTCCTGCGTGGCCGTGGGACCGGGGGGTGGGGAGCTGCGCGCTGCCGCTCAGTCGGAGAGCCGTCTGGCAGAACCGGACCGATATCAGGTCGTGGTAGACCTGGATGCGAACCTCCTGCACTTCCGACTGGGCGACCTCACTCTCTGGTCGGCGCCGGTCGGGACGGGGACGGGAATGCGGTTGATCGCCGAGAACGACGAGTGGGACTTCTCCACCCCCACCGGCTCTTACCAGGTTCAGTACAAGGAGCGCAACCCGGTCTGGATCGCGCCCGACTGGTTCTTCCTCGAAAACGACATCCCGATCCCGCCCCGCCTCAGTTCATCACGGTACATCCCGAATGCTCTCGGCGCCGCCGCGGTGTATTTCCACCCGACCCTCGCCATCCATGGAACGGAGCGGCCCGAACTTCTCGGACGGAGGGTCTCGCACGGCTGCATCCGCCTCGAGAACCGGTACGCGATGAGGCTCTATCACAACGTGCAGGTCGGAACCGAGGTGGTGATCGTGGGGGGTGAAGGGGGCCGGAACGGACCCGTGGTGGATCTCCGACAGGGCCCTGACCCCACCCTCGGATCGACCCTGCTCGGTTCGCCCACTCCGCCCCGGGCCGAGTACTCGCGCTGGCAGTCGCTCGGTACTCCGGAACTTCTGGAGGAACTGGACGCGGAGCTCGCCGCCCCTCCTTCGCAGAGCAACTGGGACGACGTGATGATCCTGCTCCTTGAGCGGATCCGGGATGAGGACGAGGCTGCCCTCGACGGGGTGTTCGCTCGCGCCGGGGCCCTTTCGAGCACCCCGATGAAGCACGAATGGGGGACCTTCCTCACCTATGCCTATCGACGCGCGACGATCCGCTCGCTGGAGACCCTGGGTGGTCTGGATGACGAACTGCGGGAGACGGTTGCTGCGATGCTCGTGAACGCCTCGGTGGCGCTCTTCCATGGAGACGTCAGCGGGCCGGGTGTCCCCTGGCCCTCCCGTCACGTGCCTCTCGCGCTCGTCACCCCCTCAGGACGAGCGGGGTGGGATGCGCTTGAGGCGGCAGAGCGCGAGTTCACTGCGACCCCTCGTCACACGATATCGCTCTCAACGAAAGGTCGGCCGCGCGAAGCGGGACTGCTGTAGTAATAGGAGTTGTAGTAGTAGTAGGACTCCGCAACTTTCTGATCCGGATCGTTCAGTACCACGCCGACCACCCGGCCTCCCACGGTCGTGAGCTGATGCATGGCGTGCTGCGCCGTGCCGCGCTCGGTCTTCCCGGCCCGTACCACAAGCAGCGTGCCATCGACCTGGAGCCCCAGGATCGTGGCATCGGAAGCGGTGAGCAGGGGCGGGGAATCCAGGATCACGAAATCGAACTTCTGTGGCAGTTTCTCCAGGAGCTCCCGCATGAGGTCAATGCCAAGGAGATCCGATGGGTTGGGGGGCATCGCGCCCGAGGGGATCAGATAGAGCCCGGGAACGGAGGTTTCCTGCATCACTTCGTTGAGTGAGTGCGACCGGATCAGGAACTCGGTCAGACCCGGATGCTTGGTCATGCCGAAAAGGGTGTGGAGGCGGGCGCGACGGAGATCGCAGTCGATAAGAGCCACCCGCATCCCCTGCTGTGCGATGGCCACGGCGAGGTTCGCGGCGGTGGTGGACTTTCCCTCGGCCGGTGAAGGACTCGTCACGAGCAGCGTCTTCAGTCGGCGAACCGCGTGCGAAAAGATCAGGTTCGTCCGGAGGACCCGGTACGCCTCCGACCCGCTGCTGAGGAGGTCGCCTGTAGTCACCAGGTCGAGCGATCGTGAATGACCGCTCCCGGACTTCCTGCCGGAAATCCCGAGGAAGCCTCTGTCCGACCCGGCGGTCACCTTGTCGAGACGGGGAATAACCCCGAGTCCCGGGACTCCGAAAATCGCCTCGATCTCATCGCGACGCCGGATCGAAGTGTTCAGGGTTTCTCGCGCCAGTGCTCCGCCGCCGCCGAGCAGGAACCCGAGGAGGATCCCGAGCATGACCGTCTGCCTTTCCTGCGTCCCCAGCGGGGAACCCTGACCGGCCTGCAGGTTCATGATCACGAACTGGGGCATTTCGACCGCTTCGGAGATCCGTGCGCGCTGGTACTCGGCGCGAAGCTGATCCACGATGTTTCGGATCGTCGAGATCTCATGCTGAAGCCACGTCTCCTCCATCTCGGCGTCGGCCACCTCCTGGATGTTCTCCAGGTTCCGGGCATGGATTCCGTCGAGGGCGGAAATCTGGGCGTCGAGGCCGCCCACGTGGTGGTTCAGGGCCTCAAGGAGCCGGGCTTCGGCGGTTGCGATGAGCCCGTCCAGCCTCTGCACGTCCGGGTGTTCAGACCAGGTGCCCCATTCGCCGGCGACCGCCTGCTCCCGCTCTCCCCGGTACCCCTCGATTTCACTGAACAGGCCCGCGACAATCGGGTTCGAATTGACGCCGGGAGCCGTCATCACAGACCAGAGCCAGTCCTCGGAATCGTCGGCCTTGAAACGGGCCGCTTCAATCAGGGCCTGCGTCGTCTCCCTTTGACTGATCAACTCGTCGCGCCTCGCTGAGAGCGCATGCAGGCTGGACTGCCGCTCCGAAGGGTCCGTCAACTGTCCGTACATCTGCCGGTCACGGCGGAAGTCACTGACAGCCCGGTAGGCGTCCCCGAGCAGGGATCCCATCTGGCGGATCTGCTCCTCGATGAATGCACGGCGCTGGACGGAGATCTGCCGATGGCGATTGAAGTTGTACGCCTGGAACTCCTCGGCCACCGCGTTCACCACCAACTGCGCCAGCCGGGCATCGGTGGTCCGGTAGTCGAGATCCATCAGGTTGGTGTTTTCCCGCGCGGATGCCTTGAGTGGATCGAGAACGGATGCGATTGCCGCGTTCGTGGAGACAACCCTCAGCGAAGCCTGTCGAACCGCAGGCTGCGCCGGGACGGTGAACCGGACTCCCTCGAGCTCAATGGGGACCCCATACGCGGATTCGACCCGGTCGGTGCTCCCCACCGCAGCGAAACCGTCCTTCAGAAAATGCAGGGTCAGCGAGTCCGCTTCCGCATCGAGCGCCACCGACACATCCGTGAGGCTGTTCCAGGTGAACCCCTCGGACCGGATCTGAACGCGCAGACCAAGTCGTTCGACAACGGCGGCCCCCACCTCCCGGTTCTCCTTGAGAATTACCGACTCGGTCAGGAGCGGGTTCGTCCGCCACATCACCCAGTCGACGTAGCCACCGTCAAACTGTCCCGCCAGCGCGCGCCGCGCATCTTCCATCCTCAGCGTCGCACGGCCACGGTACTCCGGGACTTCCTGGGACGCGACGTACAACGCGATTCCAGTACCAATGGCAGTCGTGAGCACCATCAGCCACGCATTCCGCCGCAGGATCGTGAGCACCTCCCTGAAGTTGAGGGAGGGGAGCATCGGCCCTGAATCCCAGGGATCGACCGGCGGACCGCCGTACTGGGGCGGAGGGCCATGATACACCTGATGGACCGATGATCCGGCGCCATGCTCCTCGTCTCTCCGGCGCTCACCCGAAAATGCCGGGATCGTGTTCGAAGAGGCGGAGCGGTCGCCCGACGGGCGGTCGTCACGTAGTGACATCAGAGTCGATCCAGGAAGTTGAAGATGGCCGCGATCGAGCCGGTGAATGTGGCAACGGGGACGATGAAATCCCGGAAGATGCTCCGTCTTCTCTCCACGAGGATCCGGTCCCCCGATTGAACCAGTTCCCGCCCATGGCTTGAGTCAAAATCCTCAAGGTCGAGAACCCGTTCCTGCCCCCCGCGAATCAGGCGAACCCGGTCCATCCGACTGCGATCCGTCTCCCCTCCGGAGAGGAGAATCGCCTCTGCGATACTTGTGTTTGGCGAAAACACCTGAAGCCCGGGCGATCCCACCTCCCCGAGCACGAAGACCCGGTACCGTGGAAGGAGGACGAGCGAGGGATTGGTATCGAACCGTCCCAGGAATACCCGCAACCGTTCCTCCGCAACCGCGAGCGGCACTCCGGCGACCTTCACTTCCCGAAGGATCGGATGCCCCAGGGTGCTGTCGGGCGCGACTTCGAACTCCCCGCTCATCTCGGGATTCCTCCAGACGATGAGCTGGACGTAGTCGCCAGGCTTGAGCCCCTGGGCGTTGACCGTGGCGTTCGGAGCCTGCGCGAAGACAGGTCCACAAAGCAGTGCTCCGAAGAGCAGGGTCAGAAGCCCGGAGAAGATTCGTCTCGGCATGTGCACGTCAGTTCTCCTCGCCTCGGATCCGGATGGCCTCTCGAGCCAGGAAAGGCTGGAACTCGCACCCCGGCCCCACTGGCAGGAAAACCTCGGGATACGGGGCGCTGGACGAGGTGTCCGCGAAGACCGGGACGCCGTTGTATTCGCCCACCTTCCGGAGTGTGGAAGAATCCAGCACCTGGCGGAGGCCGAACTGCACGTACTCCTGGCCCTCGTGCTGGATCGGCGCTTCCGTCATGAACCAGTCATGCCCCGCAGCGTAGTGGGACTGACCCGCGTGGTGCACCTCGCTGAAGGGGCGACCGTCGATGAGGGTGTCGCCGGTCGCACTGCGGTACGAGGCTTCCACGCGGGTGATCTCTCCCTCGGGGGTGACCACGCAGATCAGAACCGGGCGATGGCTGACGTACGGCTGAAACTCACAGCCAATCCCCACGGGAACATGGATTTCAGGGTAGGGAGGAATTCCTCGGACCTCTGCGAAGATCCCCACGTCGCGATATTCTCCGGCCCTGCGCAGCTCTTCCGGGAGGAACACACGGGGCTCGCCGGACTTCACGTACTCCCTCCGCTGGAAGCTGATCGGCCGGCTCTCCACGAACCAGTCGTGGGACACGGCATACTGAGGGAGCGCTGCAGCGTCGTAGAGGTCGCTGAAGGGCCAGCCCGCGATGATCGTGTCCCCGGTGGCGGGGTGGAGCACACCCTCCACGCTGCTGATCATCTTCTCCGGGGTCACGAGGCAGATCTCGACGCGTTCCAGGTCGCGGCATTCGGCCCCGAGCGTCAGCATCGTCAGGATCGCATGGATCGTAAGCAGCTCACCGGACGGATTCAGCACGAACTCCTCCGAGCTCTCCGTCACGAGCGCATTGAAGTGCTGGATCGCCTCGGCCAACTGGTCCGGATACCCTTCCGCATTCGGGTCGAGGGTCAGTCCGACAAGCGCCTCGGCCAGCCTCCTCGCCGGCTCGGAAGCCCCCCCGGTCGCGAGCAGTGCAGCCAGCGCGTCCGGAGCGTCGTCCCCCGTGATCACTCGGATCACGTTTTCCTGAGCTGCGCGCGGGATGAACTCATTTTCGCTGAGGAAGCTCACTATCGTCCGCTCTTCGAGGTGCTTGCCGACACAGAGATTCGCTGTGGTCAGAATCGCACGGATCTCCGGAGGCAGGGTGGCGCCCGGCTGGGGGGTGTACCGACCACCCACGATCGTGGAACCCGTGACGGGCGGCCCGGCCGTGATGTCGTGATATTGCACCTGGGCTCCCAGGGGCATCGCGAGGAGCCCAGACCCGATCCAGATCGGGAATGAGATCCACAGAAGCCTGGACATTGCGACCTCCCGGCGGTTCATGGAAAGCTCTCCGCGAGAGAATCCCACCGGAAGGCCAGTCCGACTCCGAGAATGAAGCGCACTCCATCCCCTGCTGAACCCGTGAGATCTGCGAACCCCGCGGTAACGACCAGTGAGATGTCCTTCAGGTCATCCGGCATTCCGGGGAGCTCAAATGGCACCACCGAGGCGCCCAGGACGAGATCCTGCCCGGTCCAGTCAGCGATCAGGGACACGGGTTGCCACCCCTGGAGACCGACGCTCCCGAATACGTTCCAGGTGTCCTTTCCGGCAGCCACATCCCGTTCGAAGCGGAAGCGGCCATCGCCTGCGCCGACCGTTCCCGTGATCGAGATGAAGGGATTCCACGCCTCATGCTGCCAGACCTTGCTCACCGCCAGGAAGAGGCTGGGGTCGGAGTCGACCGGGCCCCGGGTGATCGCATTCTCATATCCCACACCGACTCCCCAATTCCCGTCGAAGACGCGGTGGAGTTTGAAGCTGATCCCCATCCGCGTTCCGAGCCCCCGCTTCCAGGTCGAGTAGGACGCGATATTCACATCGAGCCCGACCTTGTCCCGGGCATTCCCCACTCCGAAGCCCACGGAGACCGCGCCGTCGGCACCGTCCCAGAACTCGGAGAAGGGGCGGGACGGCATGTACCGGGCCCGATTGGTGAGCCCCAGTCCGGCGTAGCCGTCTCCCCAGCTCGGCCCGAAGGCCGTGGGTGAACCCGCACTGCTCCCCGGCGCCGTCCGAGCCACGATGTCGAGCACGTCCAGCGAGTCAGGGATCCCGACGATCATCCGCGCCCGCAGGCTGTCCGCCTGCTGAGCCGCGACGACGGACGGGAGGAGCCCGACCGACGCTATCGCCAGAAGCACCACGCTCCACGCGTGCAGGGCAGTCAGATCCACCCGACGGCCCCCTGCCGGAAGAGGGGCGGATCGTCGGCGGAATGCCACTCGAGAAGCTGCTCGACGACCTCATTCAGGCGCGCGAGATCGCGGACGATGTGGAGAGCATACACCGGGACGCTTCGGGCAATGTTCGATGCATTGGCAAGGAGGTCCCCGGACGCTTCGGGGGTGAGCAACTGGCTTATCGAACCGTGGCGTACGAGGGTCTCGAACGCGGAGATCGGCGCGAGTCTTTCTACTCGGAAAGCGCGACGCGGCGCCGGATCGTGGCGGCGAGGCACCAGCGTGTAGATCGCAGCCAGTGGGGTGGGCTCCTGCATGAGGCGGGAAGCCGGAAGCTCGTCGATGCATGCCTTTCCGGAGTTCCCGGTCATGGAATGCCTCCCCCCGAGCCGGGCCACCTGGGAATCGGCGTCCCAGAGTCGCAGCGCATGGACGCCGGGCCGGATCCGCGCTGGGGGACCCGCCTCCACGGCGACTACATCATCACTGGCCAGATGTGCCCCGGCCGCAACCAGTGAAGCGGCCAGCGTGGATTTCCCATGGTACTTCGGAGCCACCAGACCGAAGGCCTGCGAACCGACGGCCACGGCACTGCCATGGAGGCACAAGGTACCCGACTGGTATAGCGCCAGGGCCATGATCCGGCCGAGCAGGATCCAACGCAGGTGCTCCATCGGCGGATTCTCGCCCGGGATCCACGAGATCGTCGTCCCGTCCGCTGAAATCAGGAACTCACCTACCCCGAGGCCCGTGTACTCTGCTCTGAGCCCTCCGTCACCCACCCGGAAAACGCGTAAGGAGAGTCGGGAGTTGAGGCGCTCCTCGCCGAGCGCCGTCTCCTCAAGCGCCGCAGGCCGGTCCGGGACCACTCTGAAGGTCCAGTCCGCCTGCGCCCCGTGATCGATGCGCCGAAGTCCATCCATCGGGACCTCGCTTTCGAGCACCCCGCCAAAAACCGAATAGCGATTTTTCGCGGGAACGGTGGCGCAAGGCGCGGCGGACACGCGACGATCAGGAAGAGTCATCGTGCGGCGTTATGGGTGTTCGTGATATCCCCACGCCCGTAGCCGGAGTCCCGGGTCAACTCCCTGAAACCGCCAAATTGCATCAGGACCGGGGGCTCGTAGGTTTGCCTCGCGCCGGCCGGGATCAATTCCCTTCTCCCCGGGTCGACCGGGTATCCCGGCTCAAGGATGACGCGAATGCGCGGATCTTTCCTCGTATGGTCTGTTGTCATCCTTCACTCCCTTATATTTCAACTCCTCTTGCCACGAACAATGGATTCATTCCGTTGCGCGCGTGCGTCGCGTCCGCCCGGCTTCTTTCGGCCGAAGTGTCATGTATCCCGCAGTCCTGCTCCACTCAATCCAGCTCGCCTCTCCCGGGTGGCCCTTGTCCACCCCTCCCGTCCCCGCATTCGGTCGCTTCGTGGTCCGATCCTGCCACTTCGATGATTCCCCGTGCAGCGAGGGAGTTCAGGAAGCGCTGAAGATCTCGACGGCACCGCCCGGGCTCCACCTCGTATTCGGAGAGGAGCGTCGTCTCGATCTCGCCGAAGCTTGCCCCTCCCTGCACCAGTTCCCATATCCGCGAAGCCACGCCTGCCATGCTGTAGTACATCTCCGTCGCCAGCGAGAGGACCACGAATTCCCCACCAATGTCGGCGGAGAACTGGTCCTTCGTGACTCTCATCCGGCTGTCGACGGTGATGGTGCTCATCCTGGCCTCCCCAAGGGACTCCCAAGCGCTTACCGTCATCGACGGAAGTCTCCGATACGATTTTTTTGTGTAGGATGCAAGAATAGACTGACCCTCGAACCGGGAACAGACCCAGCTCGAACCTGAGTCGAACGCGATGCATTCCCAGCCCTCGCGATTTCACGGGAGAATCACGGCCGACTGAATCAGGTCCAGAAGCGGAAAACCCCCCGCCAGATACGGCTCTCCCTCCCGCATGATCCGGCCCTGGTCCGGCCCGGAGCCGCGCGGGGGACCTTCCCCGTACTCCCCATGGAGTGCGTCGACGACTTCCATCCCCTCGACGACCTCCGCGAACGGAGCGAACCCCATGGCGTCGAGGCGCGAATTGTCCACAAGATTCACGAAGAGTTGCACGGTCCGGGTGTCGGGGCCTGCCATGGCGAAGGTGAGGGTTCCCCGTCGGTTCCCTTCACGTACGGGATCGTCCGGGATGGAGGCTTCCCTCCAGGCCGCCGTCACGGCCGGATCCGGATGAAGCCCGAACTGGGCAACGAAGCCATCCACCACCCGAAAGAAACGTACTCCGTCATAGTACCCCTCTCGGACGAGATTGTAGAACCGCCTCGCTCCCCGGGGGGCCCACTCGGGCTCTACCCGGACCACAAAATCTCCCTTCGTGGTTCGGAAGAGGACCCGGAAAGGGCCCGGTGCGGGCTCATTCATCGTCGGCGATTGAGGGTCGAGCAGCGGCGAAATCCGAGGGGCCACCGGGGCACCTGGACCATTCCCGGCCCCGGTCGCACACCCCGCGGAAAGGAGCAGGGCAGGGACAAGGACGGAAAGGCGCAACCCATTTCGCTGGATGGACATGACGGCGCGGAGCTCGTGTGACGGAAATCGCATGGAGTTCGGAAGGGAGAATTGTGGTGGAAGGGATGAACGTCTGCAACCTTTCCCCTCCCCCGTCGCATCGTACCTTCTGACACTCGGCCCTCTCGCGACCAAACACCCGAGAGCCCCCCACCATGATCTCATGGAGCCCGATCCGATGCGAAGGCAAGCCCATCGACCGTCCCTTCCCCGCTGGCCAGCCTCTGCCCTGGGCATCCTGTCCACTCTCGCCGCCCTCCTCCCGGGGTGCGGAGAGGTGATTCCCGAAGGACTCGCCGACGGCGATGCCGCACTCGACGTCTCTGCAACCGAGCTCTACCGGGTCGGAGCGCTGGATGGGGAGGAATGGGAAACCTTCGCCCGAATCGCCCGGGTGAGGTTCGATGGAGAGGGGAGGCTCTACATCCTGGATCCCGGCCGGCACAGCGTGGTGGTTCTCAGCCCGGAGGGTGAGTACCTCCGTACGGTCGGCACCCGCGGCGAAGGACCTGGCGAACTCCGTTCTCCCACGACTCTCGAGGTCATGGAGGACGGCACGATCGTGATCGGCGACATGGGCGCGAGAGCCTATGTCCTCTATGCTTCCGATGGATCGTACCTCCGATCGGTGCCACTCACCGATGCCGACGGGTTTCCGAGCCCCTCGAGCCTCTTCCACCCCTCGGGGGGCATCGTGACCTGGGGGATCAGCCTGACGTTCGGGCCTGGCCAGCAGCCTTCCTTCCCGACCGAGGTGCCGATCCGTCTCACCTCGCTCGATGGTTCAGGGACGGCCACCCTCGCGGAGGCGTGGGTTCCACCCCGAAACCTGGACCTGCCCGTGATCCGTGCGCCTGCGGGAGGGGGCAGCGTTCAGATGCGAATCGCCGTGGGAGGCGGGGGAGGCGGGCCGGCACTCACCGGATTCGAGCCGCGGATCCACACCGCGGTTCTCCCGGACGGGCGGGTGGCCGTGGTCGACTCCACTCTCTACCGCATCGCGGTGTATGACCCCACCGGGTCGACGGGCGACACCTTCGAACGGTCGATTCGTCCTCAACTGGTCGGGGAGGTGGAGCAGCGCCTCGAGCGCGAGCGCAGGCTCGCCGACCTGGCGTCAGGTGCAACAGCCCCGCCTACGATGCTCATGATGGGAGGCGGGGGCGCCACGCTTACCGGGCCGAACGAGGAGGAGTGGCGCCGAAGTCAGGAAGAGAGGATCGCCACGATGGAGTTCTGGGACGAGATCCCCGTGATTCAGGCGCTTGCCTCCGATGTGGAGGGGCGGCTCTGGGTGGAGCGGAGCGCACTCCCGGGAGAAGAGGGCCCCGTGGATCTCCTTTCGAGTGGGGGAAGCTATCTCGGCTCCATCCCCCCGGGGAGCGTGCGGATCCCAGCCGCATTCGGACCGAACGGCCTCGCGGCATACATCGAGGAAGACGAGCTCGAGATCCCCTTTGTACGGGTGGTGAGGCTGACCGGACTTCCCTGACCGCCTTCGAGCGCACCTCCACGGAGAGATTGTCCGGGAGCGACTCAGTCGGTACGATCCGTGCTATGCAACACAGAGACCAGGCCGGGTGGGAGCGGGCCGAGCGATGAGCAGGCACGGGTCTCATACCCGCGCCGAACGGGCCCTCCACCGGGCCGCATTCAGTACGCGGCATGTGCAGATCGCCGCAGCGGATCTGGAAAGCTTTGTGTGCCAGGCTGAGCTCGCGCGGATCGAACCCGGTGGCCCGGTGTTCATCACCTCACTCCCGAGGGCTGGCACTACCACGGTCCTCGAAATCCTGAACCGGGCTCCCGCCTTCGCGTCACACCAGTACCGGGACATGCCCTTCATTCTCGCCCCCCTGCTCTGGGCCAGCCTTTCGGCGCGGTTCCGAAGCGCGGGGCGAGCGAGGGAGCGGGCTCATGGGGACAGAATCCGGATCAGCCAGCGGAGCCCTGAAGCATTTGACGAGGTCCTCTGGCGTGCGAAGTGGCCGCGCAAACATGTGGGCGGTCGGCTTCCACTCCTCTCCGCGGATGAGACCGGGGCCAGTGAGTTCGCGACCACGCTCCGGATGCACATGCGCAGGGTGATCGCCGCTCGAGGCCGATGGCGAACTACTGCCCCGACGAGGTACCTCTCCAAGAACAATGGGAATATCGCCCGCCTTCCGCTCCTGCGTCGCCTGGCGCCCGACGCGCATATCGTGGTTCCATTCCGGGCTCCTGCCGCGCAGGTCGCATCGCTCCTGCGCCAGCACCTCCGCTTCCGGGAAATCCATTCGCGCAACCGTTTTGCGCGACGGTACATGGCCGACCTGGGCCACCTCGAGTTCGGCGCCCTGCACCGCCCGATCGACTTCGCAGGGATGGCCGCGGCTGAGCGGGCCCTCAGCCCCGAGTCGCCCGAATACTGGATGACCTACTGGGTTGAAGCCTTTGAACACATCCTCCTGAACGCGGGGGACCTCGTCTTCGTATCTCATGAGCGACTGTGTGCGGATCCCACGAGGGAGCTGGAGAAGCTTGCCGAACGGCTGGAGGTGAGCCCCGGCGCCTGGATCCCGGCAGGGGCGAGCCGGATCCGCATGAAGCAGAGTGCGGAGAGCCTCAAGAGACGCAACCCACGAGGCGCGAAACCCGTTCGCAGGAATGAGGCGCTCCTGAAACGAGCGGCCGAATTGCATGAGCAGCTTCTCGAGCACAGCGTAGACTGAACCTGGGAACACCATGCCCGACGAACCCCGATACACCGAAGCCGAAGTGAAGGAGATCTTCGAGCGTGCGGCCCATCACTCCCAGACCCGCGCCCTCTCTTCCCCTGAAGGGTTCACACTCCCCGAACTTCAGGCGATCGGTCGGGAGGCTGGCCTCGAGCCCGAGCGCATCGCGGAGGCCGCCTCGCAAATGGAGCTCCGCCGCAGCGCCCTCCCCGCGCGGACCCAGCTCGGGATGCCCGTGGCGGTCGGACGCTCCGTGCCGCTTCCGCGTGCACCCACGGACAAGGAATGGGAGGAGATCGTGGCGGAACTCCGCTCAACCTTCATGGCCGTCGGCAAGGAGTGGTCTTCCGGGAAGCAGCGGCAGTGGACCAACGGGAACCTCCACGCATTCATCGAGCGGTACGAAGGGGGAGTGCGGCTTCGGATGGGCACGCTCAAGGGAGATGCGCTGCCCGTCAACCTCATGAGCGCAGGCCTGCTGGCTCTGGCCACGCTGATCCTCGTCGTGATGGTGATCGCGGGCGGCCCCCTGGGCACTGACCTCCTCGGGCCGATCATCCTGGGCGCGGCGGGAGCCGCGGGGCTCGGTGCCAATGCGATACGGCTTCCGGCCTGGGCTGCCGAGAGGGAGGCTCAAATGGAGCACATCGGCTCCCGCGCGCGCGCCCTGCTCGGTACCGGGGACAGAGAGTAGAGCGCGGCAAACCCCCTTCTCAGCTCCCCGGCAACCTGCGGGGTGGAAGCGGGAAGAAAGCACTGGTCCGCCTCCGGTACTCCTCGAACTCCGGGTCGCCCTCGTATCGGGCTTCCAGCATCGGGATCCCCGAGACAAAGAGCAGGAGGACCGTGACGGTGATGGGGCTGACAACGGTCCAGCCCCCGCCCGGGAGCGACAGCGCAACGAGGAACACGCCCCACCAGAGCGTCACCTCCCCGAAGTAGTTGGGGTGGCGAGTGAATCGCCATAGTCCCGTGGTCATCACCCGGCCGCGGTTGGCGCCTCCCCTCTTGAATCGCCGGAGCTGCTCGTCGCCCACGGCCTCGAAGAAGAAGCCGACCGCCCAGACGAACGCCCCGAGCAGATCCAGCAAACCGAGCGGCTCGGGTGACGGCGCGACGGCGGCGGCCCTCAGAATGGGTGCCGCAATCAGGAGCAGGAGTCCCCCCTGCAACAGGTACACCTGCAGCCAGGAGCGGATGTGGAAGCTCCTACCCCACTCCTCTCGCCACTGCCGGTACCTGAAGTCTTCCCGCTTCCCCTTCGCCCGAATCGCGATGTGGAGTGCGAGGCGCACCCCCCATGCGATCACGAGCCCGTAGAGGAGCATCTCTCGGGGGCCCACAGGGCCACGGAACCAGAAGAGTCCCGCCAGGAGCACGAAGCCGAGCCCCCACGCCACGTCGGCCACATCGTTCCGGCGCAGGGCGACCCCCACGAGGAACCAGACCGTCGCCCAGACAAAGATCAGCGGGACCGCAATCTTCAGAATTTCAGGCATCGCCGCTCCTTCAGAAGTGGAAGTGATCCCCTATCTTGGAAGGATGAACGTGAGTGAAACACCCCCCTCGGATGACGCGGCCCGACTCTATCTCCGCGTCACCCTCGTCGTCGCGATCGCGATGGGGGTTGGCGCCGCGCTGGAGTGGGTCCCGTCCGAGCCCTCGCCCTGGCGCTGGCTTCCGCTCGGAATCGCCTACCTCGTGGGCGGGGCGCCCATCTTCCGGGATACCGTGGAGACGCTCAGAGAGGGGCGTCTGTCGATTGACTTCCTGATGGGTGCGGCCGCGCTCGGTGCCGCGGCGGTGGGTCAACCGCTGGAAGGGGTCATCCTGATCTTCCTCTTTTCGCTCTCCAACGCGCTTGAAGCGCATGCGATGGGGCGCACGCGCCGAGCCATCGGATCGCTGATGGGGCTCCACCCGGAAGAGGCGACCCTCATCGGGGAGGGGGGAGAGGAAATGGGACGGGTCCCGGTCAGTGCCCTCGTCCCCGGACACCGCATCCGAGTGCGCCCCGGTGAGCGTGTGGCGGGGGACGGAAGGGTGGTCGAGGGGACGAGTGAGATAGACCAGTCCGCGATCACAGGCGAATCCGTGCCGGTCGCGAAGTCGCGGGGTGACGATGTCTTCGCGGGGACGATCAACGAGGGTGGAACGCTGATCGTGGAGGTCACGCGGCGCCAGGAGGAGTCGATGCTGGCCCGAATCGTGCGCCTGGTCGAGGAGGCGCAGGAGCAGCGGGCCCCGGCGCAGGAGTTCATCGATCGCTTCGCCCATCCGTATACCCTGCTGGTCCTGGGAGGAAGTGCGGCGGTGGCGCTTGTCGGATGGCTGGCCTTCGACATGACGTTGGCCGACGCAATCTACCGGGCGATGACCGTCCTCGTCGTGGCGAGCCCCTGTGCACTTGTGATTTCGACCCCGTCCGCGATCCTGTCGGGCATCGCCAACGGGGCCCGGCACGGCATCCTCTTCAAGGGAGGCGCATACCTTGACCTGGCGGGCACCATCGATGCGGTGGCTTTCGACAAGACGGGAACGCTGACCGTAGGCCACCCCCGGCTGTTGGACCAGCTCGCCCTGAAAGATGAGTCCACACTTCTACGCTTCACCGCCGCGCTCGAGCTCCCGTCCGAGCATCACCTCGCCCGGGCCCTCGTGGAAGCCGCGCGCCTTGAAGGGGCCCAGCTCCCACCGACCCGGGACTTTCGCGCGCTCCCGGGAAAGGGGGTTTCAGGAGAGGTGGAAGGGCGGCGGATCTGGGCCGGCAACCGGACGATGGCCGAGGAGGAAGGAGCGGAGATCCCGAGCCGGGTTCTCACGTGGACGGGAGAGCAGACGGGCCTCGGTCGCTCCGTGGTCGTCGCGGGCGAGGGGCCCGAGGTCCTCGGCGCGTTCTCTTTCGGCGACGAACTCAAGCCCGATGCAGCCGCGACGGTGCGGGCGCTCAGGGGAGAGGGGGTTCGCTGGATCGCCGTGCTTTCGGGCGACAGTCCCGACGCCGTGAGGGCCGTGGCGGCCGGACTGGGCGCGGATGAGGTTCTCGCGGGGCTCCTTCCCGATGAGAAGGTGGACACCGTCCGGAAGCTGAAGGCGGACTGGCGAGGAGTCGCAATGGTAGGGGATGGCGTGAACGACGCCCCGGCCATGGTGACGGCTACCATCGGGATCGCGATGGGTGCCGTGGGGACCGACGTTGCGATCGAGACCGCCGATGTCGTCCTCATGAGCGACGAGCTCCACAAGGTTCGCTACGCAATCCACCTGGGAAAGCGCGCGCGTCGGGTGGTTCGCCAGAACGTCTGGTTCAGCGTGGGGTGGATGGCGCTCCTCATCATCGCGGCCACCACCGTCGGCCTTCCGCTTACCCTGGCGGTCGTCGCGCACGAGGGGAGCACCCTTCTCGTGATCCTGAACGGGCTCCGGCTCCTGGTCGGGCGCCCGGCCCCATGATGGGTGCCCTGCGGCAAACCCGGGTGCCCTGCGGCGAGCCCCGGCACTCCCCCCGGTAGCGATCCGCCTTCCGGGCCCCTATTCTCCCTTCCTTCCGGAAGCCGCCCGGATCACCGGCCCGCCGGTGCTTCGGACCCGAATCCTGACCCGGTACAGCAAGGAGCATGGTCGTGTCACGTCTTGCGATGATCCTCGCCCTCCTCATTCTCCCCCTTTCGGCCCACGCCCAGACCGGCGGACGGATCGCCGTTCACATCGACGAGGAGCGCAACCGACTCTTCCTCGAGATTCCGGCGGCGCAGATTGGCGTCGACCTCCTGTACCAGAACACGCTGGTCACGGGGATGGGGGTAAACCGCCTGGGGCTCGACCGCGGCCAGACCGGTACGAGCGCCGTGATCCGCTTCGAGCGGCGGGGGAACCGTGTTCTCGTGGTGCGGGACAACTGGAGCGTGCGCGCGCTGGAAGGCAGTGAGGCGCTCGAGCGTTCGGCTCGGGAGTCCTTTCCGACCTCGGTCATCGCTTCCTTCCCGATTGAGAGAGATTCGGCCGCTGCCTCGACCGATGCCACGCTCCGGGTCGACGCCTCGTCCTTCTTCTTCTCGGATGTCTACGACGTGATCGGCCGCGTTCGGGGGGCCGGTCAGGGGAGTCTCCGCGTGGATCGGGACCGGAGCTGGATTGATGAGGAAAACACCGGTTCCTTCCCCCTGAACATCGAGATCCGCTCGGTGCTGACGTACGTGAGCGACGCACCGGGCGGAGACCTGCGGCAGGCCGCTCCGGATGGCGGAGCCGCCACCCTCGCGCAGCACCATTCGATCGTGGAGCTTCCCCCCACGGAGGGATTTCGCCCTCGCGCCTTCGACCTCCGCGCAGGGCTCTCCTCGAACTTTTTCTTCGATTTCTCCCAGGGGATCGAGGGGAACTACCGTGATGCCTATACATCGCGGTGGCGACTCGTGCCCACGGACCCTGCGGCGTATCTGAGCGGGGAACTGGTGGAGCCTGAGCAGCCGATCGTGTACTACATCGATCCGGGGATCCCGGAGCCGTACCGCACCGCCTTCATCGAGGGCGGGATGTGGTGGAATGGCATCTTCGAGGCCGCAGGGTTCCGGAACGCCTTCCAGATCCGGGACCTTCCCGCTGGCGCCAATCCCATGGACGCGCGCTACCCGATGATCTACTGGGTCCATCGACAGGATCCGGGGCCCTCGGTGGGGCCGTCGTACCGGGATCCGCGCACCGGTGAGATCGTCTCCACCGTGGTCCGCATGGACTCGCATCGGTCGATGGTGGACTTCAACATCTACGCGGGGCTCATCCCCGCAGCGGGAGACGAAGGGCTCGGTGTGAGCGCCGAGGAGTTCGCGATGGCCCGGCGGCGCCAGCACACCGCGCACGAGATCGGCCATACCCTCGGGATCCAGCACAACTTCATTGCGAGCTCCCAGGGACGAACCTCCGTGATGGACTATCCCTTTCCTCTGATCCAGCTCGATGATCGGGGGAGAATCGACCTCTCGGA
Organism: Longimicrobiales bacterium; assembly: GCA_041743405.1. Lineage (GTDB taxonomy): Bacteria > Gemmatimonadota > Gemmatimonadetes > Longimicrobiales > Gaopeijiaceae > JBGTMU01. Next base: position 1,600 of record JBGTMU010000281.1, on the reverse strand, counting down.
CGCATACCGTCCCGAGGGGGGAGCGTGGGATTCCCTCGCGATCCGATACGCCTACACATGGTTCCCGGATGAGGCGTCGGAGCGCGATGGGCTCACGCGGATCATGGATGAGGGGCTCGCGAATGGGCTGCGGTACATCACCGGAGGCCATGCATCGGCGGCCGGGTCGATTCCCGAGGCCACGCAGTGGGTGGAGGGGCGCACCATGTTCGACGCCCTCGAGCGGACCTCGGCGGTACGCAGCCTCCTGATCGAGCATTTCGACGAAAGGGCGATCGCCCCGGGCGAGCCGATGTCGCTCCTCAACCAGCGGTTCGCCCACGTCTACCTCCACCACCGGTATTCGCTGGAGGGGCTCATCAAGTACGTGGGAGGAATGGACTTCACCTACGCCCTGCGGGGGGATATCCAGACCCCGGTGCGCGTGCTCCCGGCAGGCGAGCAGCGGCGGGCCCTCGCCATGGCGCTGGCGGCCCTCGAGCCTGCGGAGCTCGCGATTCCCTCCCGGATTGCCGACCTCATTCCACCTTCGCCTCCCGGGACAGACGGATCCGAGATCTGGCTGCCCACGGCTGCCGGCACGGCGTTCGACCCGCTCACCGTCGCCGGTGGACTCGCAACGGAGATCGTGGAGAACCTCCTCCATCCGCAGCGGGCCCATCGCCTGGTACTGTTCCATCTGCGCGATGCCGCGAACCCGTCCCTGAGTGAGGTGATTCGAGCGCTCGTCGCGGCGAGCTGGACCCCATCAACCGGGGCGAACCCCGAGCATCGGGCGCTCCGCCGGACCGTTCAGCGGGCCGTCCTGAACTCCCTTCTGGACCTGGCCGGGCACGGGAGCGCCACGGCGGAGGTCAGAGCCATCACCGGGGCGGAACTCGGTCGACTGGGCACGCTGATCGGGGGAATGCAGGAGGGATCGGAGGAGGATCAGGCGCACCGCGCCATGGCGATGCGGGATCTCGCGAGGTTCGCCGCAGGAGAGGATGACCCCGCGAGCCGTCCCCGCTTCCCGGTGGTTCCGCTTCCCTGGCCCTGAATCCGGGCGGGCCCTGCTCGGCACTCCCCCCGGTAGGGACGGCAAGTCGATGAACGCGAGCAGGGGTGGCTGGAACGGCGGCATCCGGGGTTGGCAAACATTACGGCTACCATGTACAAGGCGCTGATCACCAGGACGGGCAGGAGGAGGATCGCCAACTACGCGACGCGCCGATGTCAGTGGACCAGCCCCCGGGACATCAGCCACGACTGTAACGCGAGCGCCACCACCCACAGGGTTGCGGTCGCCCCGTGCAGCGAATGCGCAAAATCCCCTGCGCCAAGTGGACGAAAGAAGGATGGCCAGAACCCCGCGACGATTACCGCGAGCGCCGTGCGGAGGGTGACCATCGGCGGGCGCCCACGCGAAGAGGGTGGGACGTGATCACGCCACGGGACACGGCCCGCGCTCTAGCAGGCTTATCTGGACTCCCCCGTTGTGGAACGCAAGTAGGACAGGATGACAGAGAGGGTCGACTGCAGTCGTATCTCCGGCCCTTGGATGGGCCGCATGGGCCCTGGCCACGATGGAAAGTCGCGCGTGGGGTGCCTATCGGTTGCA
>JBGTMU010000280.1:0-13195 GCA_041743405.1 Longimicrobiales bacterium | reverse complement strand
CTCCGCCATCGTCCCCTCCCCGGAGATCATCGGCGGGGTTCGTCCCGGAAATCGGGATCAACACCGCCGGGGCGAACCCGTGACGTCATCGGCGGCGAGGTTCGTCCCGATTTCCGGGATCATCCCCGCCGCGAACACGCGCGATACGGCGGCGGCGTAGTTGATCCCGACGGAGCGGGCCCCGATTTCCATCGTGCCCTGCGAGCCGTTCGCTTCGGATGCTCTCCGCCGCCAGCGGGTCCTCCGGGGCACCGATCAATATCGCCCTCACCGGCAGCCCCCTACTTGACAGCGCCCTCCCTTCCAGCGCCAGCTCCTGCAGCGCTCTCCCTTACAGCCCCAGCTCCTGCAGTGCCCTCCCTTACAGCGCCCTCCCTTCCAGCGCCAGCTCCTGCAGCGTCCTCACCTGCAGCGCCCTCCCTTACAGCGCTCTCCCTTCCAGCGCCAGCTCCTGCAGCGCCCTCACCTGCAGCGCCCTCCCTTGGAGCGCCAGCTCCTGACTGCGCTCTCCCCTAGAGCGTGGGTCGCAGGATCCGGTCGCGATAGTTGCGGCTCACCCGCAGCTCCGTGCCGTCGTTCAGGATGGCCAGATAATCGCCCGAGAACCAGGGCTGGATCTCGCGGAGCGCCTCGATGTTCACCATGTGCGATCGATGGATCCGGATGAACTGGCGCCGATCCAGCTTCCGGCCCATGGCCGAGAGCGTAGTGCGGATCCGGTACTCCTTCGGCCCGGCATGCACCACCACGTAGTTTCCGTCCGCGCTCAGGTACTCGACGTCGTCAACGGGGATGAACCGGGTGCGCTGTCCCTCCTGCACACGGATTCTTCGGGCTGGGAAGGAACGGACTTCGCCTTCTTCCCCGGCCTCGGCCCCCTCGGCCGCCTCCGTCGCGTCATCGTCTCCCGAGGAATCCCCCTCCCCCCCGTTTTCCCCGAGCCGTTCACGGACGTGCGCGAGCATGTCCCCGAACCGGGCATCGTCGAAGGGTTTCATGAGGTAATCCAGAGCATGCACCTGGAACGCCTCCACCGCTCGATCCGAATAGGCGGTCACGAAGACCACATACGGGGCCGTCTCGGCGTGCAGCTCCCGCAGAACCGCGAACCCGTCCATCCCCGGCATGCGGATGTCGAGGAAGACGAGGTCGGGCACGAGTTCCCCGATCTGTTCGATCGCTCCCGGACCATCTTCCGCTTCGCCCACCACCTCGAAGTCCGGCTCCCGGGAAAGGGCGCCCCTCAGTCGAGCCCGGGCTGGCGGTTCATCATCCACGATCAGGACGCGGAAGGGAGTGCTTCGGGATGTCGTCACGAGTGCGGCTCCTTCGGTTGCACGTCGGCCGAGCTGGCCCCCGTTCCGTTCTGCGTGTGGAAGGGGAGCCGAAGTTCTACCCGGCATCCTCCACCCGGCGCCCCTTCGATGGTGAGCCGGGAGCGACTGGGATACAGTTCGGCTAGCCGTTCCCGGACGTTGCGGAGTCCCACCCCGGATGAGGAATCCGACTCGGGATTCACCTGTCCGCCCCCGCCGCGGTCATCCCCTGCTTCGCCGCGAGAAGGACCTGATCTCTCCGGACCCGGACCCGGACCCGAGTCCTCGACGCGAATCCGCACCTCATCCCCCTCGAGCACCCCTTCCACCCGGAGACTCCCCGGCCCACGCATCTCCGCAATTCCATGGAGAATCCCATTCTCCACGATGGGCTGGAGAATGAGAGGCGGGACCAGCGCCTCGCCGACACCCGCGCCGAGTTCGATCTCCGCGCGCAGCCGATCTCCGAAACGGACCCGCTCGATGGCGAGGTATTCCTCGATCGCCTCGAGCTCCTCGCGGAGTGGAATTTCGCGAACCCCCGAAAGCCGGAGGGTGGATCGCAGCAGCTCGGAGATCCGGGCGAGCATGCGCTGTGCATCCGGACGGTTCCCGGACTCGACCAGCCCCGCTACACCGTTCAGGGCGTTGAAGAGGAAGTGCGGGTTGAGCTCCCTTCCCAGGGCCTGAAGTCGGGCCTCCACCGCGAGCGTTTCGGCGCGGGCGGCGCGGGCTTCGAGCTCCGCTTCCCTGAGCTTCCCCGTGACATAGCGGTGCCGGAAGAGGAAGGCGTGGTACCCCCCGACGATCATCCAGTAAGTGAAGAAAGCGAGGACGAGGTAGCCCTGCATCCAGAAGCGGATCTGCAGGCCGAGGGTGTCGTAGATGAAGTCGCCTCCCCTCACCACCACGAAGTAGGCGTTGGCACCGCTGACGGCGAGCTGCGTGAGCGCGAGAAGCGCGGCGGCGACGGTGTGAACGGCCGCCGCCCGCACTCCCCTCCCCCCCCACAGGGGGAATCGGAGGCAGAGCCCGACAATCAGGAACGTGGCAGGGGCCCAGAAGAACCACCACACGAAGTTCACGAGAAAGGCCGAAGCGACCCCCTGGCCTCCCCCGGAGATGCCGGAGACCACAAGCTCCTTGGCCGTCTCCAGCATCCCCAGCACCGCCCAGAATCCGACGATCCCGAGTCGCAGGCGAAGGCTCTCGAGCCCCTCGGGAATCGGGAAGAGGGGGCGGGTGAAGGATGCGCCGCTTCGGGGGGTGGGGGAACGGAAGTTCATCCCTGATCGGATACTCCCTGTGCACGGTCGTGTCAATGCACCTCCTCGGTCCAGGCATGGAAGTCCTTCCCTGACTCTTCTCGCGGGCGCGCTCCCTGTCCCTCCCTCCCGCATCCTGCCCCGCCCGGACCCGCTCCGTCCCGAAGGAGGCGCGAGGTACCCGGACGCACGGCTAACCTCTCTCCAGTGCCGACGGCGACGATGACCGCGACCGGAGGCCTGCCCTTCCTCCCCTTCGACAGGAGGCCTGAATGCTTGAGCACCTTCGCGTGCTGACCGGGTCGTTCGTTCTGACGCTCATGCTATCCGGATGCGTGAGTCCGCCAACCGAGTTCGGTGGCGGCCCGACAGAGCCAATCGGCGACCCCGATCCGACCATCGCCCCGGCGGAGGTGAGGGTCCTCTTCATCGGGAATTCGCTCACCTATACGAACTCGCTCCCCGATGAAGTGGTGCGACTCGCACGATCCGACGATCGCTCGATCGAGGTGGGAATGCTCGCGTTTCCCAACTTCAGCCTCGAGGAACACTGGGGAATGGGGGTGGCGAACCTGATTCGCGCGGAGAAGGCGGATTTCGTGATCATGCAGCAGGGACCTTCCTCGCTCGCATCGAGCGCCGCGCACCTGCGGTACTGGTCAGCGCAGATGGCGGGCGTGATCCGTGAGGCGGAAGGGGAGCCCGTGCTGATGATGGTGTGGCCCGAATCGGCGCGCTTCTCCGTCTTCGACCAGGTCCTTGCGAACTACTCGGGAGCGGCAGATGCGATCGGCGGGTGGTTCATTCCTGCGGGCCAGAGCTGGAGAACGGCCTGGGATCGGGAGCCTTCGCTCCGTCTCTATGGCAACGACGGCTTCCACCCCAGCCGGCTCGGCACCCTGACCGCCGCGCTCACGGTCTACTGGAGTCTCTTCGGAGAAGACCCGCGCCCCGCGACCTGCGAACTGCCTGTCCCGAGCGGAGTCTCCGACTCCGATTTCCTGCTGCTCTGCGAATCGGCCAGAGACACGCAGGAATTGTACGGAAACCGGTAAGGAGATACCCGATGAGCTTTCAGCACGAGATGATCAGGGAGGGGAGCGCCGATGAATCCCGCGCCGCCGCCGGGCGGGGGTTCAGACACGACGCGCCGCTGCATGCACCGGAGCGAGAGTCGGGGGGACGGATTCGATACCGGCTGGGCGCGGTCGAGGTGGATATCGCGGCCCGGCAGGTCAGGCGGGATGGCGAGACGGTCGATCTCGCCCCGAAGGAATTCGGCCTTCTCGAAGCACTTCTGCGCCGCGAGGGAGCCGCAGCCACGCGCAGCGAGCTTCTGCGCGAGGTGTGGTCCCATCGGGCTCCGGTGGCTACACGGACCGTGGATACTCACATCGGAGAGCTGCGCAGGAAGCTCGAGGATGATTCGAGTCAGCCGGAGTTCATACACACCGTGCGGAAGTGGGGGTACCGGATCGGGCGAAGGTAGGGCGGGCGATGGGGTCCCGGGGGCTCACCTCGGCCGACCCCGCCCCGGGGCCCGCCCCGATCGCCATCCCATCAATTTCATTGCTCATGCTCCAGCGTCCCCGTAGCTTCGGACTCATGCACTTCCGTTCCCCAGTCCGAAGGAATCGTGGACCATGATCGCCCTCTTCCTGGCTCTTTCAGCCCTGCTTTTCGCTCCCTCTCTCGGCAACCTCGCCCCGGGCGCCGCACTCCTGCCGGGGGTCGCGTCGGAGCTCCACGCCCAGGCGCCGGCCTCTGTCAGCGACGACGCCCTCAGGAGCATGGAATGGCGGAATGTGGGCCCGAACCGGGGCGGTCGCTCGATCGGGGTGTCCGGGACGGTGGCTCGGCCCCACGAGTACTACTTCGGGGCCACCGGGGGCGGGCTCTGGAAGACCACCGATGGCGGGACCACCTGGTTCCCCGTGGGAGACGGCCAGTTCGCCACCTCCTCGGTGGGGGTGGTCACGCAGTGTGAGGCGGATCCGGATGTGGTCTACGTCGGCTTCGGGGAGGTGCAGCTTCGCGGAAACGTGCTCCCCGGCGACGGGGTCTACCGATCGCGGGATGGAGGGGCCACCTGGACTCATGTGGGTCTGAACTCCTCAACCGGTCAGCAGATGATCGGTCGGATCCGGGTCGATCCCCGGGACTGCGACCGCGTCTTCGCAGCCGCACTCGGGGACCCCTACGGGCCGAACGAGGAGCGCGGGGTATACCGCTCCTCGGACGGAGGTGAATCGTGGGAACGGGTACTCTTCCGGAGCGCCGAGGCCGGTGCCGTGGACCTAGTGATGGACCCGTCGAACCCCGACGTCCTGTACGCCGGGATCTGGGAGGTCTTCCGTCGCCCCTGGCTGCTTTCCAGCGGAGGGGAAGGGAGCGGACTCTTCAAGAGCGTGGACGGCGGGTCCAACTGGACCGAACTGTCCGGGAATCCAGGGCTCCCCACGACGCTGTGGGGGAAGGTCGGGATCTCGGTCTCGGGCGCCGACTCGAATCGCCTCTACGCGATTATCGAATCCGACGAGGGGGGAGTGTTCGTTTCCGACGACGCGGGTGAGAGCTGGCGCCTCGTCTCGACCGATCGGAACCTCCGGCAGCGCGCCTTCTACTACACGCGGATCTACGCCGACCCCGTGGACCGCGAGACCGCCTACGTCGTGAACGTCTCCTTCTGGAAGACGGTCGACGGGGGCGAGGCCTGGTCCAGCCTGCAGGTGCCGCACGGCGACAACCACGATCTCTGGATTGACCCCACGAACAACCTCCGGATGATCAACGCCAACGACGGGGGAGCGAACGTCACCCTGAACGGGGGGCAGTCGTGGACGGGCCAGCTCTACCCAACGGCGCAGATGTACACGCTCACGACCACCACCCACTACCCGTATCACATCTGCGGGGGTCAGCAGGACAACAGCACGGTCTGCGTGCCAAGTGACGGGGACGGCTCGTACTGGTACTCTGCCGGAGGGTGCGAGAGCGGCTGGGTGCAGCAGAACCTCGTAGACCCTGAGCTCTTCTACGCGGGGTGCTACGGAGGGCAGCTCACCGCGTACGACCGGACCACGGGACAGGGCCGCAGTATCCAGATCTGGCCCGTGAACCCGATGGGTCACTCGGCCTGGGAGCTGAGGGAACGATTCCAATGGACCTTCCCGATCGTTTCGTCTCCGCTTGACCCCGACGTGGTCTTCGCAGCTTCACAGCATCTGTGGCGAAGTGAGAACCGGGGGCAGAGCTGGGAGCAGGTGAGCCCCGACCTCACGCTGGCCGACACGAGCACCCTGCAGGCCTCCGGGGGGCCGATCACCCGTGACCAGACGAGCGTGGAATACTATGCCACGATCTTCACGGTCTCACCCTCCCGACACGACCGGAATACGATCTGGGCGGGCTCGGACGATGGTCTGGTCCACATCACCCGGGACGGAGGCGAAAGCTGGGAGAACATCACGCCTCCGGATCTTCCAAGCTATTCGCGGATCCAGGGGATCGACAGCTCCCCGCATCACCCCGGAAAGGCAGTGATCGCCGCCACCCGCTATCGCTCGCAGGACGTGACCCCGTACGTATACCGGACCACCGACTACGGCAATACCTGGACCAAGATCACGAACGGGATTCGACATGGAGACCACGTCCGGGCGGTGCGGGAGGATCGCGTGCGGGAGGGACTGCTCTTCGCGGGCACCGAGCAGGGTCCCTACGTCTCGTTCGACGACGGCGCCAACTGGCAGTCGATCCAGCTCAACCTCCCGGCGGTTTCAATTCACGCCCTGGAAGTGCGGGACGACGACCTCATCATCGCAACTCACGGGCGCTCGTACTGGGTTATGGACGACATCGGGCCGCTGCGTCAGATGACTTCCCGGACCCTGGCCGCCCCTGCTCACCTCTTTGTTCCCACGGATGCCACGCGGAGCCGGTCCAGCGTCAACTACGGGGACGGCCGCTATATCGGAGGGCGCTCCAGGAATATCTCGCTCCTCAACATCTACTACCACCTGGCCGAAGCAGCGCAGGAAGTCACTCTGGAAATCCTGGATGCGGACGGGGAGCTGATCCGGAGTTTCACCGAACGCGCCCCGGAGGAGAGTGAGACCGAGGCCGAGGAATCCGCCGCCGGGCAGCCGAGCGCCGCGACCATCCCGGTTCCGCGCTGGGGGTCGATCCCGAATTCCCACTCGGCTCCCATGAGAGAGGCGCGCCTGGGCGTGGAAGCGGGACTCCACATGCACCACTGGGACCTCCGGTATCCGGGCCCCGAGACCTTCCCGGGGCTCATCTTCTGGGGCGCCGGCACCGAGGGGCCGGTGGCGCCTCCCGGGGAATACCAGGTCCGCCTCATCGTGGATGGGCAGGCGCAGACCCAGCCCTTCCGAATCACGAAGGACCCTCGCCTCGTTCAGATCGCCGAGGCCGACCTTCACGAGCAGTTCGAGCTCGCGATGGCCATCCGTGACCGGACGAGCGAGGCCAACGAGGCCGTGGTGCTGGTGCGGTCGCTCCGGGACGAGGTCGAGGACCGGCTTGAGCGCACTCAACGCAGCGACATCCACGAAGTGGCCGGAACCTTCAGCGAAAGGATCACGCAGGCCGAGGAGGAAATCTATCAGGTGCGGTTGGAGGCAAGGCAGGATCCGCTCAACTATGCAATCCGCCTGAACAACAAGATCGCCGCTCTCATGCGGCAGGTGGAGAGCGCGGACGCGCGCCCCACGGACCAGCAGGTGGAGGTCTTCCAGGACCTTTCTCGCGTGCTCCAGATCGAGATCGACCGGATCGAAGAGGCGATCCGGGTGGATCTTCAGCGGCTGAACGAACTGCTCGCCGAGGAGGGGATCGCACCGATCCTGATCCAGCGCCCCGTGGCCTGAGGAACGCCGGGCCAGAAGGATCGGCATCGTCAGGGCAGGGTACGGGACGGTCGAGTCCGCACCGGGCTCGCGTGTCCCGGCCCTGCGTGCGCAGGCGAGCCTTGCCGCCTTCGAAACGTGTAAATACACTTCAGCATGGAGTCCCTCGGCATCGACCCCGACCTGCTGCGTGCGACCCGGGAATGCGCCTGCCTCGCCGCACGGAAGCACGCGCGCCTTCTCACCCGTGAGTTCGACCGGAAACTCCGTCCCCACGGCCTCCGTTCGACCCAGTTCTCGGTGCTGGCGGCGCTGGTGCAGACGGGGCCGATTCTCCTCGGAGATCTGGCCGACCTGCTGGGCCTCGACCGAACGACCCTCACCCGAGGCGTCGCGATTCTCGAAAAGAGGGGCTGGGCGGCCACCGCCGGGGCAACGGACGCCCGGACGCGGCCCCTCCAGATCACCGACGCCGGCACCCAGCGGTTGGCCGAGGCGCTCCCGGACTGGCAGAGGGCGCAGCAGGAAGCCACGGCCCGTTCCCAGCTCACGAGCGATCACGGCTGAGGCAGCTCCCAACGGAAACGGGCTGTCGAGAAGCGCGCCGAGATCAGCAAGGCCCAGGAGATCCCGCGCCCCGTTTCCAAGCTGTATCCCCCCCGCTTACCGGCTCCTGTCCCGCACCGGAATGACAAATTTGAGCCCGGACCAGGTCTCGTCGACCGCGCATACCTTGATGTCCACCAGCCCCGCTTTCTTGCCGGCTGCCATGACCTCGCTTCGGCCGATCCGGCTCGGAACCCCTGACGATTGCTTCGGCCACGATGCCCACACCACCCCGTCCTCCAGCATCCCTGCCCGAGCTCTCGCGAACGCCTCGTCCAACGTATTTGGATCTGTCGCGAACAGATGGGTGAAATCGGCCTTCTGATCACTCCCGTCGGTGAGCTGGTCAACAGCGATCGCGGTCGGGTTATCCCCGACCAGCGTCCAGTAGTGCTCCGGTGAGTGAAGCAGGCGAATCCGCATGCCCGCCTTCAGCCCGAGCTTCCTGGCCAGCGGTGTTCCAGAGTACCCGGCGGTGCTTCCCATGGGGACCTCCCAAGTGCGAGCCACATCTTCACGAAACTACAGTGCCGGTTTCTGGGCCACGATGTTGTTCACGGCGTGACGATGGCGAATTCCGCCCGGATGCGCATCCTCAAGCGTATAGGCATCCCATCGCTCGACCCTCCATCTCTCGTAGTGCTCGAGTAATTCCTCCTCGCGGAATCCACCGCGGACATGCGGCGCCAGGTCGTCCCACGGTTAGCGGAAGGTATCCGCCTCCGGATCGCGATAGGCTGCTTCCCGGAATGGCTCCCGGCTCATCGCTGCAGAGTCATCTCTTCTCGTTGATCCTCGGGAATTTTTCCATTGCACGCGGGCTGAAGTGCCAGCCACCGCATCCCGGTCCGGGCCACACGGTCCGTCGGAAACGGCCAGCCGTGCACACCTGCGGACACTACTTCATCGGGCTCGAGGCGTTCATCAACGGGGGTGCGAAGCCGGTCACCGTAGTATCCCGTCGTCACGACCATATTGCCCCCGTCGGGCAGGCGGGAACCACGATTCACCGTCGCGAACCCCGCCGTGGGTGACCCGAAGCTGCGAGTGTTCGGTCGGCCACGAAATGCAACCGCCAGCGCTTCGCCTGAACTGCCCGTGCCGCCATCCACGAGGACTGCCACCGGCGGGGTCGCGAACCGGAGTTCCACAGGCTCAACCGTGACCTGGGAGACGGTGTCGACTTCGCCGCTCGGACCGAGAACTCCGGATGCGCCGCGACGATAGTACCATGCCTGCGCCTCCGGTGAAACGCCGAAGTACCCGACGATGCTGTCTCCGAGCAGCGGGCCGATCCCCGCGAGCATTGGCCACATGTTGCCTCCGCCGTTGCCACGGAGGTCGACGACCCAGCCGCAGACGGCCTGTGCTTCGAGGGCGCGCACCGCGGCATGAAGAGAATCGGCCAGCGCGATCGCCGCACCACCCCTCTGTGGAACGCGTATGTACCCAAAACTTCCGTCAATCACCTCGGATACCGCACCGGGCTGGGGCGCCTGGAGAAAACTGTGCTTGTTGGCACGGCGCAGTGCCCAGTCAATGGCACCGTACGTGTCGGCAGGCTTCCGAGCGCCGTAGGCATGGTACATCGCGCTGTCACGAATCATCGGCCACGGGAGAGTATCCCGATTGAGAGTCACCGCTTCGATTGTGTCGAGCGCTGATGTGAGATAGATCCGTGCCTCCGGACTCAACTCCGGGGAGGCCTGCGCGGTGGCTGAGGCGGGTGCAAACTCCGCAAGTTTCCGCAGGCGGATGCTCGGGTTGGATCCAAAGGCGTCCTGTAACCAGCCGAGGTGGCCAGCCCCGTAGATAACGAGGATCCGTTCCTCCGGAGAGTCGATCAACTGGACGATGTTCGTATAGATGCGCATGTTGCGCCGGAACCAGTCGGAGACAAGGTCCGCCCCGGCCCAATCCCAGGGCTCGCCGAACTCTGCCAGACGGAAGTAGGACCCTACGGCTTCTCCGACCCGCTCATCGGAGTTCATATACAGAAGCGTCTCCAGCACCGTATGGGAGGCCATATACGTGCTCAACGTATTGACGGCCTCACCCGTCTCTCCTGCCAGTGCATCGAAGGCCGGCGTCTGGCCGGTGGCCTGGGCATACTTGACCAGACGGGGGTATGGGAACTCACCGCGAACGTCCACCGGGTAAACGGTGCCGTGACCGAGCTCACGCGCGACCCTGAATCCGAGTTGGTCGACTTCGTTGTGCGTCAGTTCATAGGTGCCAGCGACGTAACCGGCATAGCGCTGTGAGATGCCGCGGTCGCTGAAGACGACTTCCACGGCAATCTTCGTCGGCCGAAACTCCCGAAGCACGGCCGCTACCTGTGCGATTTCCGCCTGGCGTGTCGCGGAGAGCACATCATCGGTTTCGATGTTGAAGACGTCGCTGCCCGGGTTCGACATGTGATAAACGCCGACTACCATCACTTCAGCCCGAGGTTCGGACTGTCTCGAAAGGGGAGACTGCGCCGACAGGGGAAGCGGAGCCAGTACGAAGTGACTCAGCGCAACGGCCAACATGCTGATACGTCCCATGGACCTCCTTCGGGTGCCGGAACTCGCGTACAAGGTCGGTTTCGGGGCGGCTCTCCGTGCTGGTTCGACGCCGCCGGAGGCGAGATGGTTGGAGTCGCACCGCCGGCGCCAGCGTCACCGCTGAAGCAGGACACGGTTCAGGAGAAAAAAGGCTTTGGCAGGGCTAACGTGCGGCCGCGTGCGCTCCCGCCACCCGCATGCTCTCGATTTGACCGTGAGCATGCCACTCGCCTCGCACAACGACACCGGCAATCCGTGCTACGTGTGAAACATCCGTCAGCGGATCTGCGTTGAGCAGCAGTAGATCCGCGCGACTGCCTACCGCGACGGTGCCGACCGGCGGGTTGCCGCGAAGGTGCTGAGTCAGAAATCGCCCCGGGTTGCGGGTGCCGGATGCGAGTGCCTGAAACGGAGTGAGACCTGCGGCCGCCAGTTCCGTGAGTTCGAGGTGTGCGGACTTTCCGGGAAACATTCCTGGAGCCGAGGCATCGGTTCCAAGAAACAGAGGGACCCCCGCATTGCTCAGCGCGAGCACGAGCTGTCGGACGATGGCCTGTTTCCCCTGCTCACGGAGATCGAACCGCCTCAGGTCTGAGCGCGACGTCGGATTCTGGGTTCGCCACATGTCCAGAACCGTGGGATGGAGGAACTGCGCTTCAGGATCGGCCCATACCCGTTGCACGTCGTCCAACTGGGCCCGCGTCATTGCCACAAACGAGAGATTCGGCATGACCGCGACCCCGTTCTCCTGGATCAGGCGCACGGCCTCGGCCATCAGCTCGGGGGCGACGCTCGGAACGACCTCCCGATCAAGCTGGTCCTCCACGTCGCGGTACAGCATCGTGAAGAACAACTCTTCCCCATGGACGATCACGTCCAGCCCGGCGGTGAGCGCTCGCTCGAGCGCTGTCGCCCGTCCATCGATACGTGGGATGTGGCCCCAGACCGTGAGGCCATGTTCGTCAGCCACCCTCATCACAACCTGGAGCTCGTCCGTTCGCAGGTTGTTGTAGACCTTGATCACGTCGACGCCGGCCGTCAGTTGCGCTACGACGGCCTCTCTCGCCTCGTCGGGTGTGCTGACGGTCGTGCTGACACCCGGGAAGATGGGCGGATCGCCATCGAGAATGCGGCCGCTCATGTAGATGGTCGGCCCCAGGATCTCACCTCGCTCCACTCGTTCACGGAGTCCTTCCACGCTCGGGATGTTGCCCAGGGGACCGCTCAACTGCACCACGGTAGTGACGCCATGCGCGAGATAGGAGAGGAGTTCGCTCGGATCGCGCAGGTGAACGTGCGAGTCGATCAGACCAGGCATGAGGTACAGGCCCGTTCCGTCGATTCGCTCCGCACCGGCGGGAACTTCGACGGACCGTGACGGCCCCATCTCTGCGATCAGTCCATCCCGAATGACCACGGTCTGGTGGAACAGGTGACGTTCCGAATCCATCGGGATGACCGTGACGTCGACTATTGCCGTGACGCTGATGGTCTCGGAGTCACCGGCGTGACCGACGGCCTCACAGGCAGTGGCACATGAGATGAGGGTCAAGAGGCACAGCGCCTTCATGACGGGCACTCGGAAACGAGTATACAGAGCGAAGGGCCTGCGATCACGTCGACCTCAGGGGTTAGGGGAAAGGATCATTCGCTCGCTACAACCTGTTCGAGCAGGCGAAACGCCCCGGTCCACGCCCGCTCCTGCCACTGACGCGCCTCCTCCCAGCCCGGGTCGCTGCGCCAGCCCGAGTGGATGAGGTGGACCCGCGTGCCCGCGCCCTCCGGTACGAACAGCACCACCACATGCGTCAGCGGATCCGATCGATTCGCGAACTCCTTGTACTGCCGAGGACTTCGCCACTGGAAGGCAATGAACTGTCCGGGCGAGACGGCCGTCACCCGGCAGCCGATCGTGCTGTTGTTTTCCCGGTCCCCCGGTTCCCAGAACAGTTCGTACCGGCCCCCTTCCACCGCCTCGACATCGGCGGAGGCGGTCAGCCATGTTTCGATCAGCTCGTTCTTCGTGAAGTACTCGAACGCGACCTCCCGCGAGACGGGCAGCAGGGCGGACGCGGTGACGATCCGGTCGGTCACGGGCGCGACCGTACTGCGGGCCTCAACCATCTCCTGGCCCCCTGCATTTCCCGGCGCCGTGAGGCCGGCAAGGATAGCGCACAGCACCATCGATCTTCTCATCGCCCCTCCTTGCGATCATTGTCGCTCCAGGTGGTCCGCCAGACGCGCGATCTCACTGTGAATTCCGCGGACGGACATGACCAGTGTCCAGGCCAGCCACAGAAGCAGAGCCCAGAATCCCACGCCGACCAGGCCCATCAGTACCACGAAGATCTCCGAGAATCCAAAATTGATCATGTTCGCCCCTTGTCGATTCCGATCGCGCGAGTTGTTGCGCGCGAAAGAAAAGTGTATATACACCGCTGGCGCTCGCATCCGCAAGGATACGGAAGCACCATGGACCGACCATCGCTCTGGATCGTTCTTGTCTGGAGTGGCGCCGCACCGATTCCCATGATGGAGCACTGGCCATGAGCGCATTGCAGGTGTTGGGGCGCGTCGTGCTGAGCGCG
>JBGTMU010000279.1:0-8976 GCA_041743405.1 Longimicrobiales bacterium | reverse complement strand
GGGCGCCAGGCTCCGCATGCGCCCCGCGCCGATGGCCTCCGCACCCACGCGCTCCACACCCACGCGCTCCGCATCCACGAGCTCCGCATCCACGAGCTCCGCACCCACGCGCCCCGCGCCGATGGCTTCCCCACCCACGCGCTCCGCATCCACGAGCTGCCCGTCCCCCATCTTCACATATCCCATGACCGCCTCCCATCCAAAGCCGCGATAATGACTTACGAAATATAAGCATCTCATTTTCGGCCTCGGGAATGGTAGCTGTGAGCCACGAAGTGGATGCGAAACTCGTCGGGCTTCGGATTGGTGCGCCGAACCCGCTCCAACGCGCCGTCAGGCACCTCGAAGTGCGCGGATGCACGGCATGTCGACTGCCTGCCCCCGCCCGCGCTCAAATCCGTCCATAGCAGAATGGGACAGATTCGCCGGGAACGAGTTTCACGACATGGACGACGAAGACCGGGTTGGCTCTGGAAGAGCTTCTGACGGACTGACGATCGCGCGAGGAATCCCTTTACGGGAGGTCGGGGATGCGAATCAGGGAAGCACCTCTGGGTTGGGGGTACCTCCGGGGTGTGAGGCGGCGAATGGCCTACTCCACTCCCCCCCGCTCTCTCCGCTTCACCTCATCCCACAGGCGGTCCAGCTCCTCGAGCGACGACCCGGGGATCGGCACCCCGCGTTCGCGGGCGAGCGCCTCGAGAGCTTCGAACCGACGCCGGAACTTCGCGTTCGCGGCTTCCAGCGCGGGCACGGAATGGGCGCCGGCCAGTCGGACGAAGTTCACGACCGCGAAGAGGAGGTCGCCGAGTTCCTCCACGACGGCCTCCGGGTCTGACCCCGCGATCGCTTCCTCCGCCTCGGCGAGTTCTTCCTTCACCTTCGCGAGCGCCCCCGAAGCGTCGTCCCAGTCGAACCCGACGCCGGCTACCTTCTCCTGGATGCGGTGCGCGCGGAGTAGGGGATCGAGCCCCCGAGCGAGCCCGGTGAGCGCGCCCCCGGCTTCTCCCGCCGCCTCCCGTTCCCGCGCCTTGATCACTTCCCAGGGCTCCTTCTTACCACCGCCGAAGAGGTGGGGATGCCGCCGGATCATCTTCGCTTCGAGCCCCTCCACAACCTGACCGCGCGTGAACGCTCCTTCCTGTTCGGCCACGACGACCTGGAAGGCAAGGTTCAGAAGCAGGTCGCCGAGTTCGCCCCGGAGTGCGTTGGAGTCTCCGACGTGAATCGCGTCGACCGTCTCATGGGTTTCTTCCAGGAGATGAGGCACGAGGGAGCGCGCCGTCTGCTTCGCGTCCCAGGGACAGTGTCTGCGCAGATACTCCACGAGCGTGAGCGCGCGGTCGAGCGTCCCTTCCGTTTCGGGGAAGGGGCCTGCGGTCGCGAGGGCTTCGATCGCCGCGCTGAGATCCTGCGTGGCGGATTCCGAGGGCAGGGCGGCCTCCGAGGGCAGGGCGGCCTCCGAGGGAAGGGTTGCCTCCGAAGGCAGGGCGGCCTGCGAAGGAAGGGCGGCTTCCGAAGGCAGGGCGGCCTCCGAGGGTAAGGCGGCCTCCGAAGGCAGGGCTGCCTCCGAGGGTAAGGCGGCCTCCGAAGGCAGGGCGGCCTCCGAACTTGTGGGTCCGGCCGGAGGCGCGAGGCCTGGATCGTCAGGTTTCTCGGTCAAGGGGTTCTCCTGAGAGCCGCGTGCAGCCACAGACCCCCGAGCCTGGCGGGATCCTGACCTCCGAAAGCCCGGCGGCGATGGATTTTCCACGGGAGTTGCCCTCGTGGGAAGGGGTTGCTCCGAGGGTTCTTTCTCGCATCTTTCACCGACCATGTCAACGGAACCCACCGCACGCGCCTGGATTGAAGTGGATGGATCGGCGCTCCGCCGGAATCTGGAGAGGGTCCGCCAGGCTGTGGGCCCCGAGGTGGCGATGATCCCCATGGTCAAGTCCGACGCCTACGGGCTGGGAGTCCTGGGGACGGTGCGGGCGCTCGAGCCAAGTTCCCCCCACGCCTGGGGCGTGGCTACGGTCGCCGAGGGGCTGGAACTCCGCGGGTTCGGGGTGACCCGGCGGGTCATCGTCTTCTCGCCCGTGGCGCTGGACGAAATGGATGCCGGGGTGGAAGGGGACCTCACCTTTTCGATCTCGGATGTGGAGGCGCTGGATGCCGTAGTGGAGGCGGCTGCGCGGTTCGATCGGCAAGCGGACATCCATGTCGAAATCGATACGGGGATGGGGCGGGCGGGGTTCGCCTGGACCGAGGCCGACGCATGGGGTCCGGCGGTGGCCGCCCGAACCGGCGGCCGCGTTAGGTGGAAGGGGGTGTTCACGCACTTCCATTCCGCGGATGAGCCGGATCTGTCGTCGGTGCGGGAGCAGGTCGAGCGCTTCGACCGAGCCCTGGAACGCCTCCCCCTTCCGGATGAAGAGGGCTTCCTCGTGCACCTCTGCAACTCGGCGGCGGCGCTCCGGTCTCCGGAGTTCGCACGTCACTCGGTGCGGCCCGGAATCGTTCTCTACGGGGGAGGCATGGAAGGCGGAGTCGAAACGGAGCCCGTCGTTTCGGTTCGCGCCCGCGTCTCGCTCATTCGAGACGTCCCCCCCGGCGCGACGCTCGGGTACGGAGCCACCTGGCGGGCGGTAGGCCGGGAGCGCTGGGCGACGGTCGGCATCGGGTACGGGGACGGGCTTCCGCGAGCACTGGGAAATCGCGGTACCGCGCTCGTCCGGGGAAGGCGCGTCCCGATCATTGGACGGATCTCCATGGATATGACGGTGGTAGACATCACCGGCGTCCCCGAGGTGGAACGGGGTGAAGTCGTTACCTTTCTTGGCCGCGAAGCCTCGGGTCCGGGCGGAGGGCCCGAAATTTCCCTGGAGGAGATGGCGGGGTGGGCCGACACGATCTCGTATGAGATCCTGACGGGCTTCGCTCCCCGACTTCCCCGGGTCTGGCGGAGGGATGAGGGTGGTTGATGAACTGATGGCGAAGGCGAGAGCGGTCAGGGATCGGGCGTACGCGCCCTATTCCGACTTTCGCGTGGGGGCTGCGCTCGAGACCGAGGATGGCAGTGTATTCTCCGGATGCAACGTGGAGAACGCCTCCTACGGTCTCACTCTGTGTGCCGAGCGCGCGGCCGTGGCAGCCGCAGTGGCCGCCGGCCACAGGCGATTCCGGCGCCTGGCGCTCGCCACGTACGATGAACACGCCACGCCCCCCTGCGGGGCCTGTCGACAGGTGCTGGCGGAGTTCGCGCCAGAGCTGGACGTGTACTCCGAGGCCGGGACGCATCGGATGCACTGGCGGATGAATGAGCTTCTTCCGGCGCGCTTCTCACTCGGAGAGCCGATCGGGACGGGCACGGACGAACACGACGATTCAAGGGTGGAAGGGTGACGATATCCAGGTTGAGGGCCCTCGGCCTCTCGACCCTCCTGGTTCTGGGCGGATGTGCCGACGGGCTCCCGACCACGAACGACGAGGGGCTGATCCCGGTGGACGCGGAAACATTGGAGGTGCTGCTGCCCTTCGATCTCTTTGCGACGGACTTCGGGGTGTTCGCGGGTTTCGGGTCACAGGCAGACCTTCCCGGCGCCCTGATTGCCCATGAGTACGAGGGAGAACTCGACTCGAACGGCCTCATCCGTTTCGGGGCGCTCCCGGCGTTCATCACCGTGCCTCCGCCGCAGGGGGGGCCGGCTCAGATCGACTCCGCCTTCGTTCCGGTTTCAGGAGTGGTGACGCTCTTCTTCGACTCGCTTTCCGTGCGGGGGCCGGTGCCGATCGAACTCGAGCTTTCGGCAACGGAAACACCCTGGGATTTGCGCACCGCGAGCTGGACCCACGCAGCGGACACCCTCGGCGGGCCGGTCGAATGGCCCGAGGCCGGCGGGGGAGACGCGCGCGTGCTCTGGACCGGAGAATGGTCCGGGACCCCAGGAGACTCCCTCATTGTGGAGGTGGATTCACTGACGGTGAGCGAGTGGGCGGACACATCGAGGGCTGATCGAGGGCTCCGGATCCGGACGACCACCGCGGGGTCGCGGGTGCGGATGTCGTTCGCCCAGCTTCAGGTGAATGTGGCCACGGAGGTAAACCCCGATACGCTCGTTGCGGTTCTCGCTCAGGGAATCCAGACGACCTTCATCTATACGCCGGAGCCAGCCCTCTCGACCTCGGCCTTCCAGATCGGGGGCGCCCCTTCGCGGCGTGCAACATTCAGGATCGAGCTTCCGGCGACGCTCCAGGGAGATGCGGCGATCTGTCAGCGCATTCAGTGCCCCTTCGCGCTGACCGCCGATCGACTCCTCTACGCAGGCCTCGAGCTGACCACCCACGGGGTCGAACCGCGAGCCTTCCAGCCGCTCGACACCCTCACCTTCGACATCCGTCCGGTGCTCTCGCCGGATCGACTTCCCCGCTCACCTCTGGGGAGCCCCGTCCAGGCACTGGGGCGGAGGATCGGTCCCGAGGCCTTCGTTCCCGGGGGCGGGCAGGTGGTGGAGATCCCGATGACGCGCTACGTGCGCGATGTGATGAATCGCTCGGAACCCGGAGCGACGCCGACGCCCAATACGATCTCGATCCTCTCCCTGGTTGAACCGACGACGTTCGAGTTTGCCAGCTTCTTCGGGCCGGGGACCTCGTCTCCGCCCCGGTTGCGCCTCATTCTGACCCTCTCCGAGGGATTGACGCTTCCATGACCCCGTCCTTCCTCTGCTCGAATTCCGGGGGGCGGCCGGTGTCGGTCGCGGGCTCCGTTGCAGTTGCCCTCCTTCTGGTCCTGACCCCCGGAGCTCTGGAGGCCCAGTCGCTCCTCGGTACCGGAGGGCTCGGCATCCCTTCGGAAGCACTGGACGCGCGCTCGCGGGCGCTTGGCGGCGTGGGCGTCGGGCTTTCCGGATGGCAGCTTCTGCCAAACGACCCGGGAAGCACGGGTGGACTCTTTCTTCCCTCGATCACCCTCACCATGCAGCCGGCGTCGGTGAGCGTGAATGGCGCGGAATCGGCGGGACGCACCCGGTTTCCAGTGGTCGCCGTATCGTATCCCTATCGGAATGTGATCTTCTCGGTCCAGTTTGGGAGCTTTCTCGAGCAGGAGTGGGAAGCGCGAACCGAGCGCACGATCGCGATAGGAGATGAGCAGGTCCTGGCCACCGACGTGTTCGAGTCGAAGGGGGGAGTGGGGGTCGCCCGCTTCGGGGCCGGGTACCGGATCATCCCCACCCTGGCGGTAGGTGCGAATGTGGGGACCTACATCGGCGCGCTCGAGCGTCGGTTCATTCGGGAGCTGGATCCTGTGGCCGTGGGCCCGGACGTCGAACCGTATGCGATCCGTGGCCGCTGGCGATCGTCCGGAACCACCGTAGCGGTCGGAGTGGCCTGGGATCCGTCGCCCCTCTTCCGGCTGGGAGCCACGGTGACGCACTCCGGGGATCTGGAGATGAGCCCTGTCGGTGAGACGGCGGGAGAGGCCCGGAAGTACCCGATTCCGCTCGAGTACCGTGCGGGGGGGACCTTCTCGCTGACCCCCGGAGTGGCCCTCGCGCTCGGGGCGAGCTACGCGGACTGGTCCGAGACCGGGGCGGCGATGACCGATACGGAGACGCGGGCCGGGACCTGGACGTACGGGGGCGGGGTCGAACTCGCCGGAGTGAGCCTGAGGGAACGGCGGATTCCCTTCCGGCTGGGGGTCAGGGAGCAGCAGCTTCCCTTCCACTTCCAGGGGGCCGAGAGCTCAGAGCGGAGCTACTCTGCAGGTTTTGGAATCCATGTGGCCGATGCGGAAGACGTGCCGGTTGCCCGGTTCGAGCTCTCGCTCGAGCGCGGGAGCCGCTCGGCGGGTGCGCTGTCCGAGGAATTCTGGCGCACGACCCTCTCGATCCGGCTGGCTGGGGGCTGAGTCTCGCAGTCTGATGCGCGTCGCCTTCCGGACCTTCGGTTGCAAAGCGAATCAGTACGACTCCGAGAAAATGCGCCAGGAGATGGAAGCCCGCGGGTGGGCGCACTCCGACACCGGGGATGACGCCGATCTCTGGATCGTGAACAGTTGCACCGTCACGAACCAGGCCGATGCCCAGGCCCGGGCCTTCGTCCGGAAGCTCGGCCGGGAACGGCTCGGGGCGCGGATCGTCGTGGTGGGGTGCTCGGCGGCGCTTCGGGCGAGCGAGTATCGGGCGATGCCCGAGGTGGCCGGGGTGGTCGAAGGGCATGATCCGGTGGCCGTGGCGGAGGCGGGGTGTCGGGCGATTCGGGAGGAAGGGGGGCGGAGTCCGGTTCACGGCGCTGCTTCCCCATCTGGCGGTCCGCTCCTCGAACGGAGGGAAGCTGGCACCCGGGGATGGCTCAAGATCCAGGACGGGTGCGATCGGAAGTGCTCCTTCTGCGCGACGAGGCTGGCGCGGGGTGCGAGCCGGTCCCGTGCGCCTGACGAGGTCGTGGCCGAGGCCCGGCTCCTCGCCCGACACCACTCGGAGCTCGTTCTCACCGGCATTCACATCGGCCACTACGGGCTCGACCTCGACCCGCGTCTCACCCTGTCGCGCCTCGTGGAACGGTTGCTGGGAGGGGTTCCGGGGGTGCGGTTCCGCCTCGGGAGCATCGAAGCCACCGAGGTAGACGATCGGCTTCTCGACCTGCTGGTCGGGAGTGGTGGGAGGCTCGCGCCCCACCTGCACATGCCGCTCCAGAGCGGGGCCGACGCGGTGCTCCGGCGGATGCGGCGATGGCACACCCGGGAGATGTACCGGTCCCGCGCCCTCGAGATCGCGGAGCGGGTGGCCGCCGTCCGGGACGGGGCTCTCGGGCTCGGGGCGGACATCATCACGGGGTTCCCCGGGGAGTCCGACGAGGACCACGCGGAGACGCGGGCGCTGGTCGAGGAACTCCCTTTCACCTACCTGCACGTCTTCCCCTTTTCGCCCCGCAGCGGAACCGCGGCGGCGGAGCTCAATGAGGCGACCCCGGTGCCTCAGAGGGTGGCGGGGGAGCGGGCCCGCGAACTCAGGGAGATCGGGGCGGGGAAGGGGGAAGCATACCTCGCCGCGCGAGCGGGAGGGAGGGCCAGGGTCACCCTGGAAGGGGGAGGCCGTAAGGCGCTTACCGGGGACTACCTTCGGCTGCCGGTGACGGGGGCGGTTCCGGTGCCGGGGGCGCACGCCGGGTCGCGACCGGGGCTACACGCTGCGGAGCTGGTGGAGGTTGCGGGGCGACTTTCGGCGGTTGTCGGCGGAGGGGACTAGCTCCCGGGGCGACGGGATCCCACCGCTCCAGACGTCCTTCACTCCTCTCGTCGATACCGGTCCCGCGCCCCTTCCCGAGAGCGCCCCAGGTCGTACGCCCCCTGCTTCAGGTACTTCCGATCCGCGGCCAGGAGTGCGCCCGAGTGGAACATCTCGGAGGCTTCGTTAAGCTCCATCACCTCCCGCTGCATGGCCGGGTCCTCATCGAACTCCATGTGGATCGAGGCCGCGGTGCGCAGGAGTCGGTGCCGAGCTTCTTCCCACCGCCCCTCCTCCTGCAGACGGACTGCGCTCTCCCGCGCATCGGCGGCATCGAGGAGGGAGGCGACGCGCCGCACCTCAGGGTGAACGAGGGGGCCGTCCCCGATCCTCATCCGGATGGGAAGATCCACGGTGCGTTCCTCCACCCCGCCCCCTTCCGTGATCACATATCCCCTCGCCCGGATCCGGGCCACGGCCACCTCGCTTCCCGGTGTTCGGGGGGTGACCCGGAATTCGATGAGGGCCAGTCGGGGCTCCGTGGCGTACAGATCGCCCAGATCCAGGCGGAGGGTGTCGCCGTGGGTGGTGCGGGGGTAGGAGTGTCGGACCGCCACCAGCTCGGCACCGGACTCGGGGGTCACCTCAAGGGTCACGCCCTGCGCCGAGAGGCTGAGAAGCCCTTCCACCTCTTCCTCGAAGATCCCCGGGGCCTGGTCGGCATGTTCGATGTAATACGCTCCTCCTCCCCCGGCGTCGGCCATGGCCCGCAGGAGATCCTCGTCGAAATCGGCGCCGAAGCCGATCGTGGTGGTCGTGATCCCGTTGGCTCGGGCGCTCCGGCAGAGCCCGGCGAGTGCGGTCCGGTCGGTGATGCCCTGGTTCGCGAGGCCGTCCGTGAGCAGGAGGATGCGGTTCACACCGCCCTCCGACATCGTGGCCTGCACGAGTTCGCGTCCGCGCAGCCATCCTCCGCTCAGGTTCGTGCTCCCCCCCGTGCGAATGGACCGGATGAGGGATTCGGCCAGGGCGTGATCGTCCCCCCGGGCGGCGGCGATCAGGGTGTTCACCTGATGGTCGTAGACGGCGACCCCAACCGCGTCCTCCGGCCAGAGCCGGCGCACCAGGAGGGCGGCGGCCTCCTGCGCTCGCGCCAGTTTCTCGCCGCCCATGGAGCCGCTGCGGTCGAGGATCAGCGCCAGATTGAGAGGGATGCGACGACCCCCCTCCGGGGCACGTCCGCGCAGACGCACCAGTCCTCGCACTGCGATGGGCTGTCCGGGTGACGGAGCGGTGTGCTCGAGCATGAGTTCGACGTCCATGGTTGCCTCCGGCGTTGGGTAGAGATGGGGCTGATCCGGTCAAAGCCGTCCGGTCTCCCGTTCGGTTGACGGTGTCAACCTGCAGGGACCATTCTAAGGGGTCTGGTTGACGGTGTCAATCATCCGTCGTAAGCTGCTCCCATGGACAGTTCACAACCGCGCGACGGCAATCGCCTCCGTGACCGCTTCCTGGCGGCGGCGAGGGAGATCCTGCGCGAGCCCGACACGGGGCTCGACCTCCGCAAGGTGGCAGCCCGTGCCGGAAAGAGCCGGACTTCGCCCTACCTCGCTTTCGGAACGACGGAGGAGGGAGGGGGGCTTCCGGCTCTCCAGCTCGCAGTGGCCGCAGAGGGCTTCCGGGAACTGGCGCTGCGGATGCGCAGGGCCCGCGGGGGCAGCGCCTCCCCGGAGGAAGGTCTGCTGGCGCTGGCGGCCGCCTACCTCCG
>JBGTMU010000278.1:0-25245 GCA_041743405.1 Longimicrobiales bacterium | reverse complement strand
TCGGCGGCGTGGGCGATTTCTCTCCGGCCCGCTCGGGCACGAAGCCACCGGGAAGCTTGAGGCGCCGGCGGGGCTTCGCGTCGTCGTTCTCGGCTTCCCCGGCCTCCGCAGTCTCGGCTGTGGCGACGTCCTCGCTGGAACCCACCGGTTCCGCAGGAGCTGTGGATGCCTCAACTTCATCCCGCTCCGGTGCCCTCACCGGCTCATCAACCGACTCGGGAGGCGCGTCTGCGCCCGCAACTGCAACGGGCTCTTCCCTTTCCCGGCTTTCGTTCGCGACCGCGGGGGCGCTCTCCTCGTCCTGAGGAGAAGAGACTTCGTCGTCGTCCCGAGCGCTCGAAACACCGGATGCCTCCGGCTCCGCTTCCGAAGTGGGCGCCGGCTCCTCGGAGCTTTCGGCTTCGGCCTCCACCTCTGGCTCCATGTCTTCGGCCCGACGCCGGCGCCGACGCCGGGACGAGGGGCGGGACTCCTCGATTGCCGCCTGAATGGCCTCCGAGCTGTCTTTCTTCCCGGCCCGGCGTTCGCGTTCAACTCGCGCAAGTACGCGGGCCACGTCGGGCTCGGGCACCTGGACGTTTTCTCCGGTCACGGGAATTCCCATGGACCGCAGAAGTGTGAGAAGCGCCTCCGGGGAGACCTTCAGATCTGCTGCTAGTTCAACGACCCGCATCTCGCTTGGGTTCCTCCTTGGTCTCCCGCTGATCCCCTTGCGGGGGTCCCTTCCGCGAATCGGAAGGGAGTCGGCGCAGGAGCTGTTCTGCAAACGACACCTGTGTAACACCCACCACGGACAGGTGGGCTTCTCCCAGGGCGCGCCCCAGGATGTCCCGGCTCGAGATCCAGCGCACCGGAATCTCGCGGTGCCTCAGGATCCCCTGTACTTTCGCGATCTGTCCTCCTGCCGCGTCCCGTGCCAGCAGCACGAGCACGATCTGATCCTGTCTGAGCGCCCGGCGGGCCGAATCCGTCCCCGTTACCACGGCACCTGCTCGACGAGCGAGCCCGAGGAGCCCGAGGGCGTCTTCCTCCGCGGACCTCCTCGTCACCCTACTTCTCGTCCACCTCGGCCGTGGCGCTTTCGGCGACCGGAGTGGCGTCTTCCTCTCCCTCCCCGTCCTCGTCCCCATCCTCATCCGGGTCATCCGCCGCGACTGCGTCGGGCTCGCCCGGTCCTTCGGAAGCGTCCGGGTCCGCATCCTCGATCACGGTCAGTTCGTCGATCAGGGCGAGGATCTGTTCCACCCCTGTCTCGGCAAGCCCCGGCACCTTCAGAAAGTCAGCCTTTTCCAGGTCGATGATGTCGAGGAAGGTACTATACCCAGCCCCTCCGAGGGCCGCCAGAGCATCTTCCGGGAGGTCCAGCTCGCTCAGCGGGAAGTCCGCCGTCTCGAGAGAGTCGTCGGTCTCGGGAGCGAAGAGCATCGCGTCTGCACCGCGGTCGAGCCATTCGCGCGACCCGTAGAGATCGATCTGCCACCCGATGAGCTGCGAGGCGAGGCGCACGTTCTGCCCGTTCCTTCCGATGGCCAGGGAAAGCTGGTCTTCGTCCACGATGGCCGTGATGACCTGTCGCGCCGGGTCGGAAATGACCTTCGACACCCTCGCGGGGGCCAGGGCCCTGCGGGCGAATACCTCCGGGTCCGGATGCCATGGCACGATATCGATCCGCTCGCCGCCCAGCTCCGATACGACGGCCTGCACGCGGGAGCCCTTAAGTCCGACGCAGGCGCCCACCGGATCGATCGATTCATCGCGCGAGTAGACGGCAATCTTGGTGCGCCCTCCCACTTCCCGGGCCCGCTCCCTGATCTCGACGATTCCCTGGTATACCTCGGGAACCTCGAGCCGGAAGAGCGCCTCAACGAAGTCCGGAGAGGCCCGGGAAAGGATGAGGCGCGGGCCCTTGGGGCTCTCCTCGACCGACTTGAGGACGGCCCGGATGGGATCTCCCTGCCGGAACCGCTCCCGCGGGTTCTGCTCCTTCCACGGGATGATGGCCTCCGCATCCTTGGCGCGGTTCATCATCACGACGATTTTCCCGCGCTCCATCTGCTGGACCTCGCCGGAGAGAAGCTCCCCGACCCGGTGAGAAAACTCTTCCCTCACCCGCTCCCGCTCCTCATCACGGACCCGCTGCACGATCCGCTGCTTGGCCGCCATGACCGCGTTCCTCCCGAACTGCGAGAGGTCAACCGGAATCTCCATGACGTCCCCGACCTCGAAGGTAGGGTCGTCCCAGCGAGCCTTCTCCAGCGAAATCTCGGAGGAAGTGTCCTCGACCTCCTCGACCACGCGCTTGAGAACGATCATCTCGATCTCACCCGCCCCGGCCTGCGAGATGTTGATCTCGGCACGCACGTTGGCTCCATAGATACGCGCCAGCCCTGCGAGGAGGCCGTCCCGGATGAGTTCGTTCATCTCATCCGCATCGAGCTTCTTCGTGTTGGCCATTTCGCGGATTGCCGCGATGATCTGGGCTGCGTTCGGCATGCTCATAAGTTATTCCGATGCACGGTTTTGAACCCGGTCATTCCCCGTCGTTCCAACGGTAGACCAGCTTCGCCCGGACGATGTCGCTACCCGGAATATCCAGGCTCGAACCGTCCTTCATCCTGAGAGCCACGGCGAATTCCTCCGTAGCCGCTCCTCGCTCACTCACACTTTCCAGCACCCCTTCGACCCGGGTCGAGTCCCGACCGGGGAGCGGGGCCTTCGTCTTCACCGCGATTTCGGAGCCGGCGAACCGGACAAAATCACGCTTCCTCACGAGAGGCCTCTCCACGCCGGGAGAGGACACCTCCAGGTTGTACCGCTCCGGAAGAAGCGGGTGCTCATCCAGCCATGGCTCCAGCGCGCGACTGACCTGCACGCAGTGCGCCACCGTGACTCCATGGCCCGGCCGGGAGTCGGGGAGATCGACGCGAAGCCGCAGAATCGGCTTCGAGTGGAGTCCCGCCCACTCCACGTCCACGACCTGCAGCCCGAGCGCTTCCACCCGGGCATCCAGCCCGCGCTCGATCTCCGGAATCGGACTGGCCACGGCGTCGCTCCCCCTGTTCTTCCGTCCCGTTTACCCCCTTCCCAGGGGTAAAAAAAAGCGGGGGCCACCCGCTCCCCCACTCACGTTACCGCCGCCGGACCCGGCAGCTATGAATCAGCTACAATTATAGGCGTTTCGCCTCAGCGCTTCAAGGGCATCATATCTTCGTGATGCGGGCTCCCAGGGCTCGCAGCCGCTCGTCAATCCGCTCGTACCCGCGTTCGATCTGGCGGATGTTGTGGATCCTGCTCGTCCCGTGGGCAGCGAGGGCGGCAAGGAGCAGGGCCATTCCCGCCCGGATATCCGGACTCTCCAGAACCGACCCCCGGAGGGGCGATGGACCGACGACCACGGCGCGGTGAGGGTCGCAGAGGATGATCCTGGCACCCATGCCCACGAGCTTGTCCGTGAAGAACATGCGGGACTCGAACATCTTCTCGTGAACGAGAACCGTTCCGGTGCACTGCGTCGCGGTGACGAGGGCGATCGACGTCAGATCGGCAGGGAAAGCGGGCCAGGGACCGTCGTCGATCTTCGGGACATGGCCGAAGGCATCGTGGCGGATTTCGTGGCTTTCGTCGCCCAGCACGACGAGATCTTCGCCGTCGATCAGGGTCCGTACACCGAGCCGGGCGAACCCGAGGAGCGTCGAGTCCAGATGTTCGAGAGGCGCGCCCGTGATCCGGATTCGGCTCCCGGTCATCGCGGCCAGCCCGATGAAGGACCCGGTCTCGATATGATCGGCTCCGATCCGGAACGTGGCGCCTCCCAGCCGGTCGACCCCCTCGATCTCGAGAGTGTGTGTCCCGATTCCGGCAATACGGGCACCCATCGCGTTGAGGAGGTGACAGAGATCCTGGACGTGGGGCTCCGCCGCCGCGTTGCGCAGACGGGTCGTCCCCCTGGCCCTCACTGCGGCCATGACGGCGTTCTCCGTGCCCGTTACGGAAGGCTCATCCAGAAAGATGTCGGCACCCGTGAGGGACGACGCGCGGATCTGGAAGTCATTCGAGTCGAACGAGACCGTGGCGCCGAGCCGTTCGAAGGCGAGGAAATGCGTATCGAGCCGCCGCCGGCCGATCACGTCGCCTCCGGGGGGAGGCAGGGTCACGGCTCCAAACCGGGCGAGAAGGGGCCCCGCCAGGAGGATCGACGCCCGGATCTTTTCCGCGAGGTCGGAGGCGACGTTCGGAGATTCGACACCGCTGGAATCAACCCGGAGGGTATTGGCGGCATCCCACGCTATGTCGCACCCCATGGCTCCCATCAACTCGAGGAGGGTCTCCACGTCCCGGATCCGGGGGACGTTGGTCAGGGTCACCGGCGCATCCGCCAGAAGGGTGGCCGCTACACAGGGGAGTGCGGCATTCTTGTTGCCAGCGGGGAGGATGGCTCCGGAAAGGGAGTGACCCCCCTCGACGTGAAATGCGGACATGGCGTGCGGAGCGGAAGGGTTCGGGGAAGTCGGCCCCGGGTCCGGGGGACTCCCGAAAGGTACCCTGGGGCGGGATCGGGTACAACCGGAAGGGGGCGGGGTGGGGGGTGGAACGTTCGTGGTGCAGTTCGTTACTCTATAGCGTGATTACACTCGCGCATCTGCTCACGTTCGGGTTTCAGGACGTCCTTCCTGACACCGTGGTGATGGTGGCCGACCGGGACGGCTACGATCTTCTGGTGGCCATCGCCTCTGGCGCCATCGCGTTCGCGATTTTCGGGGTGCTCGTGGTGCTCGCATTCTCCTTCGTGCAGCTCCGGCGTGCGGGGGCGATGATGGATGTGGTTCGCAAGCGCTTCATCGCCGATCCCGGCGTCGCTGCGCTGCGGAACGCGGCGGCGAATCTGGAGGCGATCTCGGATACCGCCGCGAAGGAGTCGGTCAAGCTGCAGGGGGCCATTGCGCAGCTTGCGGACAGGCTGACTCAGGCTTCCGATCGCATGGAGGAGAGGATCGAGGACTTCAACGCGCTCATGGAGGTCGTTCAATCCGAAGCTGAAGAGGTGTTTGTGCACACGGCCTCGACGGCCCGGGGGGTGAAGAAGGGATTCTCGCACCTTGCCGGGGGCGGCCACGACGTCGCGGACCGCGCCGGGGGAGACTCCGCCCCCATGATCCCCCCTGCGGATTTCCATCCCGACGACCGGTTGATCGAGTAGATCGGGCTCCCGCCTTGGCCGCCCTTCTCATCTCACTCGGCTGGGCCCTCCTCTGGCTCTGCGTTGCCCCGTCCGAACTCTTTGCATGGGGACCGGCCACCCACATCGCCATCGGTGAGGCCGTACTCCGATCGGTTCATCTGCTCCCTCCGGCAGTCCAGGCGGTGCTCGACCGAAACCGGATCGCCTTCCTGTATGGCTCGGTCGCCGCAGACATCTCCTTTGCCAAGAAGTATGCCGACGTGGGTCGCCACTCGCACCACTGGCACATCGGGAAGGAGATCGCGGACTCGGCCGACACGGAAGAGCTCCACGCCGTGGGGCTCGGGTACCTCGCCCATCTGGCCGCCGACACGATCGCCCACAATGTCTTCGTTCCGCGGAAGCTCCTGCTCACGAGCACCACTCAGGCGGTGGGGCATACCTACTGGGAGCACCGGATGGACGTGCACCTCGGGGAGTCCTTCGGTCGGAAGGCTCGCGCCGTCGTGCTCGACCATGATCACTCGAGGGCCGATGAGCTCTTCGATCGGGTGCTTTCCCGAACGCTTTTCTCCTTCCGGACGAATCGGCGGATCTTCCGGGGAATGGTGGCTTTTCAGGACGATGACCGGTGGAAACGGATTTTCGATGAGATCCTGAGGAGGTCCCGTTTCGACCTCCCTGATGACATGAGGGATCTCTACATTCGTCTGGCCTTCGACTACGTCATGGAACACCTGGCCGACCCGGATCGCTCCCGCGCTTCCCTTCTCGATCCCGTGGGAGAGGAACGACTCCTGTCCGCCAAGAGGCTCCGGCGCGACGTACTCGCTTCCGGGACCGTTGGAATACCCGCGGCGCTGGTGGAAGCCGCGAACGAGTGGATCCCCCTTCCCGACGAGCCGCTTCTCTACGTCCCGCGCGCCCGGGGGATCGAGGTGCCCGGACTCTCCGGAAGAGCGCCGGAACCCGGCGAGAGTCAGTAGTCCCGTTCGAGCCCGGCGTAGCGCGCCAGAAGCTTCTTCAGTCCGACGGACTGGAATTTCACGGTGACCCGGAGGTCGCGGCCGAATCCGGCCACATCCATGACCACCCCGGAGCCGAACGTCGCGTGCAGCACCCGCTCGCCCTTCACGAGACGGGGATGGTCCTGGTTCAGATCCTCCTCGAAGCTTCTCTCCTCCGCTTCACGCCGTGCCTTTTCGGCCGCCCCGCTGCCGAACCCTTCCGCGTCCGGACGCCCCCCGAAGTCGGAGCTGCCGCGCGCGGGCGCGCTTCGGAACGCCGCTCGCTCCCGTTCCAGCCGCGGCGATCTCCTGAGCTCGAGCGCCCCCTCCGGGACGTCGCTCACGAAAGAAGAAAGCTTTCCGGACATGAACTCCCCCGCGCGACGCCGCTCCCGCGCCCAGCTCATGAAGAGCTTGTCCATTGCCCGGGTGACCCCCACATAGAAGAGCCTGCGTTCTTCCTCGAGCTGCGAGGGGTCGTCGTAGGCTCTGGCCAGAGGGAAGAGTCCATCTTCCAGGCCGGCCATGAAAACCGTGTTGAACTCGAGACCCTTTGCGTTGTGGAGCGTCATGAAGGTGACCATGTCGGCATCCGGGTCGTGTCGGTCGATGTCCGCCACCAGTGCGACCTGCTGAAGGAAGAGATCCAGTTCCGTGAAGTGGTCCGGCGGCGCATCCTCCCATTCCTCGGTGAGGCGCGCTTCGAAGTCCATGGCCCCGGCAATGAGCTCCTTCACGTTGTCGGCCCGGTCGTCCCCGTCCGGGCCCTCGTCGCGTAGATGCGTGAGCAGATCCAGCTCCTCCACGAGCTCTTCGACGAGTGGCCCGACGGAGAGATCCACTGCGCGGCCGGAGTAGCGCTGAATCAATCCCGCGAATCGACCGAGCCCCCGCACTCCGCCACCCGGAATCCCCGGCGCCTCGTCGGCCCGCGAGGCCGCTTCCAGGAGTGAGATCCCCGTGTCGTCGGCCCACTTCGAAAGCCGCTCCAGCGAAGTGGCCCCCACGCCCCGACGCGGGAAGTTCACCACTCGGGCGAAAGCCACGCGATCAACCGGATTCGAGATCAGGCGGAGGTAGGCGAGGGTGTCCTGGATCTCGCGCCGTTCGTAGAAGCGCACCCCGCCCACGATCTGATACGGCACTCCCCTGCGGCGGAAGGCATCTTCCAGCGCCCGCGACTGCGCGTTCGTGCGGTAGAGGATTGCGGTATCCCGGTACCGTCCGATCAGCCCGTCGCGGAGCCGCGCCTCGATCTCCTCGACGATCCACCCCGCTTCATCCGACTCGGAGGCGGTTTCGACGAGCGTGATCCGATCTCCCGCTTCCCGATCCGTCCGGAGCGTCTTTTCCTTCCGATCCAGATTCCTGCGGATGACCGCGTTCGCGGCCTCCAGGATGGTTCCGGTTGATCGGTAGTTCTGTTCGAGACGCACGACCCGCGCACCCGTGAACGTGCTCTCGAAGTCGAGGATGTTCCGGATGTCGGCCCCGCGCCATCCGTAAACGGCCTGATCGTCATCGCCCACCACCATGAGGTTCCGATGCTCGCGCGCCAGGAGATCGAGGAAGAGGAACTGGGCCCGGTTCGTGTCCTGGTACTCATCCACGAGGAGGAAGGCGAATCGCTCCCGATAGCGCGCGAGGACGTTCTCGTGATCCCGGAAGAGCTCCACCGGCTTCACCAGCAGATCATCGAAGTCGAACGCATTCTGTTCCCTGAGCGACTTCTGGTAGCTCGGGTATACCCGCGCCACCTGACGGGCGAAGAGGTCGAACCCGTCCGCGTGTTGCTCGGAGAAGGCCTCCGGAGTCACGAGCTGGTTCTTCGCATCGCTCAGCATCCCGCGCACGGCCTGGGGGCGCCAGCGTTTGGGGTCGATCTGCTCCACATCCATGATCCGCTTGATCTCGCGCAGACTCGCGTCGGCGTCGAAGATCGAGAAGGTGGAATCCCACCCCAGCACCTCCGCGTGGCGTCGAAGGAGGCGCGCGCCGAGCGAATGGAAGGTCCCGATCCAGGCCCCGGTCGGGTCCCTGCCGAGAAGCTTCCGGATCCGTTCGCGCATTTCCCCGGCGGCCTTGTTCGTGAAGGTCACCGCCAGGATGCGGTCGGGCGGGACCCCGTGATCCAGGATGAGCGAGGCCACGCGCATCGTGAGGACGCGCGTTTTCCCCGAGCCCGCCCCGGCCAGCACGAGAATGGGGCCCTCGATATGCGCAACGGCCTCGCGCTGCTCGGGGTTCAGGTGCGCGGTGGAGTGGGGCGGAGGGGGTATGAATTCCATCAGGGAGACTCGGCCACGGGGAGCCGGAGTTGAAATACCGTGCCTTCGGGCCCTGTCTGGAGCAGCTCCAGGCGCCCACCGTGGATCCGGACCACAATCCGGTGAGCCAGGGACAGCCCCACCCCCCAGCCTCCCGCCTTCCCGCTGACCCCCGGCTCGAACAGGCGATCCCGGATCAGGGGGTCGACGCCCGGACCGGTGTCTCTCACCTCAACGGTGACCCATCCGGCCTCTCGATGAAAGGCCCGGAGTGAAATCGTCCCCCCGCGCCCGGCCAGCGCGTCGAGTGCGTTCTTCACGATGTTCTCGAGCGCCCACGCGAGGAGCACCTCGCTCCCCTTCACCTCCGGAAGGCCCTTGCGGATGTGCACCTTCAATCGGACCCCGGCGCCGAGTCGGGGGAGCCGGCCTTTCAGGTAGCGTTCCACCCCCCGCACCACCTCCCCCACATCGATCGCTCCGAGTCGCGGCTCGCGGCCGATGAGCTCGAAGCGTCGGCTGACCCGCTCGAGACGATGGACATCCTGTTCTATCTCCCCGGCAATCTCCGCGTCATCGATTCCGGCGGGACGATCCCGGGGAGAGAGCCGGATCACCTCCAGCCACCCCTGCAGCGACGAGATGGGGGTTCCGAGCTGGTGAGCGAGCTCCCGCGCCATCGCGGTCCAGGCTCGATCCGCCGCTGCACGTCGCTGCGCGCGAAGCACCAGGAAGCCGATCAGAAAGGTGAGCAGGAGCCCCCCGGCCTGCAGCCACGGGATCCATCGCAACCGCTGCAGTTCCGGGGGATCCCCGAAGCGGATGAGCTGCACCGTCGGGTCACCCACCGGAGCGTGGCGAAGTTCGAGTCGGCGTGCGTAGTCCAGGATGCGGGCCTGACCGAGAGCGGTCGCGGGATCGGCCTCGAACGGGAGGTTGACCGCCGAGATGATCGTGTCTCCGGGACCGGTCAGGATGAGTGGCACCCGGGAATCCAGGATGATCTGCTGCAGCTCGTAGAGCGCCTGGAGTGGACCGGTAGAGGAGGTATCGGCGAGGCCTTCCTGGACCTCGGAGAACATCCTCGTGAGGGTGGCCGTGTCGGCCCGAAAGGCCCGCACGAGCTGCTCGGTATAGAACAGGTACCAGCCCAGTAGAGCCAGGAAGAGGAGCGCCAGCGGGAGCGACCAGTTGCGTCCGGACACGGCGTCGCTCCCGTCCGCTACCGGTGAAGCCGGTCGGCCCCGAAGCGTTCCCGGAGCACTTCGGGAAGCTCGACGCTCCCGTCTTCCCGCTGAAAGGTTTCGAGAAGCGCCACGAGGAGTCGGGGGAGAGCGAGTGCCGAGCCGTTCAGGGTATGCATGAACTCGGGCTTCTCTCCCGGAGCGGGGCGGAAGCGCAGATTTGCGCGTCGGGCCTGGTAGTCGCCAAAGGTCGAACAGCTCGAGACCTCGAGCCAGCGCTCGACCCCGGGAGCCCACACCTCGATGTCGTAGGTCATCGCGGCGGAGAACCCCAGGTCGCCCGTTGCGAGCCGGATCACCCGATACGCAAGACCGAGACGCTGAAGTATGCTCTCGGCCTCGGCCGTGAGTTCCTCCAGCGCTTCCCGGCTCCGCTCGGGACGCTCGAACCGGACGAGTTCCACCTTGTCGAACTGGTGCACGCGAAGGAGTCCCCGCGTGTCCTTCCCGGCGGCGCCCGCCTCCCTCCGGAAACAGGGGGTATACGCGGTATAGCGGATCGGGAGTTCCTCCGCCGCGAGGAGTTCGTCGCGGTGCAGATTCGTGACTGGCACCTCGGCCGTGGGAATGAGCCAGAGATCATCCCGCTCCGAGAAGTAGGACTCCTCGGCGAACTTGGGGAGCTGACCCGTGCCGGTCAGCGTCTCACGGGTGACGAGGTACGGTACGCGCAACTCCTCGTATCCGTGCTCCCGCACGTGGAGGTCGAGCATCCAGTCGATCAGGATCCGCTGCAGGCGGGCTCCGGCGCCTCGGAGCACCGGGAAGCCCGAGCCCGAGACCTTGGCACCCCTGGGCAGGTCGAGGAGGCTGAGCTCCGCCCCCAGCTCCCAGTGGGGGCGCGCGGGGAACGGGTGGGTGATCGGATCACCCCAGCTCCGCACCAGCTCATTCGCTCCCTCGCCCCCTTCGGGCACCTCATCGAGGGGGAGATTCGGGGTCGAGAGGAGGATCTCTTCGATCCGGGCATCGCAGCTCTGAGTATCCGCTTCCAGTTCGGCGATCCTCGCGCCCACTTCGCGCATTTCCACGATGAGCTCTTCGGCGTCTACTCCGCCCCGCTTCAGCTCTCCCACCTTTCGGGAGACCTCGTTTCGGCGTGCGCGCAGCCCATCCCCCTCCGCGATCGCCTCACGACGGGCCGCGTCGAGCTCCAGGATCTCCGACACTCCCTCGGCGCCCCCGGCCTTTCCCCGGCGTCCGAGTGCTCTTCGAACCGCCTCGGGTTCGGCACGGATCAGTCTTGGATCAAGCATGGAACGGCCCGGCGGGTTGAGGCGGGAGGGGGAAGGTGGGTCCAACCGGGTGAACGACTCAATCCGGCGGAATCAGGTTCCGGTTGTTGCAGTCCGGGCTGGTGTCATGCTTGAAACGGAAGACTCCCCGGACGACATCGACCTCCAGCGGCTCGACTCGCCCATAGAAGAAGCAGCGCTGTCCGAGGGACCCCGTCTGTTCGTGAGTCCGGATCAGGTAGATCGAGCCCGGGTTGATCGGCACCGGCGCATCCTTCACATAGCGCGTAGTGTCAGAAGGGGCCTCGGTCACATCTTCGTAGCGGACCCCCGGGATCTCGATGATGGCTGCACCATTGGGGATCCCGAGAACCGCGGGAGGCAGAAGATGGAGCTTCCCTGAAATACGCTCCACGGCAAAATCCCACGCCCCCTGCGACTGCGCCGACTCGACCACGATCCGGCGCGCCTCGAGCATGTTGAACCCTGCGGGGCGGTTGAGCTCCTCGCGGTCGAGGGCGAACAGTTCGTCTTCGAGGGGATCCAGGTCCCACCGGAAGAGGAAGGGATCCTCGCCGCACGCCGACAGGATCGGGAGGAGGGCGATGACGAGGAGGAGTGCGGCGCGCATATTCACCTTGAGTGGATCCCGGTAGGGGCGTGATACAGTCGAGAAGACTACCCGAACCCCGGTCCGGGTGTCAACCCTGAAAGCCGTTCATTTCTTGACTTTACACCCCCCGCCGGGTAGGTTCCGCCGCCATGGTCCAGAGGACCTTCGCCCAGGTAGAGGAACCTCCGTTGGGAGCCCCATGGGCCCGAATAGAAGACCGCTCTCCGCTGGAGAGGGCGCATGACGGATCCAGGCCTCCGACAGGCTGGCTCGCTCCGGCTCCTGATCGCCGAAGACGAGCCTCATACCCGGAGAATCCTGATCACCCTCCTCGAAGCCTCCGGGTTTCAGGTGGAATGGGTCGACGATGGACTCGAGGCGTTGCGCCGGCTTCGCAGCGACCGGGAGTACGACCTGGTGGTCACCGACCTCCTGATGCCCGGGGCCACCGGACTCGAAGTTCTGGAAGAACTCCGGCTCATGGAGCATCGAAGGGCCCTTCCGGTTATCGTCCTGACCGCCAAAGGGCAGGATACGGATCGGACCCGTGCCTTCCAGCTCGGTGCGAACGACTTCATCACCAAGCCATTCAGTCCGAAGAAACTCCTGATCCGGGTCGATGAACTCCTCACTTCCTCGTGACATCGAAGGGCATCTGCGGATCGCGATTCTGGCCGGCGGGATCGGGTCCCGATTCTGGCCCGCGAGCACGCCCGCCCGCCCCAAACAGCTCCTGGCTCTCGCCTCGGAGCGCCCGCTCATCGTGGATACCCTCGAGAGAGCGAGGGGCCTGGCTCCTGACGAGCGGATCTCGATCCTCACCGGCGAGCACCTCGTCCCCCCCTTCCGTTCGGCCCTCCCCGACCTCCCACACGACGCGATCTGGGTCGAGCCCCGGGCGAGGGGAACCGCTCCGGTCCTCGCCTGGGCCGCCCATCGCATGGCACGCGAAGACCCGGACGCGATCATGGTTTCGCTCCACGCAGACCACCTGATCGAGCCGGAAGACGCCTTCCGGACACTCGTTCCGAGGGCGGCCGCGCTGGCCCGCCAGGAAGACCTGCTCCTCACGATCGCTGTTCCTCCGGATCGGCCCGAGACCGGGTACGGATACATTCGCCCCGGCGCCGAAATCGTGAATGAAAGCGGATTCAGGGGGTGGCGGGTCGGCGCATTCGTCGAGAAGCCCGAGCACGAAACAGCAGTTCGGTATGTGAAGGATGGCTACCTCTGGAACTCGGGGATCTTCATCTGGACGGTCTCGCGATTTCTGGAGGAGATCCGGATGCATGCGCCCGAGCTGGGCGCCCATCTCCCGCTCCTGGACGAAGGTCGGGACGAGGCTTTCTTCGAGCGGGCCCCGAGCATCTCGGTGGACGAAGCGGTGCTCGAGCGGAGTGGTCGGGTCGGGACCGTGGAGGCCACCTTCCGCTGGGATGATGTGGGCGGGTGGGAGGCACTCCAGCGCACGACCCCGACCGATGAATGGGGAAACGCGGTGATGGGAGAGGTTCACACCGAGGAATCCGAGGGGTGCATCGTCTGGGCCGAGGATGGACCCGTGGTGCTCTTCGGGGTCGAGAAGCTGGTGGTGGTGCGCTCGGGGGGAATGACCCTCGTGCTGCCACGGGAGCGGGCCGCCGACCTGAAGTCGTTGCTGGCGAGCCTCCCCGAATCGCTGCGCCGCGGAGGCTGAAGTGCGACTCTTCCTCTTCGATGACGCGGACGCCCGGAGCTGGGAGCCCTTCGCGCTGACCCGCCCGATCTCCGAACTCCTGTTCGGGGCTCTCACCCTCGGAAGGCGCACCGAACGGGCGCTCGGTGTGCAGGCGGAAGGGGTGATCGACACGGGAGGCCTTCTCGGATTCGAGGAGCCGGGAGCCCCGGGCGACCCCCGGGGGGCGCCGCCGGTCGTGGAACCAGGCGAGGTTTCCCACGAAGGGCTCCGCGTGTTCATCTCCAGTCGCGTGGTGCTCCCCCTGCCGGGTGAAGCCGGGGAATCGGGGTCGCTCCGGGACCGTGTCCCGCCCTCCGGGGGGCGCCTCACCGTTCGCGGTGAAACAGTGGGGTGGGCGCTCCCTTCCGGGATCCCGGCCCAGCAGCCGGAATCCTTTCTGGTGCCGGGTGCGCCCGCAGGACTTCCCGATTCGGAGATCAAGCTGGACGGCTATCTCCTTGCGGATCCCTGGGCGCTGATGGCGGACAACGCCGAACGCGTTTCGCGTGACCTCGGGCTTCTCTACGGGGAGGAGGGGAGCCGCTTCACGGAAGCGAGCAGAGTCGAGGTGCTGGGAGACTTTCCGGTGACGGTGGGGACCGGGGTCCGGATCGATCCCTGGGTGGTGCTGGATGCGAGGGAGGGTCCGATCCATCTGGAAAGGGGTGTCCACATCCACTCCTTCACCCGCCTGCACGGCCCCGCGTTTGTGGGCCCCGGGAGCACGCTCCTCGGCGGGGTCTTCAGCGAGATCTCCTGCGGACCGGTTTCCCGCCTTCGTGGCGAGGTAGAGGGCTCGATCATCCTGGGCTACTCCAACAAGGCCCACGATGGCTACCTGGGTCACGCCGTCGTAGGGCGCTGGGTGAATCTCGGCGCGTTCACGACGAACTCCGACCTGAAGAACACCTACGGCTCGGTTCGCGTCCCCGTGGCCGGGGGCGAACGGGATACCGGGCTCATGAAGGTCGGGGTATTCCTCGGTGACCATGTGAAAACGGGGATCGGAACGCTCCTGAATACGGGCACGGTGGTCGGCGCGGGGTCGAACCTCTTCGGCGGTGCCATGCCTCCGCGCCGGGTCCCTCCCTTCTCCTGGGGGGTGGGAAGCGAGCTGACCGTCTTCCGCCGGGAGGTGTTCCTTCAGGTGGCGGAGCGAGCCATGGGGAGGCGGGGCGTGGAGCTCGGGAGCGGGATGCGGGGCTTTCTCGAAGCCGCGTGGGAGATGGGGGTGTCATCACAGGCGCTGGCGGGGCCGGGAGAGGGATCCGCCTTCGGTACGGACTCGGGGACCGTCGCCGGATGAAGGTCGCTATGCTGGGGAGTGGAAGCCGTGGAAACGCCACTCTAATCATGACCGATCGAACGCGAATCCTTGTGGACGCAGGCTTCAGCGGCCGACAACTGGCCCAGCGCCTGGCCTCTTTCGGGGTAGACGCGGACTCGCTCCACGGGATCGTGATCACGCACGACCACAGTGATCATACGCGAGGGATGGGAGTCTATGCCCGCCGCCATGGAACCCCGCTCTACCTGACTCCGGCCACGCGTTCCGCCTGCACATCGCTGCTCGGCGGAGGCGAGCAGGTGCGGGACTATGCCCCCGGACACGCGTTCTTCGTCGGGGACCTGAGGATCGACCCGTTTCTCACCGTGCACGATGCGGCTGACCCCGTCGCCGTGACCGTTTCCGGAATCGACTGTGGAACCCGTGTGGGGGTGGCAACCGACCTCGGACGGCCCACCGCGGGGATACGGCACTCCCTGGCTTCCTGCGATTTCCTCATTCTCGAAGCGAATCACGACGAGGGGCTCCTCAGGAGCGGCCCCTACCCTCCGTCGGTCCAGGCGAGGATCGCGTCGTCGCACGGGCATCTCTCCAACCAGGCCGCTGCCGATTTCGCGCGGGAGCTGCTTCATCCCGGCCTCGCCGGAATCCTCCTGGCGCATCTGTCCGTCGAATGCAACCGCCCGGACCTGGCTCTCAGCGTGGTCGGATCTACCCTCCGGAAGGCGGGGTGGCGGGGATACCTCGCGGCGGCGGGACAGGAGGCTCCCACCGAACTCGTGGACGTGGCGGCGCTCCGGCTGACCCGGTCGGAAGGGCAGTTCAGCCTGTTCTGACCAGGTAGACGATGAGAAGTCCAGGCGGGACCAACCTCGCCATCGGTGCCCCCCCGCGGATCATCGGCGGGGTTCGTCCCGGAAATCGGGATCAATGTCGCCGGGGCGAGCCCACGACCTGATCGTCGGCGACGTTCGTCCCGATTTCCGGGACCAACGTCGCCGGGTACCCGCGCGATACGGCGGTGGCGTGGTTGATCCCGGCGGGTGCGCATAGCGCGTCCGTGACCGGAGGAGGTTCACTGGGACGGCTGGCCCAGTCAGTAACAAAGCAGGTCCAGGAGCGTGTCCGAGTAATGGGGCGAGCCGCGTTACTCGGACACGCTCCTAAAGCCCGAACAGCCGCAGGAAATCGTTCCCCAGCGCCAGTACCATGATCCCGATGAGGACCACGAAGCCCACCTGGCTCCATCGAATCCTCTGCTGCACGGATACGGGTCGCCCACGGATCGCTTCGATCGAGAGGAAGACGAGATGCCCCCCGTCCAGCACGGGGATGGGGAGCAGGTTCAGGATCGCGAGGTTGATGGAGAAGAAGGCCATGAACCGGAGGAACACGGGCATCCCTTCCGCCGCCGCCTGGCCTGAGAACTCCCCGATCGTCACGATGCTCCCGAGGCTCCGCGGAGAGATCTGACCGGTCACGAGATCGCGGAGGAAGCCGAGGATCACCCCCGAGAAGAAGACGGTCTCGTTCCACCCCGCGCTGACCGCCGAGCCGATGGGGATCCTCGTGTAGACCACGCCGGGGAACTGGCCTCCCACCCCGATGAGCCCCACCGGGCGCATTTCCCCCGTGGACGGGTCCTGTCCCTGCCCTTCCGCTGGCGTGACCGTGCGCGTAAGTGGCCCTCCCTCCCTGAGGATCCGGAGCTCCGTGGGCTGGTCGGGGCGAGCCTGGATCGCGCGTACGAGCTCGGACCACGTTTCCACCGCCTCCCCGTCGATCGCAATCACCTGATCCCCGGGTTCGATTCCGGCGTTCGCGGCCGGAGACCCGGGTTCGACGGAGCTGATGACGGGGAGCACCCAGAAGTCGATGGAACGAACGAGTTCCACCCGTGCCTCTTCCCCTTGCGGCAGCCGGATCTCGACCGAACCCGCAGGGTCCACATGATCGATTCGCGTCGGACCCGCAGGGAGGTCGAGCAGGGCATTTCGCACCTCCCCCCAGTGCGCGACCTCCCGATCTCCGATCCGCACCAGTTCAGCACCCAGCGGGATCCCCGCCAGACCCTCCGCCCCTGAGGGGAGACTCGAAAGCTCGACCAGACCGATCCGGGTCGTTTCCGTTTCAGGACTCCCCCACACCCCCGCGACGACGGTGTAGGTCAGCAAGGCGAAGAGCATGTTCATGATGACCCCTGCAGAGATCACCCACGCGCGCGCCCACACGGGCTTCGAATCGTAGTCCCCGGGGCGCGGCCCGGGAGGTGGGTCACCGCCCCCGACCTTCGCCCCTCCCTCGATCGCTTCCATCATCTCATCGTCCATCCCCCCCATCTTCACGTAGCCTCCGAGGGGGATCGCGCTGATCACGTATTCGGTCTCGCCCCGCTGGAAACCGAAGACACGGGGCCCGAGTCCGATGGAGAATCGCTCGACGCGGATTCCCACGGAGCGGGCTGCGGCGAAATGCCCCAGCTCATGCACGAAGATGAGGACGCCGAGTACGATGAGGGTTGCAAGAACAGTCACGAAACGGGGTGCTCCTTAGTGGGTCTGGGTGCCCTGTGCGGCAATGAATTCCTCCGCCAGATGTCGGGCCGTCCGGTCCGCATCCAGCACATCGTCGATTCGCCCTACCGGATGCACTCCGGCCCGATCCAGCGTAGCCGCCACTGCTCTGGCCATCCCGGGGAAGGAAACCCGTTCCTCCAGGAAGGCCGCCACGGCGACTTCGTTCGCGGCATTGAATACGGCAGGCGCCGTGCCACCCCGTCGCCCTGCGTCCACTCCTGCGCCAAACAGGGGGAAGCGCGCATGGTCGATCTCCTCGAAGGTGAGGGGCGACGCTCGCACCGGATCATAACTGCGCAGCTCCGGATCACTCGCGCGCTCGGGATAGGTCAGCGCGTAGAGGATCGGGAGTTCCATGGTCGGAAACCCCAACTGGGCCAGTACGGATCCATCCCGGAACTCGACGAAGGAATGGATGATCGACTGCGGATGCACCACGGCGTCGATCCGGTCGTATGGAAGTCCATAGAGGAAGTGGGCTTCAATGACCTCGAGCGCCTTGTTCGCGAGCGTCGCCGAGTCCACCGTGATCTTGGCTCCCATGTCCCAGGTCGGATGGCGGAGTGCGTCGGAAGGGGTCACCCCGTTCAACCGGCTCTGCTCCCAGCCGCGGAAGGGCCCGCCGGACGCTGTGAGGACTACGCGGTGGAGGGAGTCGAGATCCCGCCCTTCGATGCACTGGAGAATCGCCGAGTGCTCGGAATCTACGGGAACCAGCTCCCCTCCTCCCTCGGAGAGTGCCCTCGTCATCAGGGCGCCGCCGGCCACGAGCGATTCCTTGTTTGCCAGTGCCAGGCGCCTCCCCGACCGCAGGGCCCGGAGCGAAGGCTCCAGCCCCGCGAAACCCACCAGGGCGTTCACGACCACATCCACTCCCGGCCATTCCGCCGCCGCCAGAAGGGCGCTTCGACCTCCGCGCCAGCTCGGCCCCGGATCGCCCATCCGGGCGAAGGCGGCCTCATCGGCCACCACGACCCTCTCCGGTCGGAAGGCACGCGCCTGCTCCGCCAGGCGCTCCACCGAACGGTTGGCAGCAAGCACCGCCACCTGAAAGCGCTCGGGGTGCCGCGAGATGACCTTCAGCGTTGCCCTTCCGATCGAGCCGGTGGAGCCGAGGATCGCGAGCCGGATCATGCGGGGCCCGAACCGTTCATGAGGTGAGCAGGAATGGCAGAAGGAGCCAGGTGAGCGGGATGGTGAAGAGGAGGGCGTCGAAACGATCCAGAACCCCTCCGTGCCCCGGGAGGAGTGTGCCCGAATCCTTGACCCCGGCTTCCCGCTTGAACACCGATTCGGCCAGATCGCCCACCTGCGCGGCCACGCTCAGGCAACCCCCCAGGAACGCGGCCCCCCAGAGGGGGAGGTGCACCGGACCCCCGGCGGGGAGAAACAGCCATGCGAAACCCACGGCCGCAGCGACGGACCCCGCGAGCCCCCCGAGTCCTCCTTCGATGGTCTTGGCAGGGCTGACCGAGGGGAGAAGCTTTCTCCGCCCCAGACTCCGGCCTGTGAAGTAGGCCGCGGAATCCCCGATCCAGGTCACGACGATCGGGAGCATGAGCAGATACGCGCCATCGAAGCCGAAGGGGGGGGCGTCCAGTCCCGGGAAGAGCCGCAGAAAGACCGCGAATGCGAGGGGCAGCCCGACCCAGAGCGGTCCGAGAAGGGTTACCGCGACCGAAAGGAGTGGATCGCCACCCGGCCCACGGAAAAAGACGGACCCTCCCATCGCGAGCAGGGTGGTCGCAGTGAGAACTCCGAGTGCAGGGAGGGCCCATACCTCGGGGAGCTCAAGCCATCCCGCCATGAGAACGAGCGCCCCCGCGCTGATGGACCCGAGGATCGGAAAGGCCCGCCATCCGCGCGCCGCGCCCAGCCGATAGACTTCGAGCGACCCGATGACCGTGAGCAGCGCGAGCGTAATCGACGTGGGCCAGCGCCCGAAGTAGAGCATGGCGAGCGCGGCTGGGATCCCGACCGCAGCCACCCCCAGCCTCCGCCCCAGATCACTCGTGGCCATCGATCTCTCGATCAGGTCGGGGTTACGCGACCGAACCGCCGCTCCCGACTCTGATACTCACGAACCGCCCGAAACAACTCGTCCCGCGTGAAGTCGGGCCAGAGCACGGGGGAAATGAAGACCTCCGTGTACGCCAGCTCCCAGAGAAGGAAGTTGGAGATCCGGAACTCACCGGAAGTGCGAATCAGGAGATCCGGATCGGGGAGCCCCTCGGTGCACAGCTCGGCGGCGAAGATCTCCGGGGTGATGGCGTCAGGCTGGAGGACTCCCGCGGCCACGTGCTCGGCCACCCTTCGCGCCGCCGAAACGATGTCCGATCGACCCGAATAGGAAACCATGAGGTTCAGCCGGAGCCGGTCGCCTCCCGCCG
The DNA here is from genome assembly GCA_041743405.1 of Longimicrobiales bacterium. Classification (GTDB taxonomy): domain Bacteria; phylum Gemmatimonadota; class Gemmatimonadetes; order Longimicrobiales; family Gaopeijiaceae; genus JBGTMU01. The sequence goes on along the minus strand of JBGTMU010000278.1, from coordinate 5,729 downwards.
TTGCGGACTGGATCTCATCGATGGCCTGGCGGGTTTCCGCATCGACGCGTTCGAGTTCGCCCAGGACGCGGACTTCCACGCCCCGGGCTTTCAGATCCGCCTGTTCCGCCTCGGCGTAGATCCTCAGGAGAGCCATGAGGGCGAAGATTTCCGCCTCGGGCCGCTGCCAGTTCTCGGTCGAGAAGGCGAAGAGGGTGAGTACCCGGACGCCCGCGTCCACCGCCCCCTCGATGACCTCACGAACCGCTTTCATCCCCTCTCGGTGACCTTCATGACGCGGCAGTCCGCGCTCGGACGCCCAGCGCCCGTTGCCGTCCATGATGACGGCGACGTGCCCCGGGATGGTCCCGTCAGCGATTGTGGGAGGGGGAGTCAAAGGGTTCATGGAAGGGGAAGATGCCGGGGAGTCAGGGATGTGTCAAAGCTCCGTCGCCTCGGCACGACGGGGTTCAGACCGTCATGATCTCCTTCTCCTTCTGGGCCATCAGCTCATCGATTCTGCCGATGTACTCGTCGGTGAGCTTCTGGATTTCGGACTCGAGCCGATGCGCATCGTCCTCCGAGATCTCACCCTCCTTCTTGAACTCCTTCACCTCGTCGTTCCCCTCCCGCCGTGCGTGCCGGATCGACACCCGCCCCTCCTCCGCCATCTGGCTGAGAAGCTTCACGTATTCCTTTCTCCGCTCCTCGTTCAGCGGAGGGATCGGGAGGCGAATTACCTGCCCGTCGTTCGAAGGGTTGAGCCCCAGTCCAGCCTGCTGAATCGCCCTTTCGATATCCGCGAGGATCGAGCGATCAAACGGCTGGATCATGAGCATCGATGAATCGGGCGTCGCGATGGTGGCTACCTGGTTGAGCGGCATCTTCGTGCCGTACGCTTCCACCCGGACAGTGTCGAGAAGCGAAGGTGTGGCCTTTCCCGTGCGGATCGAGGCAAATTCGCGCCGGACCGCTTCGATGGCCTGATCCATGCGCTCGCGCACTTCCTTCGTGGTTCGCATGACTCACATCCTCGCTGGCGTCCCGGAACCTCCGGGAGCAATGATTGGGGTTCGATCTCAGGAAACGAGTGTGCCGACACGCTCTCCGCGGATGGCTGCCTCCACGGCCCCGGACTCGCCGAGGTCGAGGACGATGATCGGGAGACCGTTTTCCTTGCATAGTGACACCGCCGGCGCATCCATCACGCCCAGCTCCCGCGCCACCACTTCCTGAAACGAGAGTGTGGAGTGGAAGGTAGCGGTCGGGTCGAGCGTCGGGTCTGCTGAATAGATGCCCGCGACCTTGGTGGCCTTGATGATCACGTCGGCATTCATCTCGATGGCTCGGAGGACGGCGGCCGTATCGGTCGAGAAGTAGGGGTTGCCTGTCCCCCCTGCAAAGAGAACCACGCGCCCCTTCTCCAGATGGCGGAGGGCCCGGCGCCGGATGTATGGCTCCGCCAGCTCCTCCATCCGGATCGCCGTCATGACCCGTGTTTCCACGCCCTTGCGCTCGAGCATGTCCTGCAGCGCCATGGCGTTGATGATCGTGGCGAGCATCCCCATGTAATCCGCATTCACGCGGTCCATCCCGCGCTGGGACGCGATGGTCCCCCTCACGATGTTCCCCCCACCCACGACGAGGCCCAGGGAAACACCCATCTCGTGGACCCTCTTGACCCCCTCGGTCAAGCGGTCCACTACCGGAGGATCGATCCCGAATCCCTTGTCGCCCGCGAGGGCTTCCCCCGACAGCTTCAGGAGCACCCGGCGATACTTCAGTTCAGTTCCAGCGGACATGGACCTTCCCGTTCCGGATGAGTCCTGCGTGTCTCAGCTCCCTTCGCCCACCGCGAACCGCGCGAAGCGGGCGACCTCGATCTTCTCCCCGGTCTTCGCCGAAATCTCGGTGATGAGGTCTGCGATCGTGCGGTCGGGAGCCTTTACGAACGGCTGGTGCATGAGGGTGCTTTCCTCGAAGAACTTCCGGAGCTTTCCCTCCACGATCTTCTCGTGGATGTTCTCGGGACGCCCTTCGTTGCGCACCTGCTCCAGGTAGACCTGGCGCTCGCGCTCCACCACTTCGGCGGGGATGTCCTTGTCGCTCACCGCCAGCGGCTGGGCGGCAGCGATGTGCATGCAGAGGTCGCGGGCGAGCTGCTGGAAGTCCTCCGTGTTTGCCACGAAGTCCGTCTCACAGTTCAACTCCACGAGCACGCCGATACGGCCGCCGTGGTGAATGTAGTGGCCGATCGTGCCCTCGTTCGCAGACCGCTCCGCACGCTTGGCGGCCTTCGCGGCACCCTTGCTTCGAAGCAGGTCGATCGCGGCCTCGATGTCGCCACCGGTGTCTTCGAGGGCCTTCTTGCAATCCAGCATGCCGGCTCCGGTTCGATCCCGGAGGGCCTTCACATCCTTTGCGCTCACGCTCATGGTGGCTGGCACCTCATATAGTCGGTTGATTTCATTTCGTGAAAAGAGGCGGAAGCGACGGGGAATGCGGAGAACTGCATCGCATCCCACCGCCCGGCTGCCGCCTCTCGCGCCCTGTCCCCCCCTGAGGGGAGAGCGGACGAACGATCCATGCCGAAGGGACCTGTCCCGGGCTCAGCCCTCGGCCGGATCTCCATCGGCGGTGTCAGCCTCGGCATCCGCTGAGGCATCCGCACTTCCCCCGCTTCCCGCTCCATCGTCGCCCCTGTGGAGCTGAGCAATCGCCTCCGGACGGGGACGCCGCTTCCGACGGACTCGGCGCTTGGGCAGATCGTCAGCGGCCGCGGTCTTCTCACCCGTTTCGGTCGAGTAGGTCGTGGCCTCCACCTCTTCCAGGCGACGCCGATCGTCTTCAGGCACTTCACGGCGGGCCGCCATTGCCGCATCGGCGATCGCCCTCGAGATCAGTCCCACGGAACGGATGGCGTCGTCGTTGCCCGGGATCGGGAAGTTGATCCGGTCCGGATCCGCGTTCGTGTCGGTGATGGCGATGACCGGAATTCCGAGGCGGTTCGCTTCCTTGACGGCGATCACCTCGCGCCGTGCGTCGACGACGAACAGCGCGCCCGGGATCCTCGACATGTCCTTCACGCCGGAGAAGTACTTGGCCAGCTTCTCGCGCTCACGATCGAGAAGGAGGCGCTCCTTCTTCGTGTAGTGTTCGAATGCGTTTTCCTCCTGGCCCCGCTCCAGCTCCTTCAACCTCCGGATCTGATTCCGGATGGTCTGGAAGTTGGTGAGCATTCCGCCCAGCCAGCGTTCGGTGACATGGTATCCACCGCACCGGGCCGCTTCCTCCTCGACCACGGAGCGGAGCTGCGGCTTCGTGCATACGAAGAGAATCCGCTCGCCCTTGAGGACCACCTTGCGGGCGACCTCTTCCGCGGCGCGCAGCCGATCGACGGTCTTCCGCAGATCGATGATGTGGATGCCGTTGCGTTCACCGAAGATGAACTTGCGCATCTTGGGGTTCCAGCGACGGGTCTGATGCCCGAAATGGACCCCTGCCTCGAGAAGCTGGTCGAGTCCGACTTCCTGCTCTTTCTGCTGCTCCATACCCTCGTCCGTCATGAGAATTCGCTCCAGGGCCGATTAGCGCTTGCTGAACTGGAAGCGCTTGCGCGCCTTGGGTCGACCCGGCTTCTTCCGCTCGACCTTGCGGGAGTCACGGGTAAGGAGGCCACTGCGCCGCAGTGCGGGGCGAGCCTCCTCATCCATGGCCACCACCGCACGGGCTACCCCGAGGCGGATGGCGTCGGCCTGTCCCGTAATTCCGCCTCCCCTGACTCGGACGAAGACGTTGAACTGACCGTCCACTGCCGAGGTCCGAAGCGCCTCCTCGGCGCGGCGCCGATGCGCGAGCCGAGGGAAGTATTCGTTGAGCTCGCGCCCATTCACACTCCACTCGCCCGTGCCCGGGCTGAGCGTGACGCGGGCAACGCTCGTCTTGCGCCGACCGACTGCCTGGAACTTCTCCTTGGACTGCTCGACCATTCCTTTCTCAGACTCCCTGGTGTCGCGGTTCAGAACTCGAGGGGCTGCGGCTGCTGCCCCTGGTGCGGGTGATCCGACCCCGCGTAAACCTTCAATTTCTTCTTCATGGCGCGCCCGAGGGCGTTCTTCGGGAGCATTCCCTTCACTGCCAGTTCGATGATCCGATCCGGGTGCGAAGCGAGCATCCGCCGATAGGGGATGTGCTGCTCTCCGCCCATGTAGCCGGAGTGGCGGAAGTACGTCTTCTGATCCGCCTTGTTCCCCGTGAGGGCGACCTTCGACGCGTTCAGGACCACCACGTAGTCGCCCGTGTCGAGGTGCGGCGTGTAGATGGGCTTGTGCTTGCCCCGGAGAACCCGAGCGATTTCAGTCGCGATGCGGCCGAGCGGCTTGTCGGCCGCGTCCACCACCCACCACTGACGCTGGATCTCGTGTGCTTTTGGAGTATGGGTCTTCATTCTCTTACTCGGGTCGGTCGCGACCAGTTATGAACAGAGCTTTGAATGATATTCCAGGGGGAGGATTGTGTCAACGGCGGAGGCCCGTCCGTCAGGCCGTATAACTCTCGAGGAATCGGGACCTGGAGGCGTGTCGAAGACGGGTCAGCGCCTTCTCCTTGATCTGGCGCACACGCTCCCTCGTGATTCCGAGCAGCGCACCGATATCCTCAAGGGTCATCGGTTCCTGATCGTCCAGCCCGAAGTACAGCCGGAGCACTTTCGCCTCCCGCTCCTGGAGCCCCTGGAGCGCGTCGTCGATCGTGTCCTTCAGGGCTTTCGTGTAGGCGCTGTCTTCCGGATCCGGGGAGAGCTGATCCGGAAGATAGTCCATCAGGCGGCCGTCTTCCCCCGGCGTGATCGGGGCATCCAGGGAGAGGTGGGATCGGGAGATGGAAAGAGTGGCCGCGACCTCGTCCCTCGAGAGCTCGAGATCCTCGGCGATCTCATCGACCGTGGGTTCGCGCCCGAGCTCCTGGAGGAGGGTCGAGGATCGCTTCCCGATCCGGTGGAGGGCACCGGCCCGGTTCAGGGGAACCCGGACGATCCGGCTCTGCTCGGCCAGCGCCTGGAGGATCGCCTGACGAATCCACCAGACCGCGTACGAGATGAACTTGATCCCCTTCGTTTCGTCGAATTTGTGTGCGGCCCGGATCAGCCCCAGGTTGCCCTCGTTGATGAGGTCAGGGAGAAGCACGCCCTGGTTCTGATACTTCTTCGCCACCGACACGACGAAGCGCAGATTGGAACGGACCAGCTTGTCGAGCGCTTCCCCGTTCCCTGCGCGAATGCCGCGCGCCAGGACAACTTCCTCGTCGCGGTCGATCAGCGGATACTGGCTGATCTCCCTCAGGTACTGGTCGAGGACACCATCGGCCCCGGATCCACGACGCTCGGAAAAACTCATCGGAGAGGAAGCAGGGGCAAGGGTCACCTCAAAGGCGGGGGGGGGTCCGACACCTCGATGATGAATGGGGAGAGCCGGGGCGTTGCGCAACTCCCCCTGCGATCCGCCCTGACCCGGGGTACCCGCGCGCATCGCACGTGGGTCGCGCAAGCCCTCGTCGCGGGGGTCCCTCCTGCAGTACTAGTGATGTGTCGCAGGATTTCTGCGACACATCATTAGTACTACTGTGTCATAAAAGTGGGTTCTTAGTCCTTGAGCCGTTGGCGCCGCACGAAGGACAGCAGGGCAACGCGGCGAGGAGGGTGCGTGCGATGACACGGCGCTGAGTGGCAATGGAAGCGGGATTATGTCGTTCGG
>JBGTMU010000277.1:0-4036 GCA_041743405.1 Longimicrobiales bacterium | reverse complement strand
CCTCACAGGCGGCCTCCGACGAGAACCACTCATCGAATTCCGCCAGAGTTCGGGGGTAGTCCACCCCGCCTATCGGATGGGATGTCGTAGCGGACACCCCTATATCTTGGGGTAAGGGGAGCGAAGTGGATACCCCCTTCCGCTGAAACGCGTACCCCGTCTTCCAGCTCGGAGCGGCCCGGTTCTCCGGTCTCCGCGAGGGTGGCCGGGTCGACATGAAGTACTACCTGGTACCGCTCGGCGCGGGTGCCGGAGATTGGAAAGTCGTCGCGACCGTTCACTGAGCGGCCTCCTCCCGCCGGAGCACCTTCACATGGGCCCTCGCCCCCGCCTGAGCCCTCGTCCGCCACATCGATCGCGCCATTCTTCTGGCTCCCGCCCGTGCCAGCGACACAGCTCGTGCCCTCATCCCCGCCTGAGCCCTCGCCCACCACATCGATCGCGCCATTGTTCCGGATCCCGTCCGTGCCAGCGACACCGCTCGTGCCCTCATCCCCGTTTCGGGCTTCGCCGTCGGTCATGCCCTCATCTCGGCTCCCATCCGTACCGCCTCCGAACCCCACCCGCATGGCCTGCTCGGCCAGCAGCCCGAGCGCATCCGCCCGGCGCCGCGCCGACTCCCGCTCGCTTTGGTCGAGCATCCGGCGTGCCTCCACGCCCCCCGCCGCTCCGGTTTCGATCAACCTTTCCGCGAGCGCCACCTTCGCTTCCTCTGCCCGATCCTTCCGATAGAGGGCATCGCCCGCTGCCTCGATCGCACGCATCAGCAGTGCCCCGACCTCCGGACTCAGCGTCCCCCGGATCCGGTACATCCCGTCATCATCGGGGAAGATCGAGAGGGTCCGGCTCTCATGGAGCGCGCGCTCCCAGTCGGCCTCTTCCCTCCGGCTCCGCTTCTTCCAGCCGCGCACCGCCCGCTCCAGGGTGGCGGTGGTGCTCTCGAGTGCGAAGGGCAGGAGATCTCCCTCATCGTCGGGGGTGGCGATGCGAGTGAGCGCTCGCACCTTCGAAAACGAGAGCTCACCCCGGGACATGGCGCCGCCGATCTCGGGGAGATCCACGAGCGCCCGTGCGGTCCGGACCCGCTCGCGCGCGGCGCCAAGATCGATCCCGGTGCGGTAGTGGAGCCAGTGAGCGCAGGAGCGGTGGCCCTCGCGCTCCCATCCACGCAGTCGATCGAACTCGGCCACGAGGACGAGGAGGCGGTGGGTGGCCGCGTGGATGCGGGCAGCGAGGGTCGTGATCTCCTCGGCCAGATCGTAGAGGGTGTCGGCTTCCGCGCTGTCAGTCTCTGCGGTGTCTTCGCCCGCCATCTCTACACCCGCGGGGTCCGCGGCGTCAGAGCCATCGCTCTCCGAGCGTTCGACCTCGCCTCGCCCACGTCCCTCCTCGCTGCCCTCCCCGTAGAGTGCCCCTTCCTCCCGAACGAGCGCGGCGAGGAACTGTGCAGAGCGGGACTCTTCCCGAACCAACCCGAAGTGAACCATCGGACCCCCCGTATCCTGAAGCGTGAAAATGACTTGCTTCAAATATACGAGGGGGTTGGGGGGCCTCTCAGGATGCACAGAGAGCCCTGAAGTGAGCCTCCGAGGATCTAGGAAACCGAGCGAGCCGCGAACGATCTCAGGGGGCCACGCGGGCGCATTCAGCGTGCTTCGCGGGAGGCATCCCGGATCTGGAGCACTGCGCGCACCTGGAAGTGGTCCATAGCAGAATGGGACTCTTTCTGTGGAAAACTCGGACCAGGGGGGGTCAGTGCCCTGAGTGTTGGGCTGGCAACCACTATCGTTGGAAGAACCGGCCCCTGGGGCTGTACCGTGACGCTGGGGCCGTTCGTGTCCGGAAGGTGTCGCGACATCGGTGCCACGAGGGTCAGGACGTCCGCGTCCAAACGGTCACACTACCCGTGGGTGGAACGCATCAGGAGCCCTCTGCACCGCACCCGCAGAAGAAACCATGAGAGCGCTGCCGCCCCCAGTACGGCGCCGCCCCATATGGTCGTGATCAACGCCACCCGGATCCCTCCCCACGCGAGGCTGGCCGAGACGTCTCCGGCCAATTCGATTGCCCGAGCCGCGTGGGCGATCCCGATCACGGTACCCAGGATTCCCAGCAGCAGGGCATATCCACCCCAGAAAAGCACCCCATCTACCTCGGCCTCTATCCGCGCGTCGAGCCGGGCCTCCTTGCTCGCCAACTGCCACCCGGCCCACAGCGTGAGCCCCAGAGCCACCAGCCCCGAGAATGCGATGGGGTACATCATCACGCCGCCATCGGCAAAGTCCAGCAGGCCGCCGCCACCCTGAACGAGCGGGGCCGCGATCCCGACCGCATCGGCCTCAGGCACAAGCGAAACAAATCGAAGAGTCATCATCGTTCGGTCTCCTTCGGTGTGAGTGCGGGTGTGGCAGGTTGGCTTTCGACTCCAGCCAGCCGCGCTCCCCCCAGCGTCTGCTGTACTTCTTCGTCGCCACCCCGGATGGCCGCTGCTTCCCGGGCCAGGAGGAACCATACGAGGCCTCCGGTCACGGCGGTCAGGAGTGCGGTGGTCAGGAGTACAGACTCCCGGATCAGCCACGCCGTGAGGACGGGGACCGGGTCCGCAACCGCGACCTCCAACGCGCCAGCGAGTCCCCATAGATCCGTCACCGCGCCCACTCCGGCCACGATGGGCGCGATCCCGGAAAGAGAGAGGAGCGCACCGAGCCCCCGGCCCACCGTTCCGGGTTGATGGTCCCTGAGGACGAAGAGCCGGAAGCTGGTCGCCAGGGCCAATGCGACCACCCCGCCGCTCAGCACCAGAACGGTCCACAGGAAGGGAGACGGATTGACAAGAAGTCCGTGGGCCCCCAGGAAGAAGAGCGCGGCTCCCAGGAGAAGGGTCGTCACCAGCAGGAGCGTGCCCCGTTCCCAGCGCCTCAGCGTCGAGTCGGGGACCGGCGCGGAGACGCGCCGGTAGAACGGCAGATGGAGCCGAATGAGAGCGTCGAGCGCAGCACTGGAGGGAACGACGCGCTCGGCCGCCTGGCGGGAAGCCTCGTGTTCAGGCATCCCCATCCCCTGGAGATCCGCAGTTAGTGCCTCGACGTCCCCCGCGAGCTCCAGCAGGATCCGAGTGCGCACCGGGTGATGCAGCTCCCGCACCCGCTCGGCCACCCGGGCCAGCGCCAGGGTCGCGTCCGGTCGGCCGCTCTCAGGCCGGAACATGATCCGGACCCCGAAGAAGCCTGAGAAGCGAGTTGAGCGACTCCGAAAGCTGATCTGCTTCACCCGCCAGCCGACTCCGCCCTGACCGGGTCAAACGGTAGAGCTTCTTCCGGCGTCCTTCGCCCTTCTCCCAACGTCCCTTGATGACCCCTTCCTTCTCCAGCCGGTGGAGAATCGGGTAGAGCGTCCCGTGCTGGAGCACGAACCGGCCAGCGCTCTCCCGTTCCACATCCAGGGAGATCTGGTATCCGTGCTTCTCCCCGTCCCGCAGCGACGCGAGCACGAGCGCTTCGTTGATTCCCCGGGCGAGGGCCTGAACATCCACTGCGTCTTCAGACATGGGGCACCTGCGTATGTAGTGGTGGTCTATATATCGTACGTCAATATATAGACCACCACTACGCAAGTGTCAACCGTTTTCGATCAGAGGTCACCCTTCTCCGAGGCCGCTCACCCGTTATCGATGGGCCGCCGAGCTCGAACGATCACCCATCTTCGCTCGTCACCCCCCATCCGCCGCCACAATCCTCCGATAGCTCTCCACCATCTCCACGAACCCTCCCCGGTATCCGTCCCGGTCGTCGCCCCGACCCTGCCGCGCCATCGCCAGAACGCGCTCCGAAGTGATCGAGCCGCGATGCTCGGATTCACGAAGCAGCATCCCGAAGCCCGCGACGGCCGCGGCGAAGGTGAAGTCCGCGGAGGCCGGTCCGACCCGGCGATCAACAGCATGCTCCAGCAGCCGACTCTCCTCTCCTCGCGGCTCCTTGTAGCGAACCTTCACGAAGGCCAGTTCGCTCCCGCTGGCGCCCCCCCCAGCGCCCCCCCC
>JBGTMU010000276.1:0-18292 GCA_041743405.1 Longimicrobiales bacterium | reverse complement strand
CGCGCTCTGGCTGGCAGCGCGGGCGAGTCGCGTCGCCGGGGCGTACGCGGAAGCCGCCGAATGGGCCACGCGTTATCTCGATCGGCTCGGAGCCTCTCCCGGTGAGGCTGGCGAAGTCGCCCTTTTCCGCGCGCGTGTCCTTCGAGAAGGGGGCCTGGCCGGCGCCGTCGAGGCGCTGTTTCACGTCAGTCCATTTGCGGATGAAGCGACTCTTGCGGAGGCGGAGGAACTCGCCGCCGTGACCGCTTCCACCATGACGGTTCCCGAGCTGCGGGACCTCGCGATGGAGGCGCCCGACCATCCCCGCATCCTTCCTCCGTTCCTCGCCGAACTCGGTGTGCGACGTCTGCGCGTCGGCGATGCGGCCGAGGCCAGGGGGCTCGCGCTCCGTGCCCTCGAATTGTCGCCTGGACCGGCTCTGGAAGAAGTGCTCAGGGAGCTCGTCGAAGGGCGGGTCCCGGGCGAAGTCGGAGTCCTCGGCACTCTCGGGACGCTCCTCCCGGAAGGGGGATCGCCGTCCATGCGGGAAGTCGCCCAGGGAATCCGTGAGGGCGTGGAACTCGCCCTCATCATGGACGAAGCGCGAGGCCTCAGACCGGCCCGGCTTCATGCGGAAGACGACGAAGGGAGCGGAGGAGGCGCGGTCCTCGGGATCGGAGCACTGGAGCGGGACGGAGCCTTCGGCGTGGTCGGCCCTCTCACGGATGCGATGGTCGCCGCCGCCGCATCGGCCCGAGCGGGCGCTCTCCCGATCATTTCTCCCATGGCGCGGATGATCCCGGAGGGGCTGAGGGGCGTGATGTCGCTTACCGCGGTCGATCCCGGGGCCGCCAGGGCGCTGGCTGAGCTGGCTCGTCGGCAGGGCGTGCGCAGCGCCGTAATCCTCCACGCACGGACTGCTGAGATGGAGCAGGAGGTAGCGTGGTTCAGGGCTGATTTCACCGCCCTGGGAGGGGAGATCCTCCGAACCATCTCCTACGCGCCGGGAACCACCAACTTCCCCTCCGAGATGGCCCAGATCGTCAGGACCGCGCCCGATGGGCTTGTCCTCTTCATTCCGCCGGAACATATCGATCAGATCGGTCCGCAGATTGCCTACCACGGGGTGGATGACCTCGAGCGCCTCCGGATCTTCGGGAACGATGCCTGGAGCTCGGCCGGTGTGCTCGAAGGCGTGAATTCACGCCATACCGAGGGCGTGTTCACCGTGACTGCCCAGGATCCACGGGTGGAATACGGCCCCGGCTGGTCCGAGTTCGTGGCAGGCTACGAGGAGCACTTCCGCCGGACCCTCCGGAGTGCCGTTCCGGCGCTCGGGTACGACGCGGCCCGGCTTCTTCTCCTGGCCGCGCGTGAGGGGGGAGGGACGGCAGAGGGAACCGCCCGCGCCCTCGAAGGGATCCGGGATTTCCCGGGTGCTACGGGGCTTCTGTCGGTGATCGATGGAAGAGTCCGGCGTGTCTACATTCCGGTGCGGATCGAGAATCGGCGCACCGTCCCACTTCCCCGTTGACCTGCACGAGATCGAATCTCCATGTCCATGAAAGCACGACTGGAAGAGCTGCACCGCCTCCGCGAAGAAGCCCTCCGCGGGGGAGGAACCGCGCGCATCGAGGCACAGCACGCGCGCGGAAAGCTTTCGGCCCGCGAGCGAATCACGCTCCTGGTGGACGAGGACTCGTTCGTCGAGCTGGACCGGTTCGTCACGCACCGCTCGACGGATTTCGGTCTTGATGAACAGCGGATCCTGGGCGACGGGGTCGTCACCGGGTATGCGACCGTCCACGGCCGTCTCATCTATCTCTTCTCCCAGGACTTCACCGTTTTCGGCGGCTCGCTTTCGGAAACCCATGCGGAGAAGATCGTCAAGCTCCAGGAGCTCGCGCTCCGGAACGGCGCTCCGATCATCGGTCTGAACGACTCGGGGGGGGCGCGGATCCAGGAGGGGGTCGTGTCGCTCGGCGGGTATGCGGACATCTTCCTCCGGAACACCCTCGCGTCCGGGGTCATTCCGCAGGTATCGGTCATTCTCGGGCCCTGTGCGGGTGGAGCCGTCTATTCGCCGGCCATCACCGACTTCGTGTACATGGTTCGGGGCACGAGCTACATGTTCGTGACGGGCCCGAACGTGGTGAAGACGGTGACCCACGAGGACATCGACATGGAGGGGCTGGGGGGCGCCGACGTGCACGCCTCCCGTTCGGGCGTGGCCCACTTCGCGCACGACTCCGAGGCCGAGGCGCTGCAGGCGGTGCGGGATCTCTTCCTCTTCATTCCCCAGAACAACACGGAGAATCCCCCCGAGGGCGCCGGCGACCCTCCGCCCGAAGCCGCGGCGGAGCGACTCCTCGAAGTGATTCCGGACAACCCGAACAAGCCTTACGATATCAAGGAAGTCATTCAGGGGGTCGTGGATGGCGGGCGCTTCTACGAAGTGCACGCACAGTTCGCGGGGAACCTGGTCGTCGGCTTCTCTCACATCGGGGGCCACGCGGTCGGGGTGGTTGCGAACCAGCCCGCGGTCCTCGCGGGCGTCCTCGATATCGACGCCTCCGTGAAGGGGGCCCGCTTCGTCCGCTTCTGCGACAGCTTCAACATCCCGCTCGTCGTATTCGAAGACGTCCCGGGGTTCCTGCCCGGAGTCGGGCAGGAGCACGGAGGGATCATCCGGCACGGCGCCAAGCTCCTCTACGCCTTCAGCGAGGCCACGGTCCCGAAAATGACCGTGATCACGAGGAAGGCGTATGGCGGGGCCTACGACGTCATGAACTCGAAGCATATCCGCGGGGATCTGAACCTCGCGTGGCCCACGGCCGAGATCGCGGTCATGGGTCCGAAGGGGGCGGTCGAGATCCTCTTCCGGAAGGAGATCGCGGAATCCGACGATCCCACCGCGCAGACCGATGCCCGCATCGAGCAGTACCGCGAGATGTTCGCCCACCCCTACATCGCCGCATCGCGCGGATTTCTGGATGACGTGATCGATCCTCGCGAGACACGGGATCGCCTGATTTCCGGGCTGGACATGCTGCGAAACAAGCGCGACCAGAACCCGCCCCGGAAGCACGGCAACATTCCCCTCTGAGGGAAGCTCATGCGCCACTGCCTCTTCTGCGAGACGCCGCTCGGCGACGGCGTTCCGGAGGCCCCTGTCCCGGGGCGGCGCCACGCCTACGATCCCGCGTTCGGCCGGCTCTGGGAGATCTGCCCGGCATGCCGTCGATGGAATCCGGTTCCCCTGGAGCTGCGGTGGGAGGTCCTCGAAGCGTGGGAGTCTGCCGTCCAGGAGCGCGGCCGCCGGATCCTCGAAACGGACCATCTGGCGCTCGTGCGGGTCGCCGAGGGCGAAGTCGTGCGGGTGGACCGCCCCCCCCGAATCGAATGGGGAGGGTGGCGCTACGGCGACCGCCTCCCCGCAGCCCCGCGGCGCACGGGCTTCCTCCGCCGTGTTCTCGCAGCGCTCCCTCCGCCCCCGCTCGGGGGCTACGATCCGTATGCCCTGAGGGGAATGGGGGGAGTGGGAGGCGATCCGCTTCCCGAGAAGTGGCTCGCGTCCCCATTCTTCGAATCGGCCTCCGCCCTGACACTGGCCTTTACCGCGGTGCCCTTCGCGCGAAGCTGTCCTTCCTGCGGGGCTCCCATGCCGCTGGAGCCGTGGGCATTCCAGGGAATCCGATTCCGGGAGTCGGAGGGGATGGGATCGATCGAGGCACCCTGCGGGGCCTGCGGCGACCTCGTGCTCCTCTCCCGCCAGGCGGCCCGACCTGCCCTTCGGCTCGGCCTGTCCCTCCTGGACTCCGGAGTCGCGGCGAGGCGGCTCGGCGAGAGCGCCGGAGCGGCGCTCGACCAGGTCGGGGGTGGAGCGCGCTTCATGGATGGCCTGGGGAAGCTCGGGATGCCCCTGGGCGAGCTCGAGCGGAGCGCCCGGATCGCCCTCGGCATGGCGCTGGATGAGGAGGCGGAGGCCGACGCGCTCGAAACGGAATGGCGCGAGGCCGAGGAGATCGCTTCGATCATGGATGGCGAACTGACACGGGTTCCCGGCTTCCAGGCCTTCCGGGCACGGGTGCTTGACGGCCTTACTTCCTCTTCCGGCCCGGGCTAGTTTGCAGTCGTCCCGGCCTTCTCTCACTTCCGTTCCGTGGTGTCATGAAATCGGTCCTTATCGCCAATCGCGGGGAGATTGCGGTCCGCGTGATCCGCGCCTGCCGGGAACTCGGGCTCCGGAGCATCGCGGTCTACTCTGAAGTCGATCGTGAGGCCCCGCACGCGCTCATGGCCGATGAAGCCTATCCCATCGGCCCCGCGCCCTCGTCCGAGAGCTATCTGCGGGTAGATCGGCTCCTCGAAGTCGCCGGGAAATCCGGGGCGGAGGCCATCCACCCGGGGTACGGTTTTCTCGCCGAACGGGCGCCCTTTGCACAGGCCGTAGAGGATGCCGGGCTCATCTTCATCGGGCCTGCGCCGGAGACGATCCTGGCCATGGGCGACAAGACCGAGGCTCGCCGGAGGATGGAAGAGGCCGGAGTGCCGATCGTGCCCGGGACCACCGAACCGCTGACCGATGCCGACGAGGCGGTGGCCATCGCCGAAAGGATGGGCTTCCCCGTGCTCCTCAAGGCGGCGGCCGGGGGGGGAGGGAAGGGGATGCGCGTGGTGGAGGATGCCGACTCGCTCCCCCGCGCCCTCGATGCCGCCCGCCGGGAAGCCGAAGGGGCCTTCGGCGACGGATCGGTCTATATCGAGCGGTATCTCGACCGCCCCCGCCACATCGAAATCCAGCTCCTGGGCGACACCCACGGCAATGTGATCCATCTCGGAGAGCGGGAGTGCTCCATCCAGCGCCGGCATCAGAAACTGATCGAAGAGGCCCCTTCGCCAGCAATCACCCCCGAAGTGCGAGCCGCCATGGGTGACGCAGCCGTGCGCGCGGCCCGCGCCGTGGACTATCGGGGCGCCGGCACGGTCGAATTCCTCTATCAGGATGGCGCCTTCTTCTTCCTGGAAATGAACACGCGGATCCAGGTCGAACACCCGGTCACGGAGCTCGTCACCGGCCTGGATCTGGTGCAGTGGCAGCTCCGGGTGGCCCGCGGCGAACGGCTTCCCCTCACACAGAATGAGGTCACGATCAACGGGCACGCGATCGAATGCCGCATTACCTCCGAGAGCCCCGAGGATGGATTCCTCCCCTCCACCGGGACGATTCGTCACCTCGAGACACCCGGAGGCCCCGGGGTGAGGTGGGATGGGGGGATCGCGCCCGGCTTCGAGATCGGGCTCCACTACGATCCGCTCCTCGGGAAGCTCATCGTGCATGCCCCGACACGCGCGCTCGCGGTGGCTCGCATGGACCGGGCGCTCGGGGAACTCGTGATCGATGGGGTCGAGACATGTATCGCCTTCCAGCGAAGGGTGATGCGGAACCCCGCCTTCCGGGAGGGAGATCTGTCGATCCGCTTCCTGGATGAGCACCCGGAGGTGGTGGATGGAACCGGAGAGACCCTGGACTTTGCGACTGCGGCGGCGGTCGCCGCACTCCTGGAAGACGAGCGGCGCCGGACCCAGACCGCCCCGAGGATCGCCGCAGGCGGTGCAGGGAGGGGGCGTTCGGCGTGGCAGCGTGCGTTCACATCCATCCGGAGCGACGCATGACCGAGGAAGCCCGCGCAGAGAAGGGGACTCCGGCCGTACGGATCACCGGGATCGGATCCGATGGCGCGGGCGTCGGGCACCTGCCCGATGGCCGGGTCGTCTTCGTACCCAGGACGGCGCCGGGTGACCTGGCGGTGGTGCGTCTCACCCGGGAGAAGGCCCGCTGGGCGAGGGGAGAGGTCCTGGCGCTCCAGGAAGAGGGCGCCGCCCGTCGCCCCGCCCCGTGTCCCTTCTACGATCGATGCGGCGGCTGCTCCATCCAGCATCTCGAACCTTCCGCTCAGCGGGAGGCCAAGTTCACCCGGGTGGTAGAAACGCTTCGTCGAATCGGGGGAGAAACCGAGATTCCGGACCCGGAATGGGGCGACGGGGAAGCGGGTCCTGAATTCCATTACCGGAACCGGATGACCTTTCACCTCCTCCGCCTCCCGGGTGGAGGGGTGCGGGCCGGGCTGTACCATCGGAGTTCGCCGGGACGGATCGTCGAGGTCGATGGACGCTGCCTCCTCCCGGAGAAGCCGATCACGGTGGCCTGGGATGCCCTCCGCGCCGGATGGGGGGAGGACGCCCGTTGGCTTCCGGGGGGAAGGGAGCTCCGTTTGACGCTGCGAGGGCTGTCCTCCGGAGAGGTGATTCTCCTGATCGAGGGTGGGCGGGGAGCCGGGTCACCCGAAGCGTTGCGGGAGGCTTCCGGGCTCGCGGCCGTCTGGGTCCGCGGCGAGGGAGAGATTCGGCCGGTGCTGGCTGCGGGGCGTGGCGACCTCGACGAGGCCTGGTTCGGAGAGGAGTTTGCCATCACTCCCGGGACCTTCTCACAGGTGAACCGAAGTCGCGCGGAGGCACTTCACCAGTGGGTGATCGAGACCACCGCGCCGCGCACGGGTGACCGCGTGCTGGATGCCTACTGCGGATTCGGGACCTACGGGCGGGCCTTCGCACGCGAGGGGTTCACGGCCATCGGGATCGAGATGGACCCGGGAGCCGTCTCGACGGCCGCAAGGCGACCCGTTTCCGGGTTCACCCTGGTCGAAGGGAAGGTCGAGGAAAGAATCGGAGCCGCGCTCCCCGTCGAACGCGTGATCCTGAATCCGCCCCGAGGAGGGGTCGCGCCGGGAGTCATGGAAGCCCTTCGCGAAGCTTCACCGGCCCGGATCGTCTACGTGAGCTGCGATCCAGCCACCCTGGCGCGCGACCAGGCCCTCCTCGGAGGCGACTACACGGTCGCGTCCATCCGGCTCTTCGACCTGTTCCCACAGACGTCGCATGTGGAAACCGTGATGACGATGGACCTTCGGGGCGCGCAATCTGAACCGGAGAGGGGGGAATGAACCGGTACTACGTGCATGTGGGAGGTGACCGGATCGAAGCGGAGATCCAGGGAAGGGAAGTGCGAATCGGCGGAGAGCCGGTCGACGTCGCACTCCTTCCCGGGTCTTCCCACACCCCCTGGCGAACCGTGCGCCTGGGCGATCGATCGGTGCGCGTGCTCCCCGTCCGAACCGGGCAGGGACGGTGGGCATTCGCGATCGACGGAGTCACATATCCCTGCGAGGTCCTCGATCCGGGGGATGAAGCAGTCCGCAGCGCCCGGTCCGCGGTGGCTGCGACGAAGGGCCCGGCTCCGCTGAAGGCACCGATGCCGGGGATGGTCGTGCGGGTGGAAGTGGCCGTCGGGGATGTGGTCGAGGCCGGGCAGGGGATCGTGATCGTGGAGGCGATGAAGATGGAGAACGAGTTGAAGGCTCCCGCCCCGGGAAGGGTCACGGCGATCCACACCGAAGCGGGAACCCCCGTCGAGAAGGACTCCCTCCTCGTGGAGTTCGAACCGCTGGAGGAGGACGAATGAGCGACCAATTCCGCACCGACTCGGGGCTCCCTGTCGAGGAGCTGTACGGCCCCGATGGTCTGGACCTGGACCCGGCGAGGGATCTGGGCGCCCCCGGCGCCTTCCCCTTCACGCGGGGGGTTTACCCCTCCATGTATCGCGGGAGGCACTGGACCATGCGCCAGTATGCGGGCTTCGGCACGGCCGAGGAAACGAATGCCCGCTACCACTACCTCCTGGAGCGGGGCCAGACCGGACTCTCGGTGGCCTTCGACCTCCCGACCCAGATGGGCTACGACTCGGATCACCCGATGTCGGCCGGAGAGGTCGGCCGTTCGGGGGTGGCGATCGATTCCCTCGAGGACATGCGCACCCTGTTTCGCGGGATCGCCCTCGACGGGGTTTCCACCTCGATGACGATCAACTCGACGGCGGCGATCCTCCTTGCCCTCTATATCGCCGTGGCCGAAGAAGAGGGGATCGCCTCCGAGACCCTCACCGGAACGATCCAGAACGACATCCTGAAGGAGTACATCGCGCGGGGGACCTACATCTATCCGGTGGATCCGTCGCTCCGGCTGATTTCCGACATCCTGGCGTACTGCCGGGAGCATGTACCGCGCTGGAATACCATCTCGATCTCGGGATACCATATCCGCGAGGCCGGATCGACCGCGACGCAGGAGGTGGCCTTCACCTTCGCGAATGGCCTGGAGTATGTGGAAAGGGCTATCGCGGCCGGGATCGACGTGGAGGAGTTCGCGCCCCGCCTCTCGTTCTTCTTCGCGGCGCACAACGACTTCTTCGAAGAGGTTGCGAAGTTCAGGGCGGCGCGGCGGCTCTGGGCGCGGCTGATGCGGGAGCGCTACGGGGCTTCGGATGAGGCGTGCCGTCTGCGCTTTCACACCCAGACCGGGGGCTCGACCCTCACGGCGCAACAGCCCCTGAACAATGTGGTCCGCGTGACCACGCAGGCGCTCTCGGCCGTGCTCGGGGGCACGCAGTCACTCCACACGAACGGCTTCGATGAGGCGCTCGCGCTTCCCACCGAGGAAGCCGCACGCATCGCACTCCGCACGCAGCAGGTACTGGCCTGGGAATCCGGGGTCACGCGGACGGTCGATCCGCTGGCCGGAAGCTATTTCGTGGAGGATCTCACGAACCGGATCGAGGAAGAGGCTTCCCGCTATCTCGAGGAGATCCGGGAGCGTGGGGGGGCGGCCCGCGCGGTCGAGTACATGCAGGAGGAAATTCACCAGAGCGCCTACCGATTCCAGATGGAGGTCGAGTCCGGAGAACGCGTGGTTGTGGGGGTGAATCGTTTCGCCGAGGACGAGGCGGCTCCAAGGATCGACAGCACCGATTACTCGGCACTCGAGCAGGGACAGAGAGCCAGGGTTGCCGAGCTCCGCGCCCGCCGGGACGGCGCACGCGTCGAAGCCGCACTCGCGGCGCTCGCCGAGGGGGCGCGGGGGAGCACAAACCTGATGCCGCTGATTCTCGACGCCGTGCGGGCGCTCGCCACCCTGGGTGAAATCTCCGATACCCTGCGGAAGGAATGGGGAACCTTCGCTCCCGCCGGGTGATTCTGCACCGAGCCCTCCGGCCTGCCTCTGCAGGCGAATCCTGGGTCCTCGGCCTCCCGCCACGGGCGAGCTTTGGGTAAATTGAATGGCTGTTGAACGGGGGCCGCTCCAGCGGTGAAAGGCCGTCCCGTGTCCTGTCGATCCGAGGGGAAGCTTCATGCCCACCTATGAGTACCGGTGCCCGGACGGGCACGACTTCGAACTGTTCCAGCGGATGTCCGACGCTCCGGAAGCGGTTTGCCCGGAGTGCGGAAAGGATGCCGTGCGGAGACTCTCGGCGGGTGCGGGGTTCCTCTTCAAGGGGTCGGGGTTCTACATCACCGACTATCGATCCGACTCGTACAGGTCTGCGGCCCAGGCCGAGTCGGGGCACGGAGGAGAGGCGAAGGCAGGGGGTGACGGCGGGAAGGGGGGCGAGGCCGGGAAGTCGGACGTTCCCGCGAAGGCGGATGCTCCCGGGAAGGCGGATTCCCCTGGGAAGTCGGACGCTCCCGCGAAGACGAGCTCGGCTGGCTCCCCTCCGGCCACGCCCGCGAAGCCAGCCAGGTCTCCCTCTTCGGGCGACGGATGATGGATCTGACGCGACTCCAGGCCCATCTGGAATCGATTCTCGGCGAGATGGGGGTTTCGGACGCCCGCATCCAGTTCGAGCGTCCTCGGGATCCGACCCATGGTGAGTTGGCCACGAATGTGGCGATGACGCTGGCCGGAAGGCTCCGACGCCCTCCTCGAGCCATCGCCGAGGAGATCGCCAGTCGATTTGAGCCGGGAACCTCCGGAGTGGAGAGGGTCGACGTGGCAGGGCCGGGATTCCTCAACTTCCATCTCGCAACCGGAGCCGTGACCGCGGTCATCGCGCGCATCATCAGCGAGGGGGCGCGCTTCGGGCGCGTGGATTCGGGGAAGGGGGAAGCGGTAGTCGTGGAGTTCGTGTCCGCGAACCCGACCGGGCTCCTCCACCTCGGACACGGCCGTCAGGCGGCGCTTGGCGACGCCATCTCTGCGCTCCTGGAATGGAGCGGGTGGAAGGTGTATCGGGAGTTCTACTACAACGACGCCGGCCGGCAGATCGAACGCCTCGCGGAAAGCGTGTACGCCCGGTATGCCCAGCACTCCGGGCGGGATCACCCCATCCCGGAGGACGGATATCACGGCGACACCGTTCGCGAGATCGCGGTCGACTTCGCAGAGGCGGAGGGGGATCGGTGGCTGGATGATCCCTCGGGCGAGGGGCTCGCCCGGATGCAGCGCTTCGCGGTGGACCGGCTTCGCGGGGAGCAGGATCTCGACCTTTCGACTTTCAGGGTCCACTTCGATCGCTACTACCTGGAATCCTCGCTCTACGAGGAAGGCCGGGTCGACAGCACGATCCAGGCGCTCAGGGAAACCGGGCTCGTGTACGAGAAGGACGGGGCCGTCTGGCTGAAAACCACGAATTTCGGCGATCAGAAGGACCGTGTCATGGTCAAGTCCGACGGATCGCCCACCTACTTCCTCCCGGATGTCGCCTATCATCTGACCAAGTGGGAACGCGGCTTCCACCGGGCGATCAATGTCCAGGGCGCGGATCACCACGGCACCGTGGATCGGGTGAGAGCGGGGCTTCAGGCGCTCGGACTCCCGGCAGGGTATCCGGAGTACGTCCTGCACCAGATGGTCACGGTGGAGCAGGGCGGGCAGGAGGTGAAGTTCTCCAAGCGAGCCGGAGACTACACGACGCTCCGCGACCTGATGGAAGAGGTGGGGGTGGATGTCACCCGCTACTTCTTCCTGATGCGGAAACCCGAGGCGCACCTGGTCTTCGATCTCGACTGGGCGAAGGATCAGTCGGACAAGAACCCGCTCTACAAGGCGCAGTATGCGCACGCCCGGATGTGCTCGATTCTCCGGAAGGCGGAAGACGAGGGGCTGGCTCTGGATCCGGCGGAAGCGGAGCTGACCCGGCTTTCCGATCCGGCCGAACGCGAACTGACCCAGGAGCTGGCTGAATTTCCGGCCCTCATCGAGCGGGCGGCCGAGGGACGGCTGCCCCACCTCGTGTGCGAGTACCTTGAACGCACTGCGGGCGCCGTGAATTCGTGGTATCATGCAGGGAATCCGTCGCGGAACCCCGATCTGGCCGTGCTGCACGACGATCCGGAGCTTCGCAGGGCGCGGCTGGCCCTCACGCACGCCGTGCGGATCGTGCTCGAGAACGCGCTGACCCTGCTCGGGTTGAGTGCTCCTGAACGAATGGAACGCCCCGACACGGGAGAACGCTGAGATGTCGATTCTGGTTGTAGGAAGTGTTGCGCTGGACTCCGTCGAAACGCCCTTCGGGAAGGTGGAGGGCGCCCTCGGGGGATCGGCCGTCCATTTCGCGGCCGCGGCGTCGCTTCTGGCCGACGTGCAGCTCGTCGGCGTGATCGGCGACGACTATCCCGTGGAGAAGCTCGCCTTCCTCGAGGAGCGCGGTGTTGACCTCTCGGGGATCGAGCGCGCTTCAGGCTCCTCGTTCCACTGGGCGGGGCGCTACGGGCACGACCTCTCCTCGGCTCAGACCCTGGACACCCGCCTCGGCGTCTTCGCGGACTTCCATCCGAGGATCCCGGAAGCGTTCCGGAGTCCGGAGATCCTCTTCCTCGGGAACATCGATCCCCGACTCCAGCTTGAAGTGCTGGACCAGGTGGAACGCCCCCGGATCGTGGCCTGCGACACCATGAACTACTGGATCGAGGGGAGCCGGGATGCCCTTCTCGAGCTCCTCGCACGGGTCGACATTCTGCTTCTGAACGAGGGTGAAGTACGCCAGCTTGCAGGCGATCCGAATCTGGTGCGAGCCGCCCGGTGGGTTCTGGAACATGGCCCCTCGCGGGTCGTGGTGAAGAAGGGTGAGCACGGGGCGCTTCTCATGGATGAAGCCGGCATCTTCTTCGCGCCGGGATACCCCGTGGAAGACATCTTCGACCCGACCGGAGCTGGAGATGCCTTTGCCGGGGGATTTCTCGGCGCGATCGCCGGGAACCGCGAGCACACGCCCGGGCTCTTCCGTCGCGCGGTAATCGTGGGTTCGGCGCTCGGATCGTTCGCAGTAGAGGATTTCAGCGTTGGGCGCCTCTCCCGGACCACACGGGCGGAAGTAGCCGCCCGCGTGCGGGAATTCCGGGCGCTCACGGAGTTCGAGATTCCGGAGCCGGAGGCCATCGGCGTATGAGCGGAGCGTCGACGCCGGGGGATCCGCCCACCGGACGCATGGACTACCGCTCTGCGGGAGTGGACCTGGATGGGGCGGAGCGCGCAAAGGAAGGAATCCGTTCTCTTCTGGAGGCCACACGCGACTCGAACACCCTTTCGGAACTCGGGAGCTTCGGGGGTCTGTATGCGCTTCCTCAGGGGATCCAGGACCCGGTGCTCGTTTCGTCGGCCGATGGGGTGGGGACGAAGCTCAAGGTGGCCTTCCTCACCGGTCGGCATGACACGGTGGGAGAGGATCTCGTGAACCACTGCGTGGACGACATCCTCGTCCAGGGTGCGCGTCCGCTTTTCTTCCTCGATTACCTCGCGACCGGTCACCTCGACGAGGGGGTCGTGGAGGGGGTCGTCGGCGGCGTGGCGCGTGGGTGCGCGACCAACCGGTGCACTCTCCTCGGGGGTGAAACGGCGCAGATGCCCGATTTCTACTCCGAAGGCGAGTACGATCTCGCGGGCTTCATCGTGGGAATCGTGCCGCGCGAGCGGATTCTGGACGGGTCCAGGGTCCAGCCAGGGGATGTTCTTCTGGCCCTGCCCTCCTCGGGAATGCACACGAACGGGTACACGCTGGCCCGCCGGATCCTCTTCGATCGGGCCGGGCTCGGGGTCGACGATACCTTCCCCGGAATGGACGAATCGGTCGGCGAGGCGCTCCTCCGGGTTCATCGGAGCTACCTCCCGGTGCTGGGCGATGAACTCGAGCGCGGCACGATCCGGGCGCTGGCGCACATCACGGGCGGCGGGATCCCCGGCAATTTGCCGCGTTCCCTCCCGGATGGCCTCGGTGCCCGGGTGCGCCGAGGCTCCTGGCAGGTTCCACCCCTGTTCCAGACACTCCAGCGACTCGGTGAAGTCGAGGAAACGGAGATGTTCCGGGTTTTCAACATGGGTGTGGGGATGATCGCTGCGGTATCGGAGACAGACGCCGACGGGGTTGTCGAACGGCTCCACGCGGAAGGGGAGCGCGCCTGGGTCGTCGGGGAAGTCACGCGCGGGGCGGGCGTCGAATTCGCATGACCCGGAACCCCGGGTCCCAGTGGGGTTTGCGCCCGGCAGTGCCCCTGCGGTCGGCCCTCCGCGGCCTTGCGCTCGCTTTCGTCCTGATCGGACTCCCGGCTCCCGCCGCGGCTCAGGCGGCCCCCTCCCTCACTCCACGCGAGTCCTGCATTCAGGCCGAAAGCGAGCCACCGCCGGCCCGCTGTCATGAGGCCGCTCTGGCCCTCGACGCTCTCGCTGCCGGACTCTCACTCACCCTCTCTGCGGGTGGTGCGCTTCCGACCTCTCCGAGTACGGCGGGGAAGCGCCTCGGCGGCTCCCCCCGGATCGTCACCGACGCGGGGCTCCTGTTCGGCGCGTTCCGTTCTCCGGACCTGCGCGCGCCAGCGGGCCCTTCCGGGTTTCCGGAGGCCCGGCATCGACTGATCGGCGCCCGAGCCGCCGTGGTGATCGGGCTGTTCGGGGGGTTCTCACCCGCTCCGACGGTAGGGGGGGTCCTCTCGCTCGATGCAGTAGGCACCGCGCGGTACCTGAGAACCGGAGACGGCTTCGACCAGGACCTCTTCGCATGGGGGGGCGGCGTGCGCCTCGGGCTCCTCAGAGAGTCGTTCACTCTGCCCGGCGTAACTCTCCAGCTCATCCATCTGAGGGGTGGAGAGGTCGAGTACGGCACGCTCGATCCCGGAGGCGCCGCGATCCGGGTGCGTCCGAACGTCACGTCCATCCGGGGTGGGATCGGGAAAGATCTCCTGGCCTTCGGGATCGCCGGCGGAGTGGGTTACGACCGGATCACGGGGGAGGGGAGCCTCGCGGTGACCGGCCGGGAGGGCGAAGGGAGCGTCGGCTTCTCGGACACGATGGGATCCTCGGACTTCACCCGCGAACGCCGCTACCTCTTCGGAGGGGTGAACCTGACCTGGGTCGTGTTCCAGATAGCCGGGGAAGTGAGCTGGGCCCTCGCCCCGAACCGGGATCCTCTCCTCGTTACGGGCACCGGTCCCTACGACGGACAGAACGGGACCTTCCACGGAGCCCTTACGGCGCGGATCACCTACTGATGCCAGAGATCTCCGCGACCGATCACCGCTTCCTGGAACGCGCCCTCGAACTGGCGGAGCGGGGGTGGGGGCGCGTGCACCCGAATCCCATGGTCGGCTGCGTGCTCACCCGCGGGGGCGAGATCGTCGGGGAGGGATGGCACCGGGAGTTCGGCGAAGCCCATGCCGAGGTCGAGGCACTGAGCCAGGCCGGGCTCCGCGCGCGGGGCTCCACCGCGTATGTCAGCCTCGAGCCCTGCCGTCACCAGGGGAAGACTCCCCCCTGCACGGAGGCCCTGCTGGAGGCTGGGGTGACCCGGGTCATTTTCGCGGCCGAGGATCCCTGGGCGGTCTCGGGGGGAGGTGCGGACCGACTCCGCGAAGTGGGAATCGAGGTAATCGGACCCGTCCTGGAGCCTCACGAAGCCCGTCGGAGGAACCCGGCGTTCTTCCATCGGCGGGACGATCGGCCCTTCGTCACCCTCAAACTGGCGCTCTCGCTGGATGGCCGACTCGCCGAAGCCCCGGGGGCGCAGACGAGGATCTCCGGTCCGGAAGCCGACCGCGCAGTTCAGCGTCTGCGCGCCGGGTACGACGCGATCCTGGTGGGAACCCGGACCGTGCAGGTGGACGACCCCCGGCTGACGGTTCGTGGCGAGGTGACTCCGCGCATCCCGCCCGTGCGCATGATCCTGGATGCTCGCGGGGTCGTCGACCCCCGGTCGAGAGTCTTCGATGAGCACGAGGCCCCGGTCTGGGTTATCACCGGGAGGCAGCCGGAGGAAGGGTGGGCAGCCCGGGTTCGGGACCGGGGAGCGGACATCGTTTCGGTCCCGTTGACCTCCCGCGGAAGGATCGACCTGAGTGCGGCGCTGCAGGAGCTCCGGGGGCGGGGGATCCGGTCGCTCCTCTGTGAGGGCGGGGGCGTGCTTGGCACCGCTCTTCTCCAGAGCGACTTCGTGGATCGCCTGATCCTGATTGTCTCCCCCTCCTTCCTCGGGGCCGACGGCGTGTCGGCATTCCCGGATCTGGAGACGGATTCGCCCTCCAACGGGGGCTCCGGGTGGACCTTCGCGGAGTCGCCCCGGCTCATGGGGAAGGACCTCTGGTGCGTTCTGGATCGGGGAGCCTGATGTTCACTGGAATCGTGGAGGCCCTCGGTCGGGTGGAGGAAGTCACGGAGGCGGAGTCGCTTCGGCGCTTTCGGATCACGGCTCCCGCGGCGTTCCTCGAGGGCGTCGTTCCTGGCGACAGCATCGCGGTGGATGGCGCGTGCCTCACGCCGGTGGAGGTCGAATCCGGGGCATTCCATGTGGAGGCCGTGGGGACGACGCTCGGCCGGACGCTCGCTGGACGCTATCTCCCCGGAACCCGGGTGAATCTCGAACGGGCGCTCCGAATGGGTGAGCGACTCGATGGCCATCTCGTTCAGGGACATGTAGATGGAATGGGGCACCTCATGCAGATTGCGAAGGAAGGAGACTTCTGGCGGATGGAGGTAAGACTTCCGCCGGAGGTCCATCGCGCGACCCTCCTCCACGGGTCGGTCACCCTGAACGGGGTGAGCCTCACCGTGAACCGGCTCCTGGACGGCGACCGCATCGAGGTGGCGCTGATTCCCCACACCTGGGCACACACGAATCTGAGCGCGCTCGAACCGGGAGATCCCCTGAACGTCGAAGGGGACCTGATCGGAAAGTACGTGGGTAGACTGCTCACACCCCACCCCGAGTCCCCGATCATCGAAGCGCGCGAGCGGCCGGAAGGGCGTTCCATAGCGGAAGGGGAGGGCGCCGGGCCTTGAATTCGAAATCCAGGGAGGGATCCATGCCCTTCGATCGCGTCGAAGACGCCATAGAAGACATCCGCAATGGGAAAGTGGTCATCGTTGCCGACGACGAAGACCGTGAAAATGAAGGCGATCTCGTGTGCGCCGCATCGGTGATCACCCCGGAGATCGTGAACTTCATGGCCCAGCATGGCCGTGGGCTGATCTGCGTGACGCTCACCCCGGAGCGAGCCGACGCCCTCCGGCTTCCGCTCATGACCGAGCAGAACACCGACCCGCACGGAACCGCCTTCACGATCTCCGTCGATGCGCATCAGCGATTCGGGGTAACCACGGGAATCAGTGCGAAGGACAGGGCCACCACGATCCAGGTCATGGCCGATCCGGAGTCCAACCCGGAGGATCTCCGCCGGCCGGGGCACATCTTCCCGCTCAGGGCCCGGCGGGGCGGAGTACTCCGGAGAGTGGGCCAGACGGAAGCGAGCGTCGATCTCGCCCGGCTGGCGGGCCTCCCCGCGATCGGGGTCATCTGCGAGATCCTGAACCCGGACGGGACGATGTCCAGGCGCCCGGAGCTCGAGGCATTCGCAGAGGAGCACGACCTCCGCTTCATCACGGTGGCTCAGCTCGTGGCGTATCGACTCTCGAAGGAGCGGCTCGTGCGGCGGACCGCGGAAGTTCGACTTCCCACGGACCATGGCGAGTTCCTCCTGATCGGGTACGAGTCCGCGATCGATGGGCGGGAGCATGTGGCGCTGGTGAAGGGCGAGGTCGAGGGGAAGGACAACGTGCTTGTCCGGATGCACTCGGAGTGCCTCACCGGTGACGTCTTCGGGTCCATGCGCTGCGACTGCGGCGAGCAGCTTCAGGCGGCGATGGCCCGCATCGAGGCCGAGGGAGAGGGCGCCGTCGTCTACCTCCGTCAGGAAGGAAGAGGGATGGGGCTCACCAACAAGCTCCGGGCCTACGAACTCCAGGAACAGGGGCAGGATACCGTCGAGGCGAATCTCACCCTCGGGTTCAAGCCGGACCTCAGGGACTACGGGATCGGGGCCCAGATTCTCCTGGATCTCGGGCTTCGCCGCATCCGCATCCTCACGAACAACCCCAAGAAGATCGTCGGCCTCGAGGGGTACGGTCTCGAAATCACCGGGCGCGAGCCGATCCAGATCGATCCGGGGGCGCACAACGCGCACTACCTGGAAACCAAGCGCCGAAAGCTGGGGCACCTGTGATGCGTGAGGTTCTCGGCGGAACTCAGGGAAAGGGGCTTCGTTTTGCCCTCGTCGTTTCACGGTTCAACCGCGTGGTCACGGAGGAACTTCTGAAGGGAGCCCTCGAGTGCCTGGAAGAACACGGAGTCGAGCGCTCGGACCTTACGCTCGTGCGGGTTCCGGGGGCGTGGGAGCTGGTCGGCGCGTGCGCAAGGCTTCGGGCCAGCGGGAAAGTCGACGGGATCGTGGCGCTCGGATGCGTGATCCGGGGCGAGACGCCCCACTTCGATTTCGTGGCTGGCGAGGCCGCCCGCGGCCTGGGCGTCCTGAATGAGGGAGGGACGGTGCCGGTGGGGTTCGGGGTGCTCACGACCGACACCCTCGAGCAGGCCCTGGTCCGCGCGGGCGGAAAAGGGGAGAACCGGGGGTGGGACGCGGCTGCCAGCACCCTTGAGATGGTGAACCTCTATCGGGCCCTCGACGGCCGGGACTCCGCCTCGTCATGACGGACCCCACGCCCTCTGCGGCTCTGTCGCGACGAGACCGGATCGATCGGGTACGGGCTCGTTCCTGGGCGCTGCAGGTGCTCTATCGCAGAGAGATGGAAGGAGGGGATTCGCTGGACGAGGCGCTCACCGCGACCCTCCAGAACCGTCTCGTCTCCCCTCGCAGGCTCCCGATGGTGGAGAGACTCGTGGAAACCCTCATGGCCCATGGCGACGAGGTGGATGGGGCCATCCTCGGAGCGATGGAGAACTGGCGGCTGGATCGGCTCTCCCGCATCGACCGCTCCGTGCTGAGGCTCGGCACCGCCGAACTCCTCTACCACCCCGAGGTTCCGGGGCGCGTCGCGATCCAGGAAGCCATTCGTCTGGCAGGCCAGTACGGAGGCGATGAGTCGCCCCGCTTCGTGAACGGGGTCCTCGACGCGATCTACCGTCGCTACCGGGAGGGCGCTT
>JBGTMU010000275.1:0-36407 GCA_041743405.1 Longimicrobiales bacterium | reverse complement strand
GCTGGGGCCCGCGCCCCGCCACGCTCGCCGCCACCCCGGTTTCCCCCCCTTCCGGCCCGGAATAGGCCATGGCCTGCGGGCGCCTCACGGTGGGCTGGGGCTGACCAAGCTGCGCCCGGAAGTAGAGGTTGGTAATCGTCTTCCGAATGTCCTTCATGAGATCCACGAACATGTCGTAGGCCTCTTTCTTGTACTCGACGAGAGGGTCCTTCTGCCCCCATCCGCGGAAAGAGATGGAGGCCTTGAGTGAGTCCAGATCGTAGAGGTGGTCTTTCCATTTGTCGTCGATCACGCTCAGCAGAAGCCAGCTCTGGAAGGCACTCTTGTGCTCTCCGAAGTCCTCGGCCTTCTTCTCGAACTGCCGGCGCGCGGCCGGCATGACCACCTCGAGCACCTCCTCGGGGTCCACGAAGTCGGAGGGGTCCCCCTCCTTCGCCGGAAGCTCGGGGACGATCACGAAGAATTCGGTCAGCAGGCGACGCCGGAGCTCCGAAAGATTCCAACCCTCCGGGGCCACCTCGGGCGGGGTAAACTCCTCGACCGTATCCTCTACCGCCGTATCGACCATCTCCCAGATCTCTCCAGTCAGGTCTTCGCCCCCCTCCAGCGCGAAGAGTCTCAGGTCGTAGATCACCTCGCGCTGCTGGTTCATCACGTCGTCGTAATCCAGGAGGCGCTTGCGGGCCTCGAAGTTGTTTCCCTCGACCCGCTTCTGCGCCCGTTCGATCGACTTGGTCACCAGCCCGTGGGTGATGACCTCGCCCTCTTCCGCGCCCCACTTGTCCATCGCGTTCGCGATGCGCTCGGAACCGAAGAGCCGCATGAGATCGTCTTCCAGCGAGAGGAAGAACTGCGTGGCTCCAGGGTCCCCCTGCCGCCCCGCGCGGCCGCGGAGCTGCCGATCGATCCGTCGGGACTCGTGCCGCTCCGAACCCAGGATGTGGAGCCCGCCGCACTCGATGAGGAAGTCGTCTGTCTGAGCGTTGAGATCCACCCAGCGGTTGGGATCCACCGGAGCGAGCTCCTCCAACTTGAGACCCTTCGCCTTCGCCCAGGCCACGGTGCGGGCATCGGTCACCCCCGCTCCGAGTTTGATGTCGGTGCCGCGGCCGGCCATGTTCGTGGCGATGGTGACCGCCCCCGGGCGGCCTGCCTCCGCCACGATGTCGGCCTCCCTCTTGTGCTGCTTGGCGTTCAGGACGTTGTGCGGGATCCCGCGCCGCTTGAGCATCCGGGACAGGGTCTCGGATACGTCCACATTCGTGGTCCCGACCAGGACGGGGAGCTCCATCAGGTGGAACCGGGCCACCTCGTCCATGAGCGCGTTGTACTTCTCGCGCTTGGTCTTGAAGATGAGATCGTTGCGATCATCCCGAACCACGGGGCGGTTCGTGGGGATGACGAGCACATTCAGGTTGTAGATCTGGTGGAACTCGTTCTCCTCCGTCTCGGCGGTTCCCGTCATTCCCGCGAGCTTGTCATAGAGGCGGAAGTAGTTCTGGATGGTGACCGTGGCGAGGGTCTGCGTCTCTCCCTTGACCTCGACCCCTTCCTTCGCTTCCACCGCCTGATGCAGCCCGTCGCTCCAACGGCGGCCCGCCATCTGTCGCCCGGTGAACTCGTCGACGATCACCACTGATCCATCTTCCCCGAGGATGTACTGCTCGTCGCGCTGGAAAAGTGCGTATGCCTTCAGGAGCTGATGGATCGCGTGCATCCGCTCGCTCTTGCGGGCGTACTCCGCCTCGAGCTTCTGGATCTCCTCGGCGCGTTCCTCGTCGGTCAGCGACTCGTCGTGCTCGAGGTCGCCGATCGCCTCCGAAAGGTCGGGGATGAGGAATGCGTCCGGATCGTCGGGGGAGAGCTCGTCGATTCCCCGATCCGAGAGGTGCACGTTGTGCCCCTTCTCATCCATGGCGAACAGGAGGAGCTCGTCCATCTCATGAAGGCGCTTCTCCCGCATGAGATCCGCCTCCGCCTTCTGCACCATCGTCTGGATCGAAGGCGTGTCGGCGAACCACTTCAGAAGCCTGCGGTTCTTCGGCGTGCCGCGCTTCACCGCGAGCAGCTTCTGGGCCGCTTCCCACTCGTTCCCTTCCTCCATCGCCTTCTCCGCCTCTCCGATGAGTTCG
The DNA here is from genome assembly GCA_041743405.1 of Longimicrobiales bacterium. GTDB lineage: Bacteria > Gemmatimonadota > Gemmatimonadetes > Longimicrobiales > Gaopeijiaceae > JBGTMU01. Next base: position 34,275 of record JBGTMU010000275.1, on the reverse strand, counting down.
GTGGCGATGGCCGTCTGCTTCCGGTAGAGCGCAGAGACAAGGGGGTTGAACTGCTTGTAGATCGACTGCGTATCACGGCCCACGGGACCGGAGATGATGAGCGGAGTCCGGGCCTCGTCGATCAGGATCGAGTCGACCTCGTCGATGATCGCGTAGAAGTGCGCCCGCTGGACCCTGCGGTCGAGCGAGTGCACCATGTTGTCGCGAAGATAGTCGAAGCCGAACTCGTTGTTCGTGCCGTAGGTGATGTCGGCGCCGTAGGCCTTCCGCCGCTCCTCGGTTCCGGGTTCGTGCAGGTCGATGATCCCGACCTCCAGACCCAGGAAGTTGTAGACGGCGCCCATCCACTCGGCGTCACGCTGGGCGAGGTACGAGTTCACCGTCACCAGGTGGGCACCCCGCCCCGCGAGCGCGTTCAGATAGAGGGGCATCGTGGCGGAAAGGGTCTTTCCTTCACCGGTCTGCATTTCGGCTGCGGTGCCGCGGTGAAGAGCGATGCCACCCACGAGCTGCACATCGTAGGGGATCATGTCCCAGACGATAGTCTGGCTCAGCACCTTCACCTCACGCCCTACCAGTCGCCTGCAGGCATCCTTGACCGCGGCAAAGGCCTCCGGAAGGAGGTCATCGAGCGCCTGGCTCATCGCCTCCTTCAGCTTTTCGTCGAGATCGGCGATCTCGAGCGCGAGCCGCTCCCGCTCGCTCAACTCCACAGCTTTCGCCTTCTCGCGCCGGAGGCGGGTGATCTCGGATTCGATCGGCCCCGCCTGCTTTGCGATGTAGGCGCGGAATTCATCGGTTTTCGCGCGCAGTTCATCGTCGGAAAGCGACTCGAACTCCTGCGCGTTCTCGTTGATTTCATCGATGAGCGGCTGGAGCTTGCGCACCTCGCGCTCGTGGTTGGATCCGAGAAGTTTCTTCAGGAAGGCTTTCATGGTTTCTACAAGTACATCTTGGAGGCTTCGATGATCCGGAGGGCTTCCTCCGGAACCAGATATCGGATGGAGCGTCCTGCGGAGACCCGCGCACGGATCTCCGTGGACGAGAGATCCATCCGGGTCACTCGAATTTCATGGAAGGGGGGGGCCGGCATCCCGTCGTCGAACCCCGGATCCACTTCCCGTGGGTGTTCTCCCTCCCGTGTCATCACTACGAGCTGGGCCATCTTCACGATTTCCCTGGGCTCACGCCATGAACCGAACCCGCGCCATTGATCCGCGCCCAGCAGGAGGAAGAGCTCATCCTCCTGACGGACCTCCCGGAGCGCTCGCAGCGTCTCGACCGTGTACGACGGGCCTTCTCGACGCACCTCGAGATCGGACACTTCGAAGCGGGGGTCCGCCTCGACGGCGGCCCGGACCATGCGGAGCCTGAGAGAGCTGGGGGTGAGCTCATCGCCGTCCTTGTGGGGAGGCCGGGCTGCCGGGATGAAGAGGATCCGGTCCAGATCGAGGGTCTCCAGAACATCCTGCGCGGCCGCGAGGTGCCCCTGATGAATCGGGTCGAAGGTCCCGCCCAGCACGCCCACGCGCATTCCATCCGTTCGGGATCGAGTCATTCCCCGGTGCTCAGGGTCAGCGGTCATCCCGGGAGGGTCCGGAGGGCGGAACGGCCGGGAGCCCGGAGGGCGGTTCGCCGGGCGGGGCCATCTCGGTCCGCAGCTCCGCTGCTGCGTCGGAGTCAGGATAGAGGAACAGGAGCCGCTCCCGCACCTCCTCCATCTCTTCTTCCCACCCCATTTCCTGGTAGGACCGGTAAAGGGCGAGGAACCCGACGGGAGCCCACCGCGTCTCGGGGAAAAAATCCACGAGATCCTGAAGGACGAGCACGGCCGCCCCATGTACGCCCCGTCGCTGATAGAATCGCCCTTCGAGATAGGTGCGCTCCGCAAGCCGGTTCACCATCTCGCTTCTGAGTGAATCGGCTTCGACCGCGACGTTCATCCCCTGGAAGTCGGTGGCAGTCTGACGGCAACTGTCCCGAGCACGGCGGGTGTACTCCTGGTCCCGCGGCGCGATCGGCGCCACCTGAACGTACGCCCTGCAGATTCCCAGCGAGGCTTCAGGCGCAAGCCCGTGCGAGGGAAAGCGCAGGAGGAATCCCTCCCACTCCGCTGCGGCGGTGAGAAACTGCTCCTTCTCGTAGTAGGCGCGGGCGATGTACATCCGTGCCTCGGGGTTCCGGTCGAAGCCCGGAGTGCTGTTCACGAGGCGTTCGAAGGGAGCTATCGCGTCGTCCCACTCTCCCTCTTCGAAGGCCTGCTCTCCCAGGGCGAAAAGCGCGGCGGCATCCAGCCCCTCGAAGCGAGGGGAGGAAGAACAACCCGCAGCTCCCAGGACCAGGAAGGTGAGCGGAAACAGAACGGAAGTCTTTAGGAAACGCATAGCCCGGTATTTTCGCAGGTTCCAGAGGGGAATTCAACTACTCACGCGTGCTGGGGAGATCGGCTACGATCGGTAGAAGCGCCGGATCCCCTCCGCCACCTCCTCCATTCGATCCTCTCCCACCTCCGGAAAAATCGGGAGTGAGAGCACCTCGCGGCACGCCGCCTCCGCATGGGGCAACTCCCCCGCCTTTCCTCCGAGGGAAGCAAAACACTCCTGGAGGTGAAGCGGAACCGGGTAGTAGACTCCGGTCCCTGTCCCCGCTTCCTGGAGAAACGCGCGAAGATCGTCGCGGCGCTCCGCGCGCACGGTGTACTGGTTGTAGACGTGGTAATTGCTCTCGAGGGTTTCCGGGAGGGTGATCTCCGGAACGTCGGCCAGAGCTCCATGATACCAGCAGGCGTTCTGGCGCCTCGCTTCCGTCCACTTTTCCAGGTGAGGGAGCTTCACGCGGAGAACGGCGGCCTGGATCGCGTCGAGCCTCGAATTCGTCCCCACCATCTCGTGGTGATACATCTGTCGCCCGCCATGCACGCGGAGCTTGCCGACGCGTTCCGAGAGGGATTCTCCGAGGGCGCTCACAAGGCCTCCATCGCCGAACCCCCCGAGATTCTTCGTCGGGAAGAAGGAGAATGCACCCGCCTGCCCCATCGCGCCGGCCTGAACCCATCCATCGCGGGATTGCGGACCGGCGGACCGGCGCTTCGCACCGATCGACTGGGCTGCGTCTTCAAGGATCAGCACGTCGCCGCCCCGCTCCTCTGCCAGCGACAGGATGTCTTCCACTGGCGCCATCTGTCCGAAAAGGTGCACGGGAATCACTGCCCGCGTGCGCTCACTCCACTTCGACTCGACCGACGCGCGCGTGACGTTGAACGTCGCCGGGTCGATATCGCAGAAGACCGGCTTGAATCCCGCATTCCATACCGCCCCCGCCGTCGCGAAGAAGGTAAAGGACGGGAGAATCACCTCGTCCCCCGGACGGGGATCGAGAGCCATCAAGGGAAGGAGGAGGGCGTCTGTCCCCGAGGCGCACCCGATCGCATGGGGAACGTTCAGGAACTCGGCCATCTCCCGTTCGAACGCCTCGACTTCGGGCCCGAGGATGAAGCCCTGCGACGCCATGACCCGGGCCACGGCAGCCTCCAGCTCGTCCTTCAGTGCGGCGAACTGCGGCTTGAGATCGAGAAGAGGTACGGTCATCGTATCCGAGGGTCTGAAAGGGTCAACACGGGCCGGAGTTCCCGCGCCGGAACCGGATCTCATCCACGCGGTCCCGGGCGCGCTGAATGAGAAAGGCCCCGGCCAGTTCCTCGCGCTGGACCTGCTCGAAGGCTCGCACCGCCTCGGCGCATTCGCCCCGTGCGGCGCGCAGTTCGCCGATTTCGAACCACGCGGGGCCCAGCCGGTTTCGGGGTTCGCCGAGTTCGGTCATCGCGAGGAAGAGGCGCAGGGACTCCTCGGGTTCATCGAGATCCCGGGCCTCCAGGGCCAGTTCGAAGGAACAGTTCCCAAGGTGCCAGTCGACCTCCGATCGGCGGGCAACGGTCACGTCGTCCCGCACCTGCTCGAAGAAGGCAACGGCCCTCTGGCAGTCGCCGAGCTCCTCGTGCACGAGGGCCATCTCGAAGAGGATCTCCGGATCGTTTCCGAGCTCCTGGGAGGCCTTCAGATAGTAGGAAAGGGCCTGGCCGAACTGTCCTCCGCGCGAAAAGTGTCGGGCGAGAGGGAGAGCGAGTCCTGTCAGGCTGACTCCCGGGCGGACCTCGAGAGCGGCCTCGACGGCCGCTGCCGCCGCGATCCCATCGTTCCGGCCCGATGCCTGATGAGCCACGCGAAGGAGATCCGAGGCCGCGAGGTCCGCCACGGTCGGATCCTGGGCGATGGCTTCCAGATAGTGTTCCGCCGCCTGGTCGATCCGACCGACCCGGGCGTATGCGTGAGCCGTGCGGGTGAGCGCCAGGACCGTCCGTTCTCCCTGACGCAGCGCGAGGCGGTACTCGGCCAGTGCTTCCGAATGGTCCCCCCGGGCGAACGCCTCATCGCCCCGCCGGATCGCTCCCTCCTCGGAGCCGCCGGGGGTGCAGGAGGGAAGAACGCTCACCGTGACGAAGGCGAGTGCAGCCAGGTGCAGGGCTCGGAAGGGTCGGAAGGGCATCACGAAGCGACGGGGGTCGGTGGCGGTGGTTTTCAGACGAATCGAGGAGGATCCGGGGTTGAAACACCGGCCATGAGGAATGGGTCCGGCTCAGGGCGTGCCGGGTGCCACATCCCTTCCGAACCACGCCACCGTCCGCTCCAGCCCCTCGCGGAGATCCACTTCGGGGTGGTACCCCATGGCGTCTCGAATCGCGGTGAGGTCGGCCAGTGAGTCCCGGACATCTCCGGACCGGGCCGGCCCATGCCGGGGCTCGACGGATGCACCCGTGAGATCGCTGATCTCGCGCCAGAGCCGGTTCACGGAGATTCGATCACCGCAACCGACGTTGAAGACCCGCCCCGCAACCCGCTCTGCCGGTACCGTCGCGGCGAGAAGGTTCGCCTTCACGACATTCTCGATGAAGGTGAAATCGCGCGTCTGCTCGCCGTCCCCATTGATCGTGGGGGACTCACCTCGGTGCGCCAGGGTGATGAAGCGAGGGATCACCGCCGAGTACTGGGAGCTGGGATCCTGCCCAGGCCCGAATACATTGAAGTAGCGGAGCACGACGGTCTCCATGCCATGCAGCGCGTGGTAGGCCTGTGCATAGTGCTCGCCCGTGAGCTTGCTGACCGCATAGGGCGACAGCGGCATCGACTTCGCGGACTCCCGTTTGGGGAGTTCCGGTGCATCGCCATAGGCGGAACTCGACCCCGCATACACGAACCGGTCCACACCTGCCTGCCGCGCAGCCTCCAGAAGGATCAGCGTCCCGGTCGCATTCGCATGGTGCGATGTTGTCGGATCCACGACGCTTCGCTGAACCGACGGGATGGCGGCCTGATGGAAGATCGCGCCTGCTCCAGCCACCCCCTTCGCTGCCGCTTCAGGGTCCGCCACGGATCCCTCGATGAACTCGATCCGATCGAGGAAGGGAAGAAGGCGTTCGCGCATCCCGGTCGACAGGTCGTCAATCACCCGCACCGCATGACCCTTTTCGAGCAGTGCGGCAACCAGGTGATGTCCGATGAACCCCGCCCCGCCCGTGACCAGGATGGGGGCGGAGCCGAGAGGACTCGGGGTGTCTTTCATGGTGTGACCAGTCGCACGTGTGGATCTCGATCAGGCGAGCCTGCCAAGATGGCCGCGCGTCGTCGGGGGAGTCAACCCCGGCAGCCGCCGCTCAAGGGCCGCGTCGATGAAGCAGGCCCGCGCACCTCCGCCAACACTCGGACAGGAACGCGTGTCCCCGAAGGTGTACCCTCCCCGGTCGAGAACGCAGCGCTGGACCCGCATGCGCTCGTTCTGCGAACGACGGGCCGCGGGCCACCCTCTCTCGTATCCAGACCCGGACTGCGACATCAGACGATGCCGAAACCTTCCCGCATTGCCACAGCCCTGTTCGGGCTGCTCTTCGTCGGCGCGGCCTCGCCAGGGCTGAGCCCTCTGTCTGCGCAGCAACCGGAGCTTCAGCCCCGCCTTCTCGTCTTCCTGGACTGCCAGACGCGCGACTGCAACCAGAACGAGTTCCGGTCCGAAATCGACTTCGTGGACTGGGTCCGGGAGCGTGAGGCCTCCGATGTCCATGTGATCATGACCAGCCAGGGTGCCGGTGCGGGTACCGAATACGTGTTCGACTTCGTCGGCTCCGGGGACCTTCTCGGATCGGATGTCAGTCTTCGGTATACAGCCTCGGTGACCAGTACGCAGGACGAGGTTCTCGGCGGCCTCACCCGGACCCTGGCCGCCGGGCTCGCTGGATATGCGGCGCGCCTGGGCTACGCCCCCCTCCTCGAGATCCGCGGGAGGGAAAGTGAGTCTGAGGCACCCGCAATTCCCCGAGAGGATCCATGGAACCTCTGGGTGTTCGAGGTGGGGGGAGACCTCGAATTCGAAGGCGAAGAGCGCGAGGAGTCCTATGAAATCGGCGGCTTGATGAGTGCGAACCGCACCACCGAGGACTGGCGGGTCGAGGTCGAACTCGGCGGGACCTTCAGCGAGAGGAAGGTGGAGCTGAATGACGGACGCGAGTTCGTGCGAAAGCAGGACGAGTGGGAATTTGAAACGCTGGTCGTGAAAAGCATCGCAAACCAGTGGAGTGCCGGCTTCGATGTGGAGGCCAACACCTCCACGCAGTCGAACCGGAAGCTGGGCGCCAGGGCCGCCGCCGCGCTGGAGTGGTCCTACTTCCCCTATGCTGATGCCAATCGCCGCCAGTTCGTGGTCCAGTATCAACTGGGTCTCGCACGGGTCCGATACGAGGAAGAAACCATTTTCGACAAGACGGAGGAGACACTGGCCGACCACCGACTCGCAGCCGTCTACCAGGTGCGGCAGCCCTGGGGGGATATCTCGTTTTCGACCGGCTGGACGAACTATCTTCACGACTGGGAGAAATTTGCCCTCGCGGTGGGCGTCGACTTCGCGGTCCGGCTGTTCCGGGGGTTCGAACTCACGATCGACGGTGGGTACGAGATCATCCGGAACCAGCTGTACATTCCCGCGGAAGATCTGTCGGATGAGGAGATCCTGGTCCAGCAGCGGGCCCTGGCAACCGGCTATGAGTACAATCTGGAGGTCGGCCTCCGATACCGCTTCGGTTCGATCTTCAACAACGTGGTGAACAATCGGTTCCCCTGGAGCGTGAGGAACTTCTGAAGGAGTGGCCGCCCCGTCGCGGTGGCACCCTCCAGTAGCTCAACCGCCTGCTATCAAGCTCGGGACGCCCGCGCGGTGCCCGCTTCCTTCTCGAAGATGGGCAGCACTCTGATCAGTCCGATCAGGGATGTGCACAGCACGAAGTCGAGAAGGAGCACGCCTCGGGAGAATCCGAACCCCGCTCCCAGAAGCAGGAAGGCCACTGCGGCGAGACTCCCCACGGTCGCGGCGCGAAACAGCTTCCACGGGTCCTGCTGATACCCCTTCGGGTCATAGAGTCCGGCCAGGGCGAATCCGAGAAGCTTGGCACCGACCAGAAACGGAAATGAACTCTGGAAATAGGCGAATTCTCGCGCGAACTCGTCCGGCGACCAGCGGATGAGATGGGCCCCATAGTACGCGAGGATTACCGCCACGGTGTCGAGCACCATGAGGAGCACGGGGCGAGCGCGGTTCCAGAAGAGCGTGCGCTCGAACTGGACCTCGGGGTCCGCCCAATGCGCGAGGCGGGGCGAAAGCGAGACCCTCAGGAGCCGCAACCCGAAGATCAGCATCACGAGGAGGAGCGTTCCGGCCACGAGGTTCGCAATACGCCGATCTGTAGCCTGGAGTGCGAACGCAACCCCCCCTCCCAGCGCAGAAAGCGCCCACAGCAGGTAGACCGCATCCCGCTCAGGAAGCCCGAGCGCGACCAGTCGATGGGACGTATGATCTCGCCCTCCCTGCGACACGGGTCGTCCTTCCATCATCCGCACAGCCGTCACCAGAGTCGTATCGAGGATCGGGATGAGCAGGAGGAAGGCGGGCACGGCGATCACCGCAACGATCCCTCGCCCACCTCCCGGAGCCGGTGAGAGCGCGAGGGCGGCGAGCACGATCCCGATGAACAGTGCGCCGGAATCCCCCATGAAGATCCGGGCCGGGGGGTGATTGTAGAGGAGAAAACCGCCTGTTGCACCCGCCAGGGCGAAGGCCAGAATGGCGAGTGTGAGTGTGTTGTCCATGACGAAGATCCCACCCAGCACCGCGGCCCCGATCATCGCCACGCCGCCCGCGAGTCCATCCATGTTGTCGAGCAGATTCAGGGCATTCGTGATCCCAACGAACCAGAAGATCGAGATCGCGAGGTCAAACGTGAACATCCCCGTGAGCCGAAGCATCACTCCGCTGCCGATGAGGATCAGAGCTGCCATCACTTCCGCAATGAGCTTCGGGGCTGGTCCCATCGGCCGGAAGTCGTCCGTGAGTCCCACACCGAACATGATGAGCCCCGCCACCAGAAATGCGTCGCTCGACGACCAGGGGTGGAGCCCCGGGATCACCTCCCGCGCAAGGGTATCAGGACCTGCAAGAACGAGCAGCCCGATCACCCCGGAAAGGGTGAAGGCCAGGAAGATCGCGACGCCCCCGACGGCCGGGGTAGGATCGCGATGCCAACGGTCCTCCCGCACGTCGGCAACCACGCGATGCCGGATCGCCAGCCGTCGGACCAGGGGAGTGAGCACCGCAGACAGGACGAATGCGAGGAGCGGCGCCAGGACCAGCGGAACCCACAGGTTCATCGTCGGCCCCCGGTCGCGGTCTGGTGGCGCGCAGGTCTACTGATCACAGACTCTTCCGTGCTGAGTGTCCAAGGCGGCCGACTCCTGAAGATGGCGCTGGAGGGACTCGGTCCATGAGGGGATTTCTCGCCCGATCGCCTCGCGCGTCGCGCCCAGGTCGAGGACGGAATATGCGGGGCGTCGAGCCGTTCCCGGCACAGGGCGTGTGGTCGTCCGGTCGATGCGGGCGTCGATCCCGGCAAGGTGCACTGCCTCCGTCGCGAGGTCAAACCAGGTCGCGTCCCCATCGTCCGCGGCATGGAAGATCCCCTCGCACCCCCGGTCCATCAGATCGAGGAGAGTTGCACTGAGAGATCGAGTCCATGTCGGGCGACCCCGCTGATCGTCCACGACCCGGAGCGGCCCCCCCCCGCGGGCCTTCGTCAGGATCGTGCGCACGAAATTCGGACCTCCTCGCCCGTACATCCAGGAGGTACGGACCACGAGGGGCGCACCCCCGGCCCCGAGGACCCGATCTTCCCCTTCCGCCTTGCTTCGACCGTAGGTGCTGAGTGGGGAAACCCGTGCATCCGGCGCGTAGGGGTCCCGCGCGGTTCCATCGAAGACGTAGTCGGTACTCATGTGGAGGGTGCGAGCGCCCGCGTCCGCGGCGGCCTCCGCCACCCAGCCCGCGGCATCCCGGTTCAGACGGAATGCATCATCCGGACGGGACTCGGCTCCGTTCACATCCGTGAAAGCGGCCAGGTTGACCACCCACTCGGGGGACGCAGCCCGGACCGCAGCCCTCACAGCGTCCCGATCAGTCACGTCAACCGGGGGAGTGGAGAGAGCTGCGGACGTGCGGTCGTGGGAGCCGGAGGGGGCGCTGCGGGGCGGCGCGCTCACTTCGTATCCCCGTTCGGACATCGCCCGGAGCAGTTCGGTTCCGAGCAGCCCATGACCTCCGAAGACGAGTGCGCGCCTCATTCCGATGGACGGGAACGCAGTTCGGCCGCCACATCATCAATCATCCGATCCAGATCCAGGGTGGGTTCCCAGCCCAGAAATTCCCGGATCCGGGTGATATCCGGCTGACGCCTGGCCATATCCTCGAATCCGCTCCCGTAGGCCTCCTCATAGGAAAGGCTCCGGATCTCCGAACTCGAACCCAGACGAGCTTTCACCCGCTCTGCCAGATCACGCATGGAGATCTCTTCCTCCCGTCCGATGTTGAACACACGCCCCCAGGAATCGGTGCGATCACAGAGCCCTTCGACCGCCCTGATCGTGTCCGCCACATGACAGAAGGATCGCATCTGCTCCCCGGTCCCGTGGACCACGATCGGCTCCCCCTTGAGAGCACTTCCCACGAAGGCGGGAAGCACCATCCCCCAGGCGCCGGACTGGCGCGGACCCACCGTGTTGAAGAACCTCCCGATCACCACTGGCAGCGACTTCTCGTCGAAGTACGCGAGCGCCAGGAACTCATCGAGCACCTTCGTGCTGGCGTAAGCCCAGCGGCGCTTCGAGGTGCTCCCCATGACCCGGTCGTGCTCTTCGTGGAGGCGGTTGCCCGCCTTCCCATAGATCTCCGATGTGGAGGCGAGAAACACCGGGGTCTTCCGGCGTTGCGCGAGGTCCAGCACGATCTCGGTCCCGCGCACATTCGTCGTGATGGTAGCGACGGGCTCGACCATGATCTTCTTCACACCCACGGCTGCCGCGAGGTGAATCACGAGATCACACCGGCCTATCACGTCCTGCATCATCGGATAGTTCATGATCGAATCGACCACGAGATGAAGCTGCGGGTGATGCCGGACCGCGTCGAGGTTCGACAGTCGCCCCGTCGAGAGGTCGTCGACGACATGGACCTCATCACCCCTGGAGAGGAGTCGCTCGACGAGATGCGAGCCGATGAACCCGGCGCCGCCCGTCACGAGAATGTTTCTCGACATGAGTCCGGAGGTGGGAGTGTCAGGACTGACTTCGGCGCTCAAGATGTTTCAGGGGGTCCCGTGGAGCAACTCCCGGTACATCGCATCCATCTCATCGGCCAGCCGCTGCCGGCCGAAACGGGAGAGCGCTGCACGCGTCGCAGCCTCGGTCCGGGCCGGAGCCGGGGGTGAAAGGAGAGCATTGCTGATGGCAACACCGAGTGCCCCGGGGTCTTCGTTCTCCACCAGTGTCCCATACTCCCCCCCGCCCAGAACCTCCGGTACCCCGCCGACCGACCGTGCCACAACCGGTACCCCCGACGCCATCGCTTCGATCACCGCCACCGGGGTACCTTCATCGTGGGAAGTGAGAACCAGAACATCCATGGCAGGATAGAGGGATGCCACATCTCTCCTCCATCCCAGCCAGACGATCTGACCCTCGATCCCCAGGCGTACAGCCGCCGCCTCCAGCTCGGCTCGCATCTCGCCGTCCCCGGCCACGAGAACCCGGAGGTCCTTCCCCCGTTCCCCGAGGTGCGCCATGACCTTCGGCACGGCCTTCAGCAGGAGCTCGAGATTCTTCACCGGGACGAGCCGACCCACGAACCCGACCACGAGGGCCCCTTCCGGGAGGTCGCACGCGTTTCGGCCGGCCACGCGGGCGCCCTCCCGATCGCCCGTGCGGGTGAACCGGTCGAGGTCCAGCCCCAGGGCGATTATCCGATACTGGGCCTCCCTGCCGATCCCGAGATCACGGAGCATTTCCAGCCGCTGTCGCTCGGTCAGGACCACGAGTTTCCGGGTCCCGCGCGCCAGTACGCGTTCGATGGTGAGGAAGAGCAGCGTGCGGAGCGAGGAAAAATAGGCGCCCCCGAGCACATGCCCATGATAGGTGTGCACGATCACGGGCACCTGGGCGCAGAGTGCCGCTGCCCTCCCCAGAGCGCCTGCCATCGCCGTGTGCGTGTGCACGATATCGGGACGGTCCCGGCGGAATGTCTTCAGGAGGAAGAGGAACGCACGCAGCGCGGCCAGCGGGCGCAGCCGTCGGTCGAGACCTGGCACTTCCTCGGGGATGACACCGAGAGCGCGCGCGTAGTACTCCATATCCCCTTCGTCCGACGTAACGCTCCCGGCAAGCAGCCTCGTCCGATACCCATGCGCGTCCATGTCACTCGCGAGATGGGCCACATGCATCGCGGGCCCCCCCACGTTGAGGCGAGCGATCAGGCGGTGGACCCGGACGGGTCGGCGCTCCCCGGTCCCCTCCCCTTCCCCCGTCAGCGGCTCCCGCCCTTCACGATCCATCGCTGGGGGTACCCCTCTCCGCGGGCTTCGGCAATCCGGCCAGTGGCATTCCGGGAATCCACGAGGATCCTCGAATTCTCGAAGATCCTCTCGAGATCGAAAGCCGAGTGGTCGGTGACAAGGAGGACCGCGTCCGCAGCCGCGAGTGCGTCGTCGGTGAGATCGATGCTCTTCCACTCCTTGTCGTCTTCACGAAAGGAGGGGACGAAGGGATCGTGGTAGCTGACCTCTGCTCCGTCGCGCTCCAGATCCTTGAAGATCTCCATTGCGGGCGATTCCCGGATGTCGTCCACATTCGGCTTGTATGCCACGCCGAGCACCAGTACCCGCGAGCCATTGACCGGCTTCCGCTCCTGGTTGAGCGCTTCCCGCACCTTCCCCACGACGAAGTGAGGCATTTCCGCATTCACCTCGGAAGCGAGTTCGATGAAGCGCGTGCGATAGTCGAGAGTACGCATCTTCCAGGACAGATAGTGGGGATCCACCGGGATGCAGTGGCCCCCAAGTCCGGGTCCGGGCGTGAACTTCATGAAACCGAAGGGCTTCGTGGCCGCCGCTTCGATGACTTCCCAGACGTCCACGTGGAGTCGGTCCGAGATCAGCGCGATTTCGTTCACCAGGCCGATGTTCACGGCGCGGAAGGTGTTCTCGAGGATCTTGACCATCTCCGCGGCCTCCGGGGAGGAAACGGGCACCATCGTGTCGATGAACCGTTCGTAGGCAGCCACCCCCGCCGCGAGACAGGCGGCGGTGACCCCCCCGATCACCTTTGGAGTGTTCCGGGTCTTCCAGACCTCATTTCCGGGGTCGACTCGTTCGGGGGAGAAGCACAGGAAATAGTCTTCACCGACCGTGAGCCCCCGGTCCGAGAAGAGAGGAAGAAGCACGTCCCGGGTGGTGCCCGGGTACGTGGTGGACTCGAGGACGATGAGCTGTCCGGGGCGGAGAGCGTCCGCCACGGCGTGCCCCGCCGAGAGGATGTAGGAGATATCGGGGTCACGTGTCTTCGAAAGCGGCGTGGGAACGCAGATCGAAATCACGTCACATTCGGTGAGCCGCGCCATGTCGGTCGTGGCCTCGAGGAGCTGCTTCTCCCTCACCTCCGCCACCTTCGCGGAGTCGATGTCCTGAATGTGGCTCTCGCCACGGTTCACCGTGTCCACCACGCCCGGGGCCACATCGAATCCGACCACACGAGCCCCGGTCTCGGCGATTTCCACCGCAAGGGGGAGGCCGACGTATCCGAGTCCAATGACGCCGAACGTCATCGTTCCCTCCCCGATCTGCTTCGTTGGAAGAGGGGCGTGAGTTGAGGCAGGAGAGCGAGCGGGCTCTGACATTCGATCCAATACCTGGTTGCCCCGGCGGGGCGGGGGACGCCGGAAGGGGAAGTGCTACGGGAGGAAGGGAATATGATGGCTCGAAGGGGGTGAAGCAACGCGTCGAAAAGGGCGCGGCACACTGTCAGGCCGGCGTGGCCTCTGCCCTGCGACCTGCCGCGTGCCAGAAAGGTGGAGTCGGTGAGAAGCGGATCTCGGTGAGCCCTGCGGCTCGCATCATCTCCTCCACCTGCCCCTTCGTGAATCTCTGCTCCAATGGAGTCCCGAACCGGTCGAGCGCGTCGTTCCGCATGACGGTCATGCTCTTGTCGTGATAATAGCTGAGTGGAAGGCGCTCCCACCACCTCCCCTCCGCATCGACTCGGCGCGCGACACGCGCCACCTGACGGAGCGGGAGGTAGACTCCGACGGCGAGGGCATCGCACACCCACTGCTTCGGTCGGATCGGGAGCTGCGAGACCACTCGACGGATGAGCCCCGACCCGCGGAACAGAAGCCGGAAGAGGGCACCCCGGCCATCCAGCGCATAATAAAGGTAGAGCAGGAAGCAGCCTCCGGGCTTCAACCTCTCGACGGCCTTCTTCAGGGCTTCGGCCGTGTCGGGAACGTGGTGTAGAACGCCCAGGCAGACGATGAGATCAAAGGTGCCGGGAGCGAACGGGATGTGGTCCACATCGGCCTGGGACCAGCGTACCCCTTCGACTCCCCGGTGCCGGCGGGCGGCATGAAAGATCGCGTCGCTCGGATCGATCGCATCAATCCACCCGACCCTTCCACTCAGATACCGACTCCATCGGCCACTTCCACACCCCAGGTCCAGCGCCACGACGTCGGGGCCAAATGCGTCCTCGGGGAGCACGTCGAAGTACTCCTCCCCGATCCGCTCCAGTTCGGCGGGGTCGAAATCGCCGAACCGCTCCCACTCGTCTCCGGAGGACGCGATCGTGGCCTCGTCCCGGTGACCGACGCCAGACGTGAACCGGTGGACTTCCCACCCTTCGTCGCGGACCGTCTCGGCCGGAGGGACCGCATACGCCGGGGGAACCGAGCCGCCCCGAGTCCTCATGTGCCTCCGGACGACGCGCATCCCCTATCTCCGCGCGGCAGGAGGCTCAGCGAGTCGGGTCATGAGGCGGTTCCTCGATGACTTTCGCTCTCTCCATCGATGCCTGAACAGGATGAGCCCGGCCGCCGTGAAAACGTAGAGGACCGGCATGATCTGTGCTCGATGCCGATACGCCGTCCCGAAATTCCCTTCCACGAGGGCATAACACCCGATCACCACGGCCAGAACGCCCACCAGAATCACATTCTGACTGGCTCCCTTCGTGATCGCATACCGGAGCCCCCAGATAGTGAGCGGAATCAGTGTGTACCAGACGAGCGTCTCCGGCATCGCCGTGGTCTGAAGCGCCGTTTCCAGGTGCCACGGAAAGGGAGCCATGAGCAGATACGCGACTCCGACGGGAAGGAACCGGAGGGCTCCCCCGACCGTCCCGGTCGAATACTCGGCCCCGTACCCCGACGTCGCTCCATGCTGGAGCGCCTGTCGCATTCCCTCCATGGTTTCGAGGGGCGACTCGAGCGGTGAGACGGAGAACAACTCGAGCTGACCCACTGCCAGAACCAGGAAGAGCGCGACGATGGTCCCGGCGAGCAGGGTCTGCCCCACACGGCCCGGACGCACCGCGGCTGAATACCCCAGTACGAGCCCCACGAGGAGCAGGAGCCCCATGTAGTCGCGGATGGTGGTCAGTATCAGAATCAGCCCCACGATCAGCGCCACGCCGCCGAGGCTGAACCGGTGATGGAGCCTCACGGCCAACCACACGATCAGGGTAGCGATCAACGTGGCGATTGCGTCCCGGATGTTCAGCACCGACCACATCACCATCGAGGGAAAGACGGCGACGAGCACACCCGCAAGGCGACCCACCTGGTCACCCATCACGGCCCGACCCAGGTAGAAGGTGACGAGGGCAGTCCAAACCCCGGCAAAGACATTGCCGATCGCCATCCCCAGGTGGCTCGACCCCAGCGCGTAATGGAAGAAGCCGTTCAGATATGGGTACAGCTTCTGGGAGGTCCTCTCCAGATAGTGGGGGTAGGGGCCTTCGCCCCTCCAGTGCACGGCGAGCACCTCCCCGAGCCGGCCGTAGAACCAGGCATCGGGGGCGAAGAACATGGGATCCAGAACGAAATGGACCGCAACGAGGGCCGTGAATCGGAGCGTGAGTGCCACCGCGGTCAGCTTCAGGAGCCAGTCCCTCGTCGCTCCCGGTGGCTCTGCCACGTGGATGATTCCGACGGTGACCATCAGGAAGACCGCGAATTCCAGAGTGAGCGGGATCACGGTTCCGGGAGAAGCGACCAGCCCGAGGCCGATCGCAATCGACGCGATCACGAACATGCTCGCGAAGAGCATCGGTACCAGCGGGCTCTGTTCGGCAGGATTTCTCATGGCTCACGCCTCCGAGCGGCCCACGTACCCATCATTCCCATCAGCAACCATACATGTCTGAAATCCTCGCTCCCCGCAACGATTCCGTGGATCGCAACCGCTGCCAGTGCCGCCAGCGCCGCCATCCGATTGCGCTGGACAGGCGCATGCGTGTCACCGGCGGAAAGTACGCCAAGCACGAGAAGCCATACCCCGCTTCCCAGGATAAGCGCCCCCGCAACCCCGTACTGGGAGAGGATGGCGAGAGGGACCGAGTGCGCGTCCCACCCCCGCTCCCCCACCCAGGCCGGGAACGGTGTCCCCCCGGAGCCGAATAGCGGTGCCCTCCGGAATGCCTCCCACGCACTCCCCCAGAATCGCGGGCGCAGCCCATCCGTTGCAATGACGTGGACGCCGGATAGCACCTCGATCCGATACAGCATCGCAAAGAGCGTGCCCGCTGCGGCCATACCCGCGAGGGCGGCGATCAGCCAGCGCTTCCTGCTCACTGCCCAGGCCGCCAGCATCACGGCAGCGGCCCACCAGGCCGAGGAAACCGTCGCGAAGAGGCCGAGTCCGATACCCGCTGCGAGTGTGATCGCCGCCCGGCGCCGGCGCGGTGGAAGCTGTTCCCACCTCCCCCAGAGGAGTATTCCGGAAACGAGGAGATACTCCCCGAAGAGGTTGGGATGCAGAAAGGGCCCCCTCACGCGAGGGAACGGGAGACCCGAGATCCCCCCGGCCCGGTAGAGGACCCGATCACCGAGCGCAGGCAAGCCCGAGAGAAGGGAACCAACCAACAGCGCTGTGGCCACGAACAGGACGAGCCCGGTCCCGACGAGCCAGACGTCGGCAAGTCCGCCCCAGGGACCCCCCGCACGGGCCACCACCCACGCTGCGACGGCCAGACCCAGGTAGCCCACCCCCTTCCAGAGTGCAAACTCGGGCGTGGGAGACCAGGCGGAGGAGATCGCCGCATAGCAGCCGAAGCCGAAGAGCAGGACGAAGGGGAGGTGGCCCGTGACGAGCCGATCACCCGAGGCCGCAGGTCGTTCCCGTTGACGGCGACTTCGGCCCCGCCACAGAAGCCGCCATACAAGCGCGGATGCAACGAGCAACGCGATCACGACATCCCCACCGTTTGCCACCGCCCCACCGACCAGGAAGGTCACGATATGGGCGATCGGCACCAGCCCCACGGCAAGAAGGGTCAGTGCCTCCGTGACCTCTCGCTTCTCCGTGGAGCCGTTCATCTCAGGAACGGACACGCTCCGCCCACGCCTCCAGCGCCTGCACCACCCCCTCCAGAGTCGACGTGGAGGCCTGCTCTACCCGGTCGAACCCGTGATCGCGGAGCGTCTGGCCCGTCGACGGGCCGATTGCGACAATGCCGATCTCCGCGAGCCAGGAGGGGCTATCCTCGCCGAAGCGGCTTTTCCACGCCCGGGAGAAACACCGCACGGAGGACGAGGCCGTGAAGGCGAGGGCGTCCAGCGACCCGTGCACCACGCGCTCGGCCAGCCTTTCTGCTTCCGCTGAGTCCTCGACGGTGCGGTACGCGGACACGACCTCCACCGATGCCCCCGCGCGCGTGAGCTCATCGGGAATCAGGTCACGCCCCTCGGTCGCCCGCGGGATGAGGATCCGAAGCCCGCGAACCCTGGCGGGGTCCCCGACTTCCCGGAAGATCGCCTCGAGCAGACCTTCCGCACTGAACCGCCCGGGAACCACCGCAGGGACGAGGCCTTCTCCGCGGAGAGCCTCCGCGGTGGCCGGGCCCACGGCACATATGCGCGTCTCCGAATTTGAAAGCGCCTCGGGAGTGAGTCCTCCCTCCGACAGGCACCTCACGAAAGGGCCGACCGCACGCCTCGACGCGAAAACGATCCAGTCGTAGCTCTGCGCGCGCGCGGCCGCTCTGCGCAGGGGCCGTTCATCAGCCGGAGGCAGGAAGGCCGTGAGTGGGAACCGCGAGGGGGAGGCTCCCGCGCGGGTGAGCAACTCCACCAGCCGGTCGTCGCCATGGTCCGCGGGTCGCGTCACGGCCACACGCAGTCCCTTGAGCACGCTCATCCCGCCTCCGAACAGAAAAGGCACCCTTCCGATGTCGATTTCACCGGAAGGGTGCCCCGTTCGCTGCCGCAGGACGCCGTCGTGGCGCGATCTGACTCTGCTTCGTCAGATCGCCTCGGACTTCTTCACGGCAGGCGCCTTGCGGATCTTCCCCGCCGAGATGCAGGAGGTGCAGACCCGGACCCTGCGACGATCTCCGGCCAGATCCACAATCTTCACCGGCTGCAGGTTCGGAAGCCAGCGCCGCTTCGTCTTGTTGTTTGCGTGGCTGACGTTGTTCCCCGTGGAGGGGCCCTTGCCGCACACGTAGCAGACTCGTGCCATGATTCTCTATCCCTTCGAGCGTTTTGCGCTCTTCAGCTTCCGCTTGTATCCGCCGGTGAGGGGCGACCCTGGATCGCCGCTTCCTCGGCATGCATGAACGTCTGAGAGAACTCCATCATCCCTCGGAGTCCCTCATCCGCAATAACCCCTTCGGCCGTCCAGGCGTCCAGAATGCTGTCGGACATCATCTGGATCGTCCCGGTGAAACCCACAATCTCTCCAGCCGCAATGTTCAGGCCCTGGCCCATCAGTCCCTGGCTCAACCGCACCAGGTACGGGGTCCCATCCTCGAACTGGAACCAGACCGCCGCGGGCCCGGTGACGTTCGCGATGATGACGTCCCCGAGCTGAACCCGCTGCCCCACGAAGACGGAGGGATTCAGGGCGAACTCGCTCACGCCGACCGACTGGGTCTCTCCGGTGTCAGGTGCCTCGGTGGCCACCGCAAATTCGGTGGGAGTCGAGTTGACGTTGAGCCAGTAGAGGAGCCCGGCGGCGGAAATGAATGCCAGGACCATGAGGGGGATGGTGAACTTGCCGCTGGTCTTGCTCTGCGCCATGGTGAGTCGTCTCCGGAAGATTCCGAGTCAGTCGGGAATGCGAACGCTCAGGCGTTCGGGCGATCCACAAGCTCGATCAACGCCATGTCGGCCGCATCTCCCTTCCTGTGCCCCAGCTTCAGAATGCGGGTATATCCGCCCGGCCGCTCCTGATAGCGAGGAGCAATCTCACCGAACAGCTTCCCGAGCACTTCGCGGTCGCCGATCTTCCTCGCCGCCAGCCGGCGGCTGTGAAGGTCGCCCCTCCGTGCGAGGGTGATGAGTCGTTCCGCGTAGGGCCGCAGTTCCTTCGCCTTGGCCGTGGTGGTCTCGATTCTCTCGTGCCGGAAGAGCGAAGTGGCCATGTTCCTCATTGTGGCCTTCTTGTGGCTCGCCGTGCGAGAAAGCGCGCGACCCTTCTTTCGATGCCGCATGGTTGTCGATCCTGACTTGAGCTACCGATATATCACGGACGGGCGACGTTGTCTACTCGTCGCTCGCTTCCGCGGCTTCTGTGACTGGGTCTTCGAGGAAGAAGAGCTGGCCGTCCTCGGCCTTCCGCACCTTCATTCCGAACCTGAGATTGTGCTCCGCCAGGAAGTCCTGGATCTCCTGGAGGGACTTCTTTCCGAAGTTCTCGATCTCGAGCATCTGCTCTACCGACCTCTGGATGAGCTCGCCGAGCGTCTTGATGCTCTCTTTCTGGAGCGAGTTGCGAGAACGCACGGACAGCTCTGCCAGATCCTCGATGGAGCGACCGAGCATGTCCCGGACCTTCTCCGGAACGGGTGTGGCGCCCTGTGGCGTGCTGCGAGGCGCACCATCCTTGCCGAAGTAGAGAAGGTACTCAAGATGCCTCCGCACCAGATTCGCGGCCGTCGCGACGGCATCTTCCGGAGAGATTGATCCGTCGGTCTCCACATGGAGCGTCAACTGGTCAAAGTCCGTCCGCTGCCCGACCCGGGTCTCGCGGACTTCGAAGTTCGCGCGGCGAACCGGGTTGTAGATCGCATCGATCCGTACGAGATCGACAGGATCCCCCTTGTCGGTCACGTGCTGATCGGCCAGAACGAATCCCCGTCCCTTGTTGACCCTGAGCTCCATCCTGAAATCGCGGTCGTCCTGCAGCGTCAGGATGTGGTGGTCGGGATCCAGAATATGGACCCCGCCCTTCTCCTGAATGTGGCCGGCGGTCACGGTTCCGGCCTTGGCAGCCGTCAGCGTAAGTGCCGCGCTGGCCACATCCTCGTCCAGATCGACGACGAGAGCCTTCAGGTTCTGAATCACCTGATGGACATCCTCGACAACCCCGGGGATGGTCTGGTGCTCATGCACCACGCCCTCCACACGGAACGCCCACACCGCCGCTCCTCTCAGAGAGGAGAGCAGCACCCGGCGGACCGAATTCCCCATCGTGTGCCCGTACCCCCGCTCGAGGGGCTCGACCACGAATTCGGCGATTCTTCCGTCCGCCGAAGTCTGTACCGTTTCGACCTTCTCAGGAAGGACCAGTCCGGTCAGATCAATTTCCACCATATCCTCCATGCCCTGTGGGCGAGCCAGCGCGTGCGAGTCGGATTACTTCGAGTACAGCTCGACGATGAGCTGCTCCTGAATCTCCATCGGAATATCATCCCGGGTAGGCTTGCGTACCACGCGAGCCACCCGGTTCTTCTGATCGAGGGTGAGCCACTCCATCAACGAGGGGCGAGTGCGGGCGTCCAGACTTGCCGCGATCGGAGCCAGTTCTTTCGACTTGGTCCGCACTGCAATGTCATCCCCCGCCTTCACCTGGTAGGAAGGCACATCCACCGTGCGACCATTCACCTCGACATGTCGATGCCGCACGAGCTGCCGCGCCTGGTTGCGCGATGACGCGAACCCGAGCCGGAAAATCACGTTGTCCAGGCGGGTTTCGAGGCTCACGAGAAGGTTCTCGCCGGTCACGCCCTCATGCTTCACCGCGCTTTCGAACAGGTTCCGGAACTGCTGCTCGTGGAGCCCGTACATGCGCTTCACCTTCTGCTTCTCGCGAAGCTGGGTGGCGTACTCGGACTGCTTGCGCCGACGGGCCTGGGCGGGACCATGCTGTCCCGGCGGATACGCGCGACGCTCAACGGGGCACTTCTCGGTGTAGCACTTCTGCCCTTTCAGGAAGAGCTTGTGCCCTTCGCGACGGCAGAGCTTGCATACGGGTCCGGTATAACGAGCCATCAGAGAACCTGTTTACCTGTGTGTCAGTCAGAAAATGAGGAGGCCGCGATCAAACCCGGCGCTTCTTCGGAGGCCTGCACCCGTTGTGCGGGAGGGGCGTGACATCTTCGATGGCCTTGACCACCAGCCCGGCCGCAGCCAGAGCCTGAATCGCGGACTCGCGTCCGGAGCCCGGACCCTGAACCCGAACGTGCACCCGACGCACTCCCAGGGAGAACGCCTCGCGCCCTGCCTGTTCGGCGGCCATGGTTGCCGCGAAGGGGGTCGACTTCTTGGACCCCTTGAACCCGGCCGTGCCTGCGCTCGACCAGGTGATGACATCACCCTTCGAGTCGGCGATCGTCACGATGGTATTGTTGAAGGAGGCCAGAATATGGGCGACTCCGTCAGACTCAACTGTCTTCTTCCCGCGACGAGCACGGGTGGTCTTCTTGGTAGACAAGCGTTTCTTCCTTCAGTCAGAGCTTACTTCTTGGGGGCTTTCTTCTTGCCCGCGATCGCGCGCCGCTTCCCCTTGAGGGTGCGGGCGTTGGTGTGAGTCCGCTGTCCCCGCACGGGAAGCCCGCGCCTGTGGCGCAGTCCGCGATAGCAGCCGATGTCCATCAGCCGCTTCACGTTCATGGAGACTTCGGTCCGGAGGGCGCCCTCGACCTTGAAGTTGGTCTCGATTTCCTTCCGGATCCGAGCGATATCTTCCTCGCTGAGGTCCTGCGTCCGGGTGTTGGGATCCACCCCGGCCCCCTCCAGAATCACAAGTGCGCCGGGCTGCCCGACACCGAAAATGTAGGTGAGGGCGATCGCGACCCGCTTGTTCCTGGGGAGGTCCACTCCCGCAATACGTGCCATCGTTTCTCCAGGTCCTTATTCGGAACGTGTGAAAGACATTACCCCTGCCGCTGCTTGTGGCGGGGGTTTCGCTTGCAAATGATCCGCACGACACCGCGGCGACGAATCACCTTGCAGTGCTCACAGATTGGCTTGACGCTGCTTCTGACCTTCATCGAATCCTCACACGTCCGTTTGTTGCAGAGCTTGGAAGTATAACCCTTGCTCCGGTCCGCTTCAAGGGATCCCGGCGGTCTCTTCGGCACGGGTGAGGATCCTCGGCCCTTCGGCCGTGATGCCTACCGTATGCTCGAAGTGGGCCGACCGGCTCCCATCTGTCGTCACCACAGTCCACTTGTCGGAAAGGGTCTTCACGCGCCAGGTGCCCGTAGCGATCATGGGTTCGATCGCGAGCACCATCCCCTCCCTCAACTTCGGTCCCTCTCCCGGACGCCCCAGATTCGGGACCTGCGGGTCCTCGTGCAGCTCGCGGCCAATCCCGTGACCCACAAGGTCGCGGATCACATGGAACCCCGAAGCTGCGACAGCGCTTTCCACGGCATGGCCAACGTCACCCACATGATGCCCGACGATCGAGGCGGCAATCGCCTGATCGAGTGCGTCACTCGTGACGCTGAGCAGCTCGGCGGTCACGGCATCCACTTCTCCGACCGCAAAGGTACGGGCCGAGTCGGAACACCACCCCTCCAACCGGACCCCCATATCGATCGTCACGATGTCACCCATCGCGAGGACCCGTCGGGCACTGGGAATTCCATGAACCACCTCTTCGTTCACGGAAATGCAGGCCGACCCGGGGAATCCGTAGAGTCCCTTGAACAGCGGTACCGCACCCTCATGTGAACGGATGAACTCGTCCACAAACGCGTCCAGCTCGAGCGTGCTCGCGCCCGGGACCGCCCGGGACTCGAGCGCCTCGAATACGGCCGCAATGATCCTCCCTCCCCGCGCCATCAGATCCATCTCGGCCCGGGTCTTCAGCTCGATCACCTGCTTATGACTCCAGCCCGAGCGTCGACGTCAGCACCCCCCGGATCGTTTCCTTCACTGCCTCCATCCCGGCAGCCCCATCGACGCGGAGGATCGGCGCGGCTCCGGACTCGTAGTAGGCGACGAGCGGCTCCGTAAGCTCTTCGTAGACCTTGAGTCGATGCCGCACCGTATCTTCCTGGTCGTCGGCACGGTGCACGAGCTCGGCTCCGCTCTCATCGCACCGTCCCGGAACCCGGGGGGGATCGAAGTAGACGTTGTAGACCCTGCCGCTCTCCTGGCAGACACGTCTTCCGCTGATCCGCTTTACGAGCACATCTTCCTCCGCCTCGAGGAGGAGGACGGCGTCCACCTGTCTTCCCACCCCCGGCAACACGCGATCGAGCGACTCCGCCTGGGGGAGGGTGCGGGGGAACCCGTCGAATATGATCCCCACCGAGGGGGAGAGCCCCGCGAGGTGTTCGCGAACCATCTCCACGATCAGCTCGTCGGGAACAAGATTCCCCGCGTCCATATAGGCGCGTGCTTTCTCCCCAAGCGCAGTTCCCTCTCTCCGGGCAGCCCGCAGGAGATCGCCCGTGGCGATCCGCTCCCAGCCGAGCGACTGCGTGAGCATCACTCCCTGAGTGCCCTTTCCGACCCCTGGAGGGCCCAGCAGGATCACGACCATCGGATCACATGTAGCGCTGACGGCCACGCACCTTGACGCGACCCTTCTTCATGAAGCCGTCATAGTGGCGGAGCAGGAGGTGCTGCTGCGCCTGCTGAACGGTATCGAGACCCACCCCGACGCAGATCAGCAGCCCCGTTCCCCCGAAGAAGAAGGTCTGGATACTGAAGAAGTCGAAGATGAGGAAGGGGAGGATGGCAATCAGCGCGAGGTAGATGGACCCCGGAACCAGCACGCGCGTCAGCACGCGGTCGATATACTCGGCTGTCCGCGCCCCCGGCTTCACGCCGGGCACGAACGCCCCCTGCTTCTTCAGGTTCTCCGCCAGGTCCACCGGGTTGAAGATGATCGCGGTGTAGAAGTAGGTGAAGAAGATCGTGAGAAGCCCGTAGGTGAGATAGTAGATCCAGTTCCCGGGCTGGAAGAAGTCAGCCAGCTCCCGGATGAAGTTCGCGCTGGAAAATGCGCCCAGCGTTCCGGGAACGATGATGAACGACTGCGCGAAGATGATCGGCATCACTCCGGAGGCGTTCACACGGATCGGCACGAACGACTTCTGCCCCTCCTGAACCCTCCCCCGCCCCACGACCTTCCGCGGAATCTGCACGGGAATCTGCCTCGCGCCCATCGTCATCGAGACCACTCCGGCCGTGACACCCACTACCACGAAGAGGAGCGCGACGAGAGCGATGAACCCGATCTCGCCGACCATCAGCGCCTCCCAGGTGCGAACGACCGCAGCCGGGAACCCCTGGATGATGGAGAAGAAGATGAGGAGCGACATCCCGTTGCCCACACCATGCTCGGTGATCTGCTCGCCCAGCCACATGATGAAGATGGCGCCGACCGTAAGGGTGAGCACGGTGGTAAAGGTGAACAGGAAGGCGCTGACCGTCACCGCTCCCTCGATCGACCCCACGAAGACCGAATACCCGTAGGCCTGTGCGATCGAGAGGACGACCGTCGTGTAACGCGTCCACTGGGTGAGCTTCTTCCGCCCCTCCTCGCCCTCCTTCTGCAGCTTCTCGACGGTCGGGAAGACCGCCGCGAGAAGCTGGAACATGATGGAGGCGGAGATATAGGGCATGATCCCGAGCGCAAAGATGGTGGCTCGTGACAGCCCCCCGCCCACGAACATGTCATAGACCCCGAAAAGGGTCCCCTCCATCGCGCCGAACTGCTCACGCAGCGCACCCAGGTTGATCCCGGGCGCAGTGATGTGCGCACCCACCCGGTATACCAGGAGGATGAAGAGGGTGAAGAGAATCCGGTCCTTGAGTTCAGGGAACCGGAGAAGATTCTGGATCGGGTTGGACATGCGGGTGTCGTTTCCGTCGAAGGCTCAGACCGAATCAGTCGTCGAGGAGGGTAACCGTACCTCCGGCTCCCTCGATCTTCTCTCTGGCGGTGGCCGACACGGCATTTGCCGAGACGTTCACAGCCCGGGAGATGTCACCGGCGCCGAGGATCTTGAGCGGCTCGAACTCCGAGCCGATCAACCCGTAGTCCTTGAGGACCCCGGGCGTGATCTCGGTCGCATCCATCTCTTCCAGCGTGCGGACGTTCACCACCTGGAACACCACCTTCGAAAGGGGGGTGAAACCGCCCTTCGGAACGCGGCGCTGAAGCGGCATCTGTCCGCCCTCAAAGCCCGCCGGTATCGAAGCACCGGAGCGTGCCTTCTGCCCCTTGTGCCCCTTTCCGGACGTCTTGCCCGTGCCCGATCCCGGCCCGCGACCGAGCCGCTTCCGGTTCCGGTGGGAGCCCTTGGCGGGCTTCAGATCGTGTAGTTCAGCCATGATCCCCTTACTCCTCGACGTCGGAGACTACAATCAGGTGGCTCACCTGGTTGATCATCCCGCGAATCGCCGGCGTGTCCTCGTGAATGCGCGTCTGCTGGTTCCGGGTGAAGCCGAGGGCCCGCATCGTCCGGCGATGGCCATCCGGGCGACCGGAAAGGCTCCTCACCTGCTTGATGGAGAGCTTCCCCGACTTCGCAGCAGTCTTCTTCTTAGCCACTGTGTGCCTCCAGCTCTGCCAGGGAGATCCCACGCTCACGCGCGGCCTGCTCCGGGGTCACCAGATTCCCGAGCCCTTCCATCGTGGCGCGGACGACATTGATCGGGTTGTTCGTCCCGAGGCTCTTGGTGAGGATGTCGGTCACGCCGGCAGCCTCGAGCACCGCGCGAACCGGCCCTCCAGCGATCACGCCGGTTCCCGGTGCTGCGGGCCGCATCAGGACACGTCCCGCGCCCCACTCTCCCACGATGTCGTGATGGATGGTGCCGTGGACGAGCGGAACGTCGACCATGTTCCGGCGCGCGCGGTCCATAGCCTTGCGGATCGCCTCGGCCACTTCGTTCGCCTTGGCGAGTGCGATCCCGACCTTGCCCTTCTGGTCTCCGACCGCAACGAGCGCGGTGAAGGAGAACCGACGTCCACCCTTCACGACCTTGGCCACACGGTTGATGTGAATCACGTTCTCGACGAGATCCGACTCCCGGCCCCGGCTCTGCTTCTTTTCTCTGGCCATCAGAACTTCAGTCCTCCCTCACGGGCGCCGTCGGCGAAGGCTTTCACCCGGCCATGGTACTTGTAGCCGCCGCGGTCGAATACCACGGCTTCGATCCCCTTCTCACGCGCCCTTTCCGCCAGGAGCTTCCCGGCTGCAAAGGCCAGCTCGATCTTCCGGTGATCCCCCTCGGCGGCGAAATCCTTGAACTCCGCAGCGAGAGTGGAAACACCAACGAACGTGCGGCGCGCGTCATCGTCAATCAACTGCCCCTCAATGTTCTTGAGGGAGCGGAACACCGCGAGCCGCGGGCGGTCGGCAGTCCCCGACACCTTCCCGCGAACGCGGTAGTGACGCCGGAGGCGCTGCAGGCGGCGGCTCTTCTTCAGGCTGGAAAGCTTCAACTTGGTCACGGATGTCTCCTTCGGCCTTACGAGCCGGCGGTCTTGCCGGCCTTGCGCCGGATCTGCTCTCCGGCATACCGGACACCCTTGCCCTTGTAGGGCTCGGGCGGACGGAAGCCGCGGATCTCGGCAGCCACCTGGCCGACGAGCTGTTTGTCAGGACCCCGAATCACTACCTGGGTCTGAACCGGAACCTCCAGTTCAATCCCCTCGGGCGCGGGGTAATCAATGGTGTGCGAGTAACCGAGATGGAGAGTGAGTCCATGAGGCTTCTTCTCCGCACGGTACCCGACTCCGACGATCTCGAGTTCCTTCTTGAATCCCTCTCCGACCCCTTCGACCATGTTGGCAAGAAGGGACCGGGTCAGGCCGTGAAGGGCCTTGTGTCGAGAGATCTCCGAAGGCCGGGTCACGACGATCTCGCCGTCCTCGATCTCGACTGACATCTCGGGATGTACATCCATGCTGAGAGCCCCCTTGGAGCCCTTGGCATGAAACGTCTGACCTTCAAGGCGTACCTCAACCCCCTTGGGGATCGGGATGGGCCGCTTTCCAATTCTGGACATCGTTCTCTCTGCTCTATCGTGTGCGGGCGGAGTGGATTACCAGACGAGCGCCAGGAGTTCACCCCCAACCCCTTCCTGACGGGCACCACGGTCCGAAAGGACCCCCCGAGGAGTGGAGAGGATGGCCATCCCGAGTCCATTCCGGACACGAGGGATGTCTCCCGCACCTACATACTGGCGGCGTCCCGGCTTGGAAACGCGCTGGAGGTGCCGGATGACCGGCTGCCCCTCATGGTACTTCAGGTAGACACGCAGTACTCCGTGCCGCCCATCGTCCAGGACCTTGTAGTCGAAGACGAAGTGCGTCTCTTTCAGGATGCGCGCGATCTCGACCTTCAGCTTCGAGACCGGCATGTCCACCCAACGGTGTCCTGCCTGTCCGGCGTTCCGGACGCGCGTCAGCATATCCGCAATGGGATCCGTCATCATGATTCGTTCTTCCCCTTACCAGCTGGCCTTGCGGACCCCGGGGATTTCCCCGCGGAGCGCCTTCTGCCGGAAACAGATCCGGCAGAGTCCGAACTTCCGGATAAACGCGCGCGGACGTCCGCACCGGTTACACCGGTTGTAATTGCGAACGCCGAACTTGGCTTCGCGGTTTGCTTTCTCAACTAACGCCTTCCGTGCCATTCAATCCCCCGAACTCAGTTGGGTGCTTCCCCTGTTGATGACTCAGGCCTCGACCGCGACCGGTGTGGTATCACCCCGGAACGGGAAACCCATCTCCCGAAGGAGCGCATAGGCCTCGTCGTCCCTGTCCGTCGACGTGACGATGGTGATGTCCATACCATGAACTCTCTCCACCGAATCGTACTCGATCTCGGGGAAGATGATCTGTTCCTTCACTCCGAGCGTGTAGTTTCCCCGCCCGTCAAAGGACCGGGAAGGGATGCCGCGGAAGTCCCGGATCCGGGGGATCGCCGCAGCGACCAGCCGATCCAGAAATTCGTACATCCGCCTGCCGCGAAGGGTGACCGAAACCCCGACCGGGACTCCTTCCCGGAGCGAGAAACCGGCGATCGACTTCCTGGCGCGCGTCACCATGGGCTTCTGCCCGGTGATGGTAGCCACTTCCTCGAGCACCGAATCCAGGAGCTTCTGGTTCTTGCTGGCATCCCCGAGCCCCACGTTCACGACCACCTTGGTCACGGCAGGGATCTGGTGTGGGTTTGCATACCCGAACTCCTCGCGGAGCCTGGGGCGCACCCTGTTCTTGTAGTGTCTTTCGAGTCTCGTATCCATCTCGCTGCCTGTTGTGTCGACTGCTGGTGGCCTCTGATCGGTCACGGACGGGGAATCGGATTCCCGGTCTTCACCGCGATGCGTTCCTTCGTGCCGTCGTCCTCTCTCCGGATCCGGACTCGCGACGCCTCACCCGACGTCGGGTCCAGGAGCATCACATTCGAGACATCGATCGGCGCCTCGAAGGAGATGATCCCGCCATCCGGATTGTCGGGGGTGGGCCGCTGATGCCGTTTGCGGAGGTTCACTCCCTCAACGATGATCCTTCCCTCATCGGGGACGACACGCTGCACCGTCCCCTCCATGTCGCGGAAGTTTCCCCGGATGATCTTGACCCGGTCTCCCTTCACGATGTGCGACTTGTTCTTCGCGCGCCGTGCCTTCTTCGCCTGCTTCTTCGTGGCCATCAGATCACCTCTGGAGCGAGCGATACGATCTTCATGTAGCGCTTCTCGCGGAGCTCTCGCCCGACGGGCCCGAAGATGCGGGTCCCGCGCGGCTCACCGTTCGGGTTGATGAGCACCGCTGCATTGTCGTCAAAGCGGATGTATGAGCCGTCCTTCCTGCGCATTTCCTTGGCCGTCCGGACGATCACCGCCTTCACGACCTCACCCTTCTTCACCCCGGCGTTCGGGATCGCGTCCTTGATGGTGACCACGATCACATCGCCCACACGGGCATAGCGGCGGCGGGTTCCGCCCAGTACACGGATGCACAGGGCGCGCTTGGCTCCCGTGTTGTCCGCAATCTTGAGGACCGATTCCTGCTGGATCATCTCTCTATTCTCCTAAGTCACCCCGCGAGGGGGATCAGACCCGTTCGGGGCGTTCCAGAAGCTCCACCACTCTCCAGCGCTTGAGCTTGGAAAGGGGGCGCGTCTCCTGGATGCGGACGACATCACCCAACTGGAACTCGTTCTTCTCGTCGTGTGCGTGGTAGCGCTTGCTCCGGGTGACGGCCTTTCCGTACAGGGGGTGCGGGAAGCGACGCTCCACCGACACCACCACCGTCTTGTCGCCCTTGTCGCTCACAACCACGCCCTGTCGAACCTTCCGGCTCGTTCTCTCCTCGGAAATCTGCTCCGGGGTCATCGTATCGTTCTCGGTCATCTCACTCATGCCTTTCTGGCTCACGCCGCCCCGCCGGCGAGCTCACGCTCGCGCAGGATCGTCTTCATCCGGGCGATTTCCCGGCGGATGTTCGTCGGAAGCTTGGGGTTCTCCAGCTCCATCATCGAAGCCCGGAAGCGGAGGCGGAACAGTTCTTCCCGCAGTTCCCCCATGCGCTCCAGGATCTGATCGTCCGTCATGTCGCGAATGTCCTGCACCTTGCTCATCGTCTTATCCTCCCAGCTGCTCTTCACGGACGACGAATCGTGTCTTGATCGGAAGCTTGGCCGAAGCCAGCTGCATGGCGCGTTCCGCGATCTCGCGGGTCACACCTTCCATCTCGAACATGACGCGTCCAGGCTTCACGACTGCCACCCATCCCTCCGGGTTTCCCTTGCCCTTCCCCATCCGGGTCTCGGCCGGCTTCGAGGTGATCGGCTTGTCCGGGAAAATCCGGATCCACACCTTCCCGCCACGCTTGATGTGTCGCGTCATCGCGATACGCGCGGCTTCGATCTGCCGGTTCGTGACCCAGGCGGGCTCGGTTGCCTGGAGGCCATACTCGCCAAACGAGACGAGATTCCCCCGGGTGGCCTTCCCGCGCATCCGGCCCTTGTGGGTCTTGCGAAATTTTACTCGCTTGGGCGAGAGCATCGTATTCCCTTCCGCTTAGCTGTCGGTCGAGTAGGTACGGCCCCGGCGGTTCTCCACCACCTCACCGAGGAAGATCCAGCACTTGACCCCGACCACCCCGAAGGTGGTGTGGGCTTCCACATGGGCGTAATCAATGTCGGCGCGGAGCGTATGGAGGGGCACGCGCCCCTCGTTGTACCCTTCCGTGCGGGCAATCTCCGCCCCGCCGAGCCGCCCGGCGCACTGAATCTTGATCCCTTCGGCGCCAGCGCGTTCGGCAGACTGAACCGCCCGCTTCATCGCACGCCGGAAGGAGATCCGCTGACGGAGCTGGTGGGCCACATTCTCGGCTACCAGCCGGGCACTCACCTCGGGCCGCTTGATCTCTTCCACATTCACCGAGATCTCGGACTTGGTCAGCACCCCGAGCTCATCGCGCAGCTTGTCGACCTCGGAACCGCGCTTCCCGATCACCACGCCCGGCCGGGCGGTGTGGACGGTCACCACGATCTTCGAAGGCTTCCGCTCGATTTCGATGTCCGCGATCGCCGCATGCGCCAGGCGCCGCTCGAGATACGTCCGGATCGTCTCATCTTCCTGCAGGAGACGAGGGAAGTCCTTTTCGGCGTACCAGCGCGATTTCCAGTCCTTGAGGATTCCAAGACGGAACCCGATCGGATGCGTTTTCTGTCCCATCCAGCATTACTCCTTGGTATCAACCACAAGGGTGATGTGGCTCGTGCGCTTCCGAATCGGAGCGGCACGGCCCATGGCGGCGGCGCGGAACCTGCGCAGAGTCGGACCCTCGTCCACGAAGGCCTGGCTCACCACGAGCTCGTCCACGTCTACCAGATCGCCCGAGTCCTGAGCCCGGTACTGGGCGTTCGCCACCGCGCTGCGGAGCGTCTTCCCCACCGGTTCGGCGGCCGCCTTCTTCGAAAACTGCAGAATGGCGTACGCCTCGTTCACGGACCGGCCGCGAATCTGGTCGATGACGAGCCGCACCTTGCGGGGGCTCATCCTGATATGTCTGGCTATTGCCTTGGCTTCCATCGTTCTTCGCCGGTTCTATCGGGCCTTGGACCGCTTGTCGGCGAGCTTGCCACCATGACCGCGGAAAAGGCGGGTGGGGGAAAACTCACCGAGCTTGTGTCCGACCATGTTCTCGGTGATGTACACGGGGATGAACTTGTTCCCATTGTGCACGGCGATGGTGTGCCCCACGAACTCCGGAGAGATCGTGGAGGAGCGTGCCCAGGTCTTGACGACCCTCTTCTCGCTCCGGGAATTCATCCCCTCGACTTTCAGGAGGAGGCTTTCCTCGATAAACGGGCCCTTCTTTACGCTACGCGGCATAGGTCACTATCCACTTCACTGGGTCGACTTGCCGCGCCGGCGGCCGCGGACGATGTATTTGTTGGACTGTTTCTTCCGCTTGCGGGTCTTCACACCCTCGGGCTTGCCCCAGGGGGTCATCGGAGGCCGTCCACCGGACGACCGACCTTCACCTCCGCCGAGCGGATGGTCGACGGGGTTCATGGCCACGCCACGGACCTTCGGACGACGCCCGCGCCACCGGTTGGCTCCGGCCTTGCCCAGCGAACGGAGCTCATGGTCGGGGTTGCCGACCTGCCCGATCGTGCAGTAGCAGTTCTTGTGCACCCTGCGGACTTCGGTCGAGGGGAGCCGGAGGCTGACATAGTCACCCTCCTTCGCCACGACCTGAACACCGGCACCCGCTGAACGCGCCATCTGCGCGCCCTTCGCCGGCTTGAGTTCCACGTTGTGGACCAGGGTGCCGAGGGGAACGCGCTCGAGGGGGAGTGAATTCCCGATCTTGATGTCCGCATCGGGCCCGCTCACCACCTCCGTCCCCACCGCCAGGTTGCGCGGGTGGATGATGTAGCGCTTCTCACCATCCGCATAATGCAGCAGGGCAATGTTCGCCGTCCGGTTGGGATCGTACTCGATCTCAGCCACCCGGGCCGGAATCCCGATCTTGTCGCGCTTGAAGTCGATCACGCGGTAGCGCCGCTTGTGTCCACCGCCTCGCCGCCGCATGGTCATGCGGCCGTGGTGGTTGCGACCACCGGACGAGTGCAGCGGCTCGAGCAGGGATTTCTCGGGGGTATCCCGGGTGATCTCCGTTCTTTCCACCACCGTCCGGAAGCGGGTGCCCGCGGTTACCGGCTTGAATTTCTTGAGAGGCATTGTCTAAGTCCTCAACCCAGCTCGTAGAGCTCGATGCGGTCGCCCTCGGCGATCCGCACCATCGCTTTCTTGTATGTGGGACGACGCCCCACCTTCTGTGAGCGGTTGAACCGCCCGAGGAACGAGCGGCGGGCCTTCCCCGCGTACTTCGCCGTCCTCACATCTTCCACCTTCACGTCCCACGCCGCTTCGACCGCCTGGGCGATCTGTGCCTTGTTGGCATCCGGGTGCACGATGAAGGTGTAAACGTTCTCGCCTTCCTGTACGGCCGTCGCCTTCTCGGTCATGACCGGAGCGAGAATCACGTCGAATACATCACGCATCGGTCGTCTCCTCGCTCGAATCATCAGCCCCGTCCGCTTCCGTCACCGGCTCGGGCGCATCAGGAGTCGCCGGGTCCTCGACCTGGACAGCCACCGTCTCGCCATCGAGCTCGTTCTCACTCTCCCAGGCATCGATCGCAGGCCGCTCGATCACCACCGTGTGTGCCCACAGGATGTCGTAGACCGACTCCATTCCGAAGGGCCGGACGATGACTTCCGGCATGTTGCGAGCGGACAGAACCACATTCCCGCTGACGCCGTGCGTGAGAATCAGCACCTTCGCACCCGCTTCCATCCCCTTCAGGTACTCACGGAGCTGCCGCGTCTTCGGCGCTTCGAAGGCGAGCGGATCGACCAGAACCACCCGATCCTCCGCGGCTCGCGCAGAAAAAGCCGACTGGCGGGCGAGCCATTTGGTCTTCTTCGTGACCTTCTGCCGCCACCCATGGGGCTGAGGAGGGAAGGCGAGTCCACCCCCGGTCCACTGCGGAGCCCGGATGGTTCCCTGACGGGCACGTCCGGTCCCCTTCTGCCGCCACGGCTTCCGGCTCCCGCCCTGGACCGCGGCGCGGTTCTTTCCTGAAGCCGTCCCCTGCCGCTGGTTCGCCAGGTGTGCCTTCACGACCTGATGCAGAACCGGGCCGTTCACGACGCCGCCAAAGAGCTCGTCCGGGAGTTCCCGGGCACGCCCCTTCTTGCCGTCTGTCTTGTAGTATCGTGCCTTGACCATGGTCATCACTTGGTGATGAAGACGTAGCTGTTTCGAGTTCCGGGGAGGGCGCCCTTTACAAAGAGCAGGTTCCTCTCGGAATCGACCTTCACGATTTCCAGATTGCGCACCGTGGTGCGCGTGCCGCCCATTCTTCCGGGAAGCTTCTTCCCCTTGATCACCCTCGAGGGGTCCGTTCCCGGCCCGAGGGAACCCGGAGTACGGGACATCGGATGACCGTGTCCCCCCGGGCGTCCCGCAAACCCGTAGCGCTTGACGACCCCCTGAAAACCCCGCCCCTTGGAGTTTCCGGTCACCTTCACCCTGTCCCCCGCCGCGAAGAGCTCGACGGTCAGCTCCTGACCCGCTTCAAACCCTTCACCGCTGGCGACCCGGAACTCCCGCAGGATCCGCGGGGCATGTCCGATTCCAACCTTCGCGGCATGTCCGGCTTCGGCCTTCGAGGCCCGGCTTTCCTTCTGCTGTTGAAAACCGAGCTGGATGGCGCTGTAGCCGTCCGTTCCCTCGGTCTTCACCTGAACGACCGGGCATGGCCCCGCTTCCACGACCGTGACCGGTACGGCCACGCCTTCGTCGTCGAATATCCGGGTCATTCCGACCTTTCGTCCTATCAGTCCCGCCATCTCATGAATCCCTGGTTACGCGCCGTGAAAGGCGGTTCAGTCGACCTTGATCTCCACGTCCACTCCGGCCGGGAGGTCCAGCTTCGTCAATGCATCCACCGTCGCGGGGCGGCTGTCGACAATGTCGATCAGGCGCTTGTGCGTCCGGAGTTCAAACTGCTCCCGACTCTTCTTGTCGATGTGAGGCGAGCGAAGAACCGTCCACCGTTCCCGACGAGTCGGGAGTGGGATGGGTCCCTTCACCGTGGCACCGGTCTTTTCGGCGGTCCGACAGATGTCGGAAGCCGTCTGGTCCACCACCCAGTGATCGAACGCCTTGAGTCGAATCCGAATCCTGCCGGCCATAATGTCTCTTCCTGTTCGTTCAGCTGATTAGTCGAGGATCTCGGTGACGACGCCGGCACCCACGGTGCGGCCACCCTCACGGATGGCGAACCGCAGCTCCGTTTCCATGGCGATGGGGCTGATGAGCTCCACCTCCATCTGCACGTTGTCGCCCGGCATCACCATTTCCA
>JBGTMU010000274.1:0-16317 GCA_041743405.1 Longimicrobiales bacterium | reverse complement strand
CCCGCGGATCACGGGCGTGTCATCCCCAGGGAAGTTGTACTCGCTGAGCAGCTCCCGAACCTCCAGCTCCACCAGCTCCAGAAGCTCTTCGTCTTCCACCATGTCGCACTTGTTCAGGAACACCACCACGTACGGCACGTTCACCTGACGCGCCAGCAGACTGTGCTCCCGCGTCTGGGGCATCGGACCGTCCGCCGCGCTCACCACCAGGATCGCCCCGTCCATCTGGGCCGCTCCCGTGATCATGTTCTTCACGTAGTCCGCGTGCCCCGGGCAGTCCACGTGCGCGTAGTGCCGCGCTGGCGTCTCGTACTCCACGTGCGCCGTCGCAATCGTGATCCCGCGCGCACGCTCTTCCGGCGCCTTGTCGATCTGATCGAACGCCACGTACTTGGCCAGCCCCTTCGCAGCCTGAATCTCCGTGATCGCCGCCGTCAACGTCGTCTTCCCGTGGTCCACGTGCCCGATCGTTCCCACGTTCACGTGCGGCTTCGTACGCTCGAATTTCGCCTTGCCCATCTCGGTCGCCCTCTGGTTTTTGTCTGGTCCGTTTCAACTGATGCGCCCTGCGGCGCCAGCTAACATCGCGTCCTTCAGGAAGATCAGCCTCCCGACCTTCTCCCGCCGGAGGCGCTTACGATCTCTTCGGACACGCTCTTCGGAACTTCGTCGTAGTGCCCGAACTGCATGGAGTAGACGGCCCGACCCTGGCTCATCGAGCGGAGGGTCGTCGAATATCCGAACATCTCACCGAGCGGGACCGTCGCCGTGATCACGCGCGCGCCTGCCCGCTCTCCCATCCCCTCGATCTTTCCTCGACGCGAAGAGAGGTCACCGATGATATCCCCCATGTAATCGGACGGAGTCACGACTTCGACATCCATGATGGGCTCGAGGAGCACAGGCTTCGCGCGCCGCGCCGCCTCCTTGAGGGCCATCGACCCGGCGATCTTGAACGCCATCTCGTTGGAGTCGACCTCGTGGTACGAACCGTCGATGAGCTGAACGGCAACGTCGATCACAGGGTATCCAGCCAGTACACCGCTCGTCAGTGCATCCTTGATCCCCGCCTCGACGGAGGAGATGTACTCACGCGGGATGCTTCCTCCCACGACCTTGTTCTCGAAGATGAAGCCGGAGCCGGTCTCACCCGGGGCCAGGTTGATGACCACATGGCCGTACTGTCCCCGACCTCCCGTCTGACGGACGAACTTCCCGTCCACCTTCTGGACGGGCTCACGCACCGTCTCGCGGTAGGCCACCTGCGGGCGACCCACATTCGCCTCGACGCTGAATTCCCGGCGGAGTCGGTCCACGATGATCTCGAGGTGAAGCTCGCCCATCCCGGAAATGATCGTCTGGTTGGTCTCGGGATCCGTGAAGACGCGGAAGGTCGGGTCTTCCTCGGCCAGCTTCTGGAGCCCGGTCGAGAGCTTGTCCTGGTCGACCTTGGTCTTGGGCTCGATGGCCACCGAGATCACAGGCTCCGGAAACTTCATCGATTCCAGAACGATGAGGTGGTCCGGGTCGCAAAGGGTGTCGCCGGTCCGCACATCTTTCAGACCGATGGCCGCAGCGATGTCCCCTGCATAGACCTCATCCCGCTCTTCCCGCTTGTTGGCATGCATCTGCAGGATCCGGCCCACGCGCTCTTTCTTGCCCTGGGTCGCATTGATGATCGCCGTCCCGGTCGGGATGGATCCCGAATAGACCCGGAAGAAGGTCAGCTTTCCGACGTAGGGGTCGGTCATGATCTTGAACGCGAGGGCCGCGAAGGGCTCCTTGTCGTCCGCATGCCGTTCCATCAGGACCTCTTCGTCGTCCACGTCGTGCCCCGAGATCGCCGGGATGTCGAGAGGCGAAGGGAGAAAATCGACCACGCCGTCGAGCAGAATCTGGACGCCCTTGTTCTTGAAAGCCGAACCGCAGAACACGGGGAACATGTTCCCGGAGGTCGTGGCAGCGCGAATCGCTTCGCGGAGCTCGGCTTCCGTGACATCTTCGCCGCCCAGGTACTTCTCCATCAGGACGTCGTCGAACTCGATCGCGGCTTCGACCAGCGCCGCGCGGAGGGCCGTGCACTTGTCGAGGATCTCGGCCGGGACCTCATCCTCACGGATCTGGGAACCGAGATCGTCGTCGTAGTAGACCGCGCGCATCCGGAGGAGATCCACGATCCCCCGGAAAGTATCGCCCGATCCGATCGGGTACTGGACCGGATGGGCGTTCGCCTTCAGCCGGTCATGCATCATCTCCACGACGTTGTCGAAGTCCGCCCCGATCCGATCCATCTTGTTCACGAACGCAACCCGCGGCACTCCGTACCGATCCGCCTGCCTCCACACCGTCTCCGACTGAGGCTCCACGCCGGCTACCGCGCAGAAAACCGCCACCGCACCGTCGAGCACGCGGAGCGAGCGCTCCACCTCGACAGTGAAGTCCACGTGTCCGGGCGTATCGATGATGTTGATCCGATACTCGATGTTGTTGCGCTTCCAGAAAGCGGTGGTTGCCGCGGAAGTGATCGTGATGCCGCGTTCCTGCTCCTGCTCCATCCAGTCCATCGTCGCGGCGCCATCGTGCACTTCGCCCATCCGGTGCAGCCTTCCCGTATAGAAAAGGATGCGCTCGGTGGTCGTCGTCTTTCCGGCATCGATGTGCGCCATGATGCCGATGTTCCGGAAGTGCTTGAGCGGGTGCTGCCTTGGCATCGATCTATTCCCTTACCTGGTTCGATTCAACCTGCTTCGACTTCAACCTGCGACCGGAGCCGCGTCCTTCAGCTTCCGGCACGAAAAAGCGCCCGGGTCCCGAAGCGTTTCCGCGCGGACCTCCTCCCAGCAGTGACCACCTCCGGTGGCCACTGGCCCGCCCGCGCGTTCTCAGGAGTCCAGCGGCACCCGGACTCCTACGCTTCGGCGCCTGAGCGCTCGAATGTCGGACCTGCTGTTTGAAGACTACCAGCGATAGTGAGCGAAAGCCTTGTTCGCGTCAGCCATCCTGTGTGTATCGTCCTTCTTCTTGATCGTGGATCCCTCGCCTCGAGAGGCCGCCAGCAACTCGGCGGCGAGTCTCTCGGACATGGACTTCTCGCCCCGTCCACGGGCGTACCCGATCAACCACTTGACCGCCAGCGCCGTGCGCCGTTCGGGCCGGACTTCCACCGGCACCTGATACGTGGCGCCACCGACACGGCGGCTCTTCACTTCGAGAGCCGGCTTGGCGTTCTGCAGCGCCTGGTTGAAGACCTGAAGCCCGTTCTGTCCGGACTTCTCCTCGATCACATCGAGGGCATCGAAGAAGATGCTCTCGGCGGTCGACTTCTTTCCGTCGTACATCAACGAATTGATGAACTTGGTGACGATCGGGGAATCGAACTTCGGATCCCCGACGGTTTCGCGGTGCTCGGCTCTGGAACGACGGCTCATCTTCTAGGGTCTCTCTGCTCAGCTCTTGGGTCGCTTGGCGCCGTACTTCGAACGGCCCTGCCTGCGGGCGGTCACCCCCGACGCATCGAGGGTCCCCCGGATCGTGTGGTAGCGCACTCCGGGAAGGTCCTTCACACGGCCGCCCCGAATCAGGACGATCGAGTGCTCCTGGAGGTTGTGCCCCTCACCCGGGATGTACGAGGT
The DNA here is from genome assembly GCA_041743405.1 of Longimicrobiales bacterium. Classification (GTDB taxonomy): domain Bacteria; phylum Gemmatimonadota; class Gemmatimonadetes; order Longimicrobiales; family Gaopeijiaceae; genus JBGTMU01. The sequence continues at coordinate 12,685 of JBGTMU010000274.1, read as the reverse complement.
CACCTCGTAGCCGTTCGTCAGGCGTACCCGGGCGACTTTCCGGAGAGCCGAGTTCGGCTTCTTCGGAGTAGTCGTGTACACGCGGGTGCAGACTCCACGCTTCTGGGGGTTCCCCTGGAGCGCTGGAGACTTGTTCTTCTTCTGAATCGCCTTGCGCCCTTTACGGACGAGCTGACTGATCGTCGGCATCGAAACTCACATCCCGGTGGTCAAAAAACCGCGCCCACGTAGACCGCACGCAGCGCGGAGGTTCTTGCGATTCCGTGAAGAGGAGGCCCCAGGTCAGCGACCCGGGTCGTTCGTCTCCAACAGAGAACGCTAAAGCTATTCAGGGGCAGTGCGCCTGTCAACGCCCCGGAGGTGCTCGGACGTCGGCGGGATTGCCGGGGGCCGGGGGATGCAGCACCCCGACCCCCAGTGTCCCGCGGGGACTCAGTCTACTGCCGCGCCCTCGTGAGGTTCGGCCTCGAACCCGGGGATGAATCCGCCGGGATCCGTGAGCGGAAGGATCTCCTCGTCGTAGTACGACTCATCGACCATGAACTCGATATTCGAGTACCGGTGGATCCCCGTTCCTGCCGGGATGAGGTGTCCGATGATGATGTTCTCCTTGAGTCCCTTCAGGTCGTCGCGAGCGCCCCTGACGGCCGCGTCGGTAAGCACCCTGGTGGTCTCCTGGAACGAAGCCGCCGAGATGAACGACTCCGTGGTGAGACTGGCCTTCGTGATGCCGAGGAGAAGCGGCTCCGAACGCGCGCTCTTGCGCCCCTTCTGGAGGACCTCCTGGTTCACCTGCCTGAACTCGCCCCGGTCCACATTCTCGCCCTCGAGAAGCTGCGTCTCGCCCGGGTCCGTGATCCGGACCTTCTGCAGCATCTGCCGGACGATCACCCCGATGTGCTTGTCGTTGATCTTCACACCCTGAAGACGGTACACCTCCTGGATCTCGTTCAGGAGGTACTCCTGCACCGCACGTGGCCCCTTGATGCGAAGCACGTCGTGCGGGTTGATCGGGCCCTCGGAGAGGCGGTCTCCCGCCCTCACCTGGTCACCCTCGTGCACCCGCATGTGCTTCCCGACGGGAACCTCGTAGGTCCGATCGGGGCCCGAGTCGGGCTTCACGATCACTTCGCGCTTTCCGCGCTTGATTTCTCCGAAGGCAATCGCGCCGTCGATCTCCGTGATCACCGCCGGGTCCTTGGGGCGCCTGGCTTCGAAAAGCTCCGCCACCCGGGGCAGACCTCCCGTGATGTCCCTCGTCTTGTAGGCCTCACGGCTGATCTTGGCGAGGGTGTCGCCCGGATTCACCTCCGCCCCGTCGCTCACGACGAGGTTCGCGCCCACAGGCACGATGAACTCGCGGAGCTTCTGGCCCTTCGCCTTCCCCTTCCCCTTGCTCCAGATCTGGAGCGTCGGATGCAGCTTCTTGTTGCGGTCCTCGATGATCACCATCTGGCGACGCCCCGTGGATTCGTCGAGTTCCTCCCGCATCGTCTGATCTTCGATGATGTCCATGAACCGCGCCACTCCGGCACCGTCCGCGACGATGGGCTCGGAATACGGGTCCCAGGTGAAGATCATGTCGCCGACTTCGATGGCCTGCCCTTCGCTCACGGCAAGGGTGGCTCCGTAAGGAACCGAGAGTCGGCTGCGGACCTGGCCCGCGGCCGTCTTGAGGACGATCTGCCCCTCGCGGGACGTCACGACCTGGTCCCCATCGGGGGTTTCCACCGAAGTAACGCGATCGAGAGTGACCACACCGTCCATCTTGGACTTGCGCTGGGTCTGGGCCGCGATTCGGGCGGCGGTCCCTCCGATGTGGAAGGTCCGCAGGGTGAGCTGGGTCCCGGGCTCACCGATGGACTGCGCCGCCAGGATCCCCACGGCCTCTCCGATGTCGACAGTGCCCATCGTCGCCAGATTCCGCCCGTAGCAGGTCCGGCAGACCCCACGCTTGGCCTCGCACGTGAGCACGGAGCGGATCTTCACCATCTGGATCCCCGCTTCCTCGACCGCATCCGCGGCATCCTCATGGATCAGTTCTCCAGCCTCGATGAGGAGCTCCCCATCGATCGGGTCCACGACCGCCTCCTGGGCGACGTTTCCGACGATCCGATCCTTCAGAGGCTCGATGATGTCTTCGCCTTCCTTGAGCGCGACCATGTCGAGACCCAGAATCGTGCCACAATCCTCTTCCGTGATCGTCACGTCCTGCGCGACATCCACCAGACGGCGCGTGAGGTAACCCGCGTCGGCCGTCTTGAGTGCGGTGTCGGCCAGTCCCTTCCGCGCGCCGTGGGTCGAGATGAAGTACTCGACCACCGAGAGCCCTTCGCGGAAGTTGGACTTGATCGGGCTTTCGATGATCTCGCCGATCCCTCCGGTCAGCTTCTTCTGCGGCTTCGCCATCAGGCCGCGCATCCCGGCAAGCTGCCGCATCTGATCGCGGTTACCCCGGGCACCCGAGATCATCATCATGAACACGGGGTTGAAGCCGTCCTTCGACCGCTCGAGACGCCTGACCATGGCATCGGCCACGTCGTTATTCGCATGCGTCCACGTATCGATGATCTTGTTGTACCGCTCTCCGAAGGAAATGAATCCGGCGGAGTAGGCCCGCTGGAAGCGCGCCACCTGCTCTTCGGCATCCTTCAGGATCTCCAGCTTCTCGGGCGGAACCTCCATGTCGTCGATCCCGACACTGACCCCACCGAGGGTCGCGTAGCGGAAACCGAAGTCCTTCAGGTCATCGAGGAATACCGTGGTCCGCCCCAGCCCGACCTGCGTGAAGCAGTCGAAGACGAGGTCCCCGAGTTCGCGCTTGGCGAACACGTTGTTGTGGAAGCCCATCTCATCGGGGATGATCGAGTTGAAAAGCACCCGACCCACCGTCGTGCGGATCCACCGCCCGGCGCGTGTGCCCGGAGCTTCGCTGACGTCTCCCCCCGCCTGACGCGGGAACCAGTACCAGCAGAGCGAGTGGAACTGGGCCCGATCCTGCACGAGCGCCATCTCGACCTGCCCATAGGAACCGAAGCGCGGGGCGTCGGCGTACAGCGCGTCCACCTTCTCCTCGGTCTGAGCGCGGACTGCCTTCGGCGAGGTCGGGTCGGAGAGCACCCGTTCGAGTGCATCCATGGAGGAAGGCGCCTTCGTCAGGTAGAAGGCACCAATCACCATATCCTGTGTCGGAGACGCGACCGGCCTCCCGTTCGAGGGAAGCAGAACGTTGTTCGAGGAGAGCATGAGAACGCGCGCCTCGAGCTGTGCCTCGAAGGAAAGAGGCACATGGACAGCCATCTGGTCCCCGTCAAAGTCCGCGTTGAACGCGGCGCAGACGAGGGGGTGCACCCGGATGGCCTTCCCCTCCACCAGCACGGGCTCGAACGCCTGGATGCCCAGACGGTGAAGGGTCGGTGCGCGGTTCAGGAGAACGGGGTGGTCGCGGATGATATCCTCGAGCACCTCATAGACCTTCGCCTCATCCCGCTCCACGATCTTCTTCGCGCGCTTGACCGTCTCGGCCTCACCTCGGCGCTCGAGCTCATGGATGATGAAGGGCTTGAAGAGTTCGACCGCCATCGCCTTCGGAAGGCCGCACTGGTGCAGCTTGAGCTCCGGCCCCACGACGATCACCGACCGGCCCGAATAGTCGACCCGCTTCCCGAGCAGGTTCTGCCTGAAGCGACCCTGCTTGCCCTTGAGCATGTCGGAGAGCGACTTGAGAGGACGCTTCCCCCGGCCTCGGATCGCCTTCGAGCGGCGCCCGTTGTCGAAGAGCGCATCCACGGCTTCCTGAAGCATCCGCTTCTCGTTCCGGAGGATCACCTCCGGCGCGCGCATCTCGATCAGCTTCTTGAGGCGGTTGTTCCGGTTGATGACGCGACGGTAGAGATCGTTCAGGTCCGAAGTGGCGAAGCGGCCTCCGTCGAGCGGCACGAGCGGGCGCAGGTCTGGCGGAATCACCGGAACCACGTCCATCACCATCCACTCCGGGCGGTTCCGGAGATCCGGGGTCGCGCCCGAGTTGCGGAGCGCATCCACGACCTTCAGCCTCTTGAGCTTCTTCTTCTTGCGGTGCTGCGAGGTTTCGGTGGCGATCTCGTGGCGGAGCCACTCGGCCAGGCGATCGAGCCCCTTCCCGTCGGCGTTCTTGTCGGCCACCTTCCGGTCTGGATGATCGAGGTGCTTGAGGAGCGTGCGTACCGCCTCGGCCCCGATCTCGGCCTTGAAATTCTCGTCCCCCTCCTCACGCGCCTTCACGCGCAGGTCGTAGTACTCGTCTTCGTCCAGGAGGTCGAGGTACTCGAGATCCTGCTTTCCGGGGTTCGTCACCGCATAGGAGGCGTAGTACACGACCTTCTCGAGGTCGCGCAGCGACATCCCCACGAGGTATCCAAGCTGTGACGGAAGGGTCTTGAAGAACCAGATGTGGCAGACCGGTACGGCCAGCTCGATATGGCCCATCCGCTCGCGCCGCACCTTCGAAAGCGTGACCTCCACGCCGCAGCGGTCGCAGACGTGCCCGCGGAAGCGGATCCGCTTGAACTTCCCGCAATGGCACTCCCAGTCCTTCACCGGCCCGAAGATACGCTCACAGAAGAGCCCATCCTTTTCAGGCTTGAAGGACCGGTAATTGATCGTCTCGGGCTTCACCACCTCACCAAACGACCAGCTCCGGATCTCCTCAGGAGATGCGATCCTGATCTGAATGAAGTCGAAGTCCGAACCGCGGGTCTCTCTGGACCGGGGAAAGTCGATCATTCGTTCGCCACCCTATCGTTTATATTCGCCAGAACGCGATGCAAACCGCCGGGGACGGCAGACGCCCGGAGGTTTCTGAAGCAATCGAGACGCCTACTCGTCTCGGCCCAACGTCACCGAAAGCCCGAGAGCCTGGAGTTCCTTCACCAGCACATTGAAGGACTCCGGGATGCCGGGCTCCGGCAGGTTCTCACCCTTCACGATTGCCTCGTAGACCTTGGACCGTCCCGAGACGTCGTCTGACTTGACCGTCAGAATCTCCTGGAGGGTGTGGGCTGCTCCGTAGGCCTCCAGAGCCCAGACCTCCATTTCCCCGAAGCGCTGGCCGCCGAACTGCGCCTTTCCGGCCAGCGGCTGCTGGGTGACCAGCGAGTAGGGCCCGATGCTCCGGGCATGAATCTTGTCATCGACGAGGTGGGCGAGCTTGAGCATGTAGATCGCCCCGACGGTCACCGGGAAGTCGAACCGCCGTCCGCTCCGCCCGTCACGCAGCCAGATTTTTCCGTCGGGCCGCACATCCGCCGAGAGCATGAACTCGATCATCGCCGCATCCACGCCGGTCGTCGCCTTCTTCTTCCCCGACAGCGCTGCAGTCTTCGGGAAGACCGCCTCCACCCTGGCACCCGCACGCTCGGCCAGTTCCTCGGCGGCGTCCTTCACCCACGTGAGGAGCGCCTGGAACTGTGCCTGTGTCTCCCTGGGGAGCGAGGCGGCATAGTATTCGTCGATGGAACGGCCCAGTCCACGGACTCCGGCGTTCGGTCCAGTGTCCTCCGTCGAAGGAGCCTGCGACGCTCCACCCGACTGCCCTGCCTTCGCGAGGAGCGGCACCCCGGCGAGGAGCGCGTGGATCTCATCCACCCCGGACAGAGGGAACGGAGCTGAGACGCCGCGAACCCTTCCGGCCCAGGCGAGGCCGGCCAGCTTGATCAGCAGACCGATCTCGTCTTCCGACGCGCCCTGGAACACAGGCGTTTTCGCTTCGAAGCCCAGCACACCCGCTGCCCACCCAAGGTGAGTCTCGAGGATCTGCCCGACGTTCATCCGGGAGGGTACCCCGAGCGGATTGAGCACGATATCGACCGGACTTCCGTCCGGGAGGAAGGGCATGTCTTCCTCCGGCGCGATTCTCGCAATGATTCCCTTGTTTCCGTGGCGTCCGGCCATCTTGTCGCCGACCGCGATCTTCCGCTTCTCGGCGATGTAGACCTTGACGAGCTGGACGACGCCCGGAGGCAGTTCGTCCGGCTGGAAGACCTTGTCGATCTGGTCCTCGGTCCGGGCGCGAACCCTGTCCACGCGTGACTGAGCCTCGTCCACGAGACGCCGCAGCTTCTCCGAGACCTCCTTGTTCTGAACCTTCAGGGTCTGGAGGTCCACTTCCTTCAGGTTGATCGCCTCGATATCCGCCTTCGTGAGCTTGGTCCCTTCCTCGATCAGCGGCTCGACACTCCCCTTCTTCAGGCAGAGCGCCACCGTCTGGAGGTGCAGGAGAGCCAGAAGCTCCTCGTCCCGGGCATCCTGGATCCGGTGGATCTCTTCCTTCTCGGTGGTCCGGAGGTCTCCAATCTTGGCCCCGTGCTCCTTCTCCAGGAGGGGATCGTCGATCCGACGGGAGAAGACCTTCACATCGATCACATCACCGGCCATTCCCGGAGAGATGCGCAGCGACGAATCCTTCACGTCCTTGGCCTTCTCTCCGAAGATCGCGGTGAGAAGCTTCTCTTCCGGAGACAGCTCGGTTTCGCCCTTCGGCGTGATCTTTCCGCAGAGGATGTCGCCCGCCTTCACCCGTGCACCGATCCGGACGATTCCTCGCTCATCGAGATCCACCAGTGCCTCATCGGCCACGTTGGGGATCTCGCGCGTGATCTCCTCCATCCCCCGCTTGGTGTCCCGGACGTGCAGCTCAAGCTCCTGGATATGGATCGAGGTGAGCACATCGTCCTTCACGAGCCTCTCGGAGAGAACGATCGCGTCCTCGAAGTTGTACCCGAACCAGGGCATGAAGGCGACCGTCAGGTTCCGGCCAAGAGCCAGCTCACCATGATCCGTGGACGGCCCGTCGGCGATGATCTCGCCCCCGCTGACCTGCTGCCCGCTCTCGACGAGTGGGCGCTGGTTGATCGCGGTATCCTGGTTCGTCCTCCAGAACTTCTTCAGCCGGTACCGATCGAACTGCGCGAGTTTGGCGAGCGGCTCGTCGGCATCCCTCGGGGCCGTGGCGCCGGTGTCGATCACGATCTCGTCGGCCGTTACCCGAACGACTTCCCCGCCCCGGCGGGCCGTAATCACGGCGCCCGAGTCCGTGGCGACCTTCGACTCAAGCCCCGTCCCCACGAGCGGCGCGTCCGTGAAGAGGAGAGGGACCGCCTGCCGCTGCATGTTCGAGCCCATGAGCGCCCGGTTGGCGTCATCGTGCTCGAGGAAGGGAATGAGCGCGGCAGCCACCGACACGAGCTGGTCGGTTGCCACGTCCATGTAGTCGATCTCTCCCGGCTTCAGAAGCGGGAAGTCGCCTCGCTCCCGGCAGAGCACGAACTCGTTCAGGAAGCTGCCGTCCTCGGTGAGGGGAGCGTTCGCCTGCGCAATCCGCGCTTCCTCCTCTTCGTTTGCCGACAGCCACTCGATCTCGGTCGTGACCTTGCCGCCGACCACCTTCCGGTAGGGAGTCTCGATGAACCCGAGTTCGTTCACTCGCGAGTTGGTGGTCAGCGACGAGATGAGTCCGATGTTCGGACCTTCGGGAGTCTCGACAGGGCAGAGACGGCCGTAGTGGGAGTAGTGAACGTCCCGGACCTCGAAACCCGCCCGCTCACGGGAGAGCCCGCCGGGCCCGAGCGCCGACACCCTCCGCTTGTGCGTCATCTCGCCGAGCGGGTTCGTCTGATCCATGAACTGGGAAAGCTGGGACGATCCGAAGAATGCCTGGATCACCGCCGAAACCGTGCGCGCGTTCACGAGATCGTCGATCGAGATCTTCTCGGGATCCGTGTTGATCGACATCCGCTCGCGGACGAGCCGCGCCATCCGGGAGAGACCCACGGAGAGCTGGTTCGCAATGAGTTCCCCGACCGTCCGGATCCGACGGTTGCCCAGGTGGTCGATGTCGTCGGTGAAGCCGCGCCCCTCATTCAGATCGATGAGGTACTTGAAGATCGCGATGAAGTCGTCCTTCGTGAGGACTGTGGTCCCCTTTGAGACCTTCACACCCAGACGCTGGTTGATCTTGTAGCGACCGACCCGGCCGAGGTCATACCGCTTCGGGTTGAAGAACACGCGCTCGAGCGCTGTCCGGGCCGTTTCCACGTTGGGTGCGTCCCCCGGACGGAGCAGCGAATAGATCGCGTGCAGCGCCTCTTCCTCGGTCGAGGTGGGATCCTTCTGGATGGTCCGCTTGACGATGTTGCTCTGACCGCGATCCGAATGAACCTCGGAGGCGTAGAGCTTGATCTTCTTCTGACCGATCCGCTCGAGTCGCTTGAGAGCGCCCTCGTCGAGCTCGGTTCCGTGCTCGAGAAGGATCTCCCCGGTCTCGGGATCCACGATCTCGGTGGCAAGCACCTGCCCGTAGATCTCCGAGTTCACGCCGAAGTGGTCCTTCTTGAGGGTCAGATCACGGGTCGTGTAGAAGAGCTTGTAGAGCTCCTCGTCGGTTCCGTATCCGAAGGCGCGTAGAAGCGCCGTGGCAGGGAACTTCTTCTTCTTGTCGATGTGCACGTAGCACACATCGTTGATGTCGATCGTGTATTCGACCCACGAGCCGCGGAATGGAATGATCCGGGCGCTGTGCAGCCTCGATCCGTTCGGGTGGACGTTCTCCTCGAACACGACCCCCGGGGAACGGTGGAGCTGACTGACCACCACTCGTTCAGCACCATTGATGATGAAGGTGCCCAGCTCGGTCAGGAGCGGGAGGTCACCGAGGTAGACCTCCTTCTCGATGATGTCCTTGGGACGCCGCTCCTTCTCTTCCAGCTCTTCCCAGACGATCAGGCGAAGCGTGGCCTTCAGCGGAGAAGCGAAGGTCATGTCCCGCTCGATGCACTCTTCCACCGAGTACTTGGGATCACCGAGGGTGCTCGAAACGTACTCGAGCGTGAAGTTCTCGTTGACGTCGCTGATCGGGAAGATTTCGGCGAAGACGCGATCCAGGCTGAAATCCCACTGTTTCTCAGGATCGGTCTCCTGCTCGATGAGCTTTGCGAATGACTGGACCTGCACATCGAGCAGGTTCGGCATAGGCAGGATCGATTGGAGCTTTGCGAAGTTTACGATCGGCCGCGCAGCATTCCGAGTAGCCAACGGGATTCCCCCTTATCGAACCGGGACCGGCGTACGGCCCCGGATATGGATCGCTGAAAACTGACAAGCGCCGAGATCCCCGACACGCATTGCTGCGCCGGGGATCCTGGCGGGTCCAAGCGTTGCTCCCGGGTGCCCGGGGGGGCTGTTCGGCCCCCCCGGATTGCCCGGAACCCCCGGGGTCTCGCCCCGGGACCTGATCATCAAGGACAGACCTTCTACTTCAGGCCTACCTTCGCGCCCTGCTCCTCGAGCTTGGCCTTGATCTGCTCGGCCTCGTCCTTCGACACGGCCTCCTTCACAGTGGCCGGCGCGCTCTCGACGAGATCCTTCGCTTCCTTCAGGCCCAGGCTGGTCACTTCACGAACGACCTTGATCACCTGGATCTTCTTGTCTCCGATGCCTTCGAGGACGACGTCGAACTCGGTCTGCTCCTCGACCGCTTCCGCCACAGCACCGGCCGCAGCCGCTGCCGGAGCCGCCGCAACAGCCGCGGTGACGTTGAACTTGTCCTTGAAGGCCTCCACGAACTCCGAGAGTTCGAGAACCGTCATGTTCCCGATCGTCTCGAGGAGTTCTTCCTGATTGGTAGCCATCTCTGGTTTCTCCTTTCGTTTCCCGGAACGGATTGCCGGGGGTTGGGCTGACACCTTGCCGCGTACATCCGATCGACCCTCATGGCCCCCGAATCGCGGAACTAGAACCTCGCGGAGCGACCCCTCAGGGCCTCATGCCTCCTCCGCCCTGCTGCTGCGGAGGGCGTCCAGAAGACCCGCAGTCTCCTGAAGCTTGGCCTCCAGCACTCCCACGAACTGCGCCAGCGGCGCCTGCATGGCCCCCGCAAGTTCGGCGAGGAGCTGCTCCCTCGGGGGGAGCTTCGAGAGCCGGTCGAACTGACCGGCCTCGACGACCTTCATATCCAGAATCCCGACCTTGAAGATCGGGCGATTGTCATTCGCCTTGGCGAAATCGGCCAGCGCCTTCGCAGGCGCCACGACTTCCTTGTCCACCATCACGACCCCGGTGGGGCCCTTGAGGTGTTCGGACATGTCGGGGATCTCCAGATCCAGCTCACGGAGAGCCCGCAGCATGAGGCGATTCTTGACCACGATGTAGTCGGCTCCGGCGGCCTGCAGCTCGTGCCGCAGCTTCGTCATCGCCTTCACACTGAGACCCGTGAAGTCCGTCAGATAGAAGATCGGAGAAAGGCGAATCCGCTCCTGAAATCCGGTGACGAACGTTTCCTTGTCGGCGCGCTTCATCAGATCCTCCGTCGGTACATGTTCGGATCCAGCGGCACACCGGGGCCCATCGTGCTGGACACGGTCACCGTCTGGACGTAGGACCCCTTGGCGGCAGCCGGCCGCGCACGGACGATCGAATCCATGAATGCCGAGAGGTTCTCCTCCAGCTTGGGCACCTCGAAGGAAACCCGGCCGATCGGAGCGTGCACGTTCCCGGTCTTGTCGACCCGGAACTCGATCTTTCCTCCCTTGATGTCGGAGACCGCCCGCCCTACATCGAAGGTCACGGTACCAGCCTTGGGACTCGGCATGAGACCCCTCGGGCCGAGGATCCGGCCCAGCGGCCCCACTTTGCCCATCTGATCCGGAGTCGTCACCATCACATCGAAGTCAAGCCACCCCTCGGTGATCTGCTGCACATATTCCGAACCCACGAAGTCGGCCCCCGCGTCCTTCGCTTCCTGGGCCTTCTCCCCCTCGGCGACGACCAGGACTCGCACCGTCTTGCCTGTGCCGTGCGGGAGAACCACCGTCCCCCTCACGATCTGGTCGGCCCTGCGCGGGTCCACGCTCAAACGCGTGGCAACCTCCACGGTCTCGTCGAATCGGGCGAAGGAAATGTCCTTCACCAGGCCCAGCGCTTCGGTGGGGGCAAACTTCACGCCCCTGGGCACCTTCGCCTGGGCATCACGGAACTTCTTTCCCTGTTTGGGCATGTCTCTAGAGCCGTCCGGTAACGTTCTCCCACCCCTGGCGGCTCGCAGCGGGTGGTTCGACGAACGCCGATCTCAAGCGATCGGTTGCAACCTGTTCCTTCGGATCCCTTCGGTACCTCTCCTGCCAGGTCAGTCCTTGACCTGGATCCCCATGCTCCGCGCCGTCCCGGCGACCATCTTCATGGCTGCTTCCACGTCGCGGGTGTTCAGATCCGCCATCTTGGTCTCGGCGATCTCACGGAGCTGTGCGCTCGTGACCGTCGCAACCTTGTCCCGGTTGGGGACCCCGGAGCCCTTCTTGAGGCCGAGGGTCTTGCGCAGGAGAACCGCCGCGGGCGGAGTCTTCGTGATGAAGGTGAAGGAGCGGTCTCCATAGACCGTGATCTCCACTGGAATTGTAAGCCCGGGTGTCTGCTGGGTCTGCGCGTTGAACTGCTTGCAGAACTCCATGATGTTCACGCCATGCTGTCCCAGCGCCGGTCCGACCGGGGGCGCGGGGTTCGCCTGGGCACCTGGAACGTGAAGCTTGATGAATCCAACGACCTTCTTCGCCATGACCTCAGAAGCCCTTGAGCTGTGAGAAATCCAACTCGACCGAGGTGGGACGCCCGAAGAGGGAGACCTCCACCTTGGCCTTGTGCTTGTCGGCGATCACTTCCTGCACGGTTCCGGAGAACTCGGTGAAGGGACCTGCGGTCACCTCCACCACCTGTCCGACGTGGAAGGGTACTTCCTCCACTTCCGCCTCGCCGCTATCCACCTTGATCCCGAGAATCTTGTTCATTTCATCTTCCCGGAGCGGCTTGGGCTCGGTTCCGGGTCCCACGAACTTGATCACCCCCTGCACGCTGTTGATCGTGTGCAGGGTCCGCTCATTCAGCGCCATCTTCACGAGTACGTAACCCGGGAAAAGCCGCCGCGTCACCGCGACCCGCTTGCCGTTGCGGATCTCGGTGGCCTCCTGCGTCGGAACGAGAACTTCCTGGATCTCCTTGTCCTCGATGGACTCTCCAGGTTCATCTTCAATCTTCCGCTGGATGAGCTTCTGGACCTTGTTCTCGTGTCCTGAATAGCTCTGTACCGCGAACCACCGTGCTTCGGGCATGCGACTCCCTTACGCTCCGAAGAGCCCCATGATCATGTCGATGAAGAATCGCGACGCGATATCCATCATCCAGATGACCATGGAGACAAGGAAGCAGAATACGATCACCACCAGGGTGGCGCTGCGGAGCTGAGGCCAGTCGGGCCATGTGACCCGCATCAACTCTACCCAGCACTCCTGGATGAACTCGTTTACCTGACGAATCTGGGTCGTCATGACGCCTACTTCGTCTCCTTGTGCGCCGTGTGTGCACGGCAACGAGGGCAGAACTTCCGGTACTCGACCCGTTCCGGGTGGAGGCGCTTGTTCTTCGTCTGATGGTAGTTCCGCTCCTCGCACTTCGGGCAGGCGAGGGTGATCTTGTCACGAGGCATTACAGCCTTCCTTGTTCAGTAGGCCAGAGGTTCGTCAGTCGAGGATCTCGGTGACGACGCCGGCACCCACGGTGCGGCCACCCTCACGGATGGCGAACCGCAGCTCCGTTTCCATGGCGATGGGGCTGATGAGCTCCACCTCCATCTGCACGTTGTCGCCCGGCATCACCATTTCCA
>JBGTMU010000273.1:0-2662 GCA_041743405.1 Longimicrobiales bacterium | reverse complement strand
GGCCGTTCCCTCGGGTTCGGGGAGTTGGCGGCGCGAGCGGGGGAGCTCGTTCCGGACGCCGACGTGGACGTCGTCCTGCGGGCCGTGGACGACCTCGATCGCGTGGGCGAGTGGACCCGAGGCGCCGACGTTCCACGGATCGTGACCGGGGAGGTCATCTTCGGGATCGATGAGGCGCAGCCCGGGATGCGCTACGCTTCCATCGTTCGATGCCCGGTCTACGGAGGCACGGTCAGGCGTCTGGATGACCACGCCGCGCTCGCGGTACCCGGGGTCCTGCGGGTGCTGAGAATGCCAGCGATCGGGAATGCGGAGCGACCGTCTGTGACCGAAGGGGTCGCCGTGGTTGCCGAATCGACCTGGGCGGCGCTCCAGGGGAGAGCGGCGCTCGAGGTGGAGTGGGACGAAGGCGTGAATGCGTCCGAGAGCACGGAGCGTCTGCACCGTGTCTGCGCCGAACTGGTCGACCAGCCTGCGCGGCGTTTTCACGACGTCGGAGATGTGGACCGCGCATTCCGCGATGCCGCGCGGGTGGTGGAGGCGACGTACCGGCTGCCATTTCTGGCACACGCACCGCTCGAGCCGCCCAACTGTCAGGCCCATGCGCGCGCGGATGGCTGCACGCTGTGGGTCTCGACGCAGGTGCCACAGGTGGCCCGCCGCGCCGTGGCGAGCCAGTTCGGATGGTCGAACGAGGACGTCACTGTGCACGTCGCACGGGTGGGTGGGGGATTCGGCCGCCGACTCGGGGTGGACTTCATCATCGAGGCGGTGCAGCTCTCACGCATGATCGATGCGCCCGTGCAGGTCCTCTGGACACGGGACGACGACCTGGCGCATGGATTCCTGCGACCCTTCAGCTAGCATCACCTGCGCGCCGCGCTGGACGCGAGCGGCCGCCTCACCGGCTGGCTCCATCGGCAGGCTGGAACGTCACGGTATGCATTCCGTACAGGCGAGGATCCTGCGGACTCCGAGTTCTTTGCGACGGATTTTCCATCCGGCGCAGTCCCCAACTATCGCCTCGAGTATGCGCTCTGCGAGTCGAACCTCCGCCGCGGCCCACTGCGCGCGCCGAGGCACAACGGGCTCGCATTCGTGATCCAGAGCTTCCTCGATGAGGTGGCCCACGCCGCAGGTGGCGATCCCTTTGCCTTCAAGTTGAACCTGCTCGCCGGGCTGGGGGAGCAGCCCTACGAACGGCAGGGATTTCCGGTCATCGACTTCGACCCGTTCCGAGCGGTCCTCGCCGCCGCGGACCGCCGGCTGCCCCGGCCAAACGACCGTCCGAACGATGTAGGCCGAGGGGTCGCGGGGTATTTCTCCTTCGGATCGTACTCAGCCGTGGCTGCGGAGGTCTCCGTGGACCGCGAGACCGGTAGGGTCCGCGTGCACCGCACTGCGAGCGCCATCGATTGCGGCATCCCGATCAACCCGGCCGGCATCGCGGCGCAGGCGGAAGGTGCGGTCATGGACGCACTGGGTGCGATGCTGCATCAGGAAATCACGGTCGAGGGGGGCCGAGTGGTTCAGCGAAGCTTCGACCGATACCCGCTGCTTCGGATCGCGGAGGCACCCGCAGTCGAGGTGGAAATCGTGAAGACGGACTACCCGCCCACCGGTGTCGGCGAGCCTCCCTACTGCCCGGTAGCACCGGCGGTTGCGAATGCGATCTTCGACGCCGTGGGTGTGCGTGTGCGGAGTCTTCCCGTGGACGCGGAGGCGCTGCGAGCGGCCATCGCCGTGGCGTGACGCGATGCCGAGGCCGCTTCGGTCACTTCCCGGGTGGTTCGGAGGAGGCTGTGGGCACGACCTGCGGTCCTGACGGCGGGTCTTGCAATTTGTGAAGATGGTGCATATACACTATTGTCCCCTGGTCAAGGCTTCGAGCGGGGTTTCCGATGGCGAGCTCTACTGGGCCCACTTCAGTCTCACGTCGTTTCTCACCCACGGGCTGGACTCCCAACCGGCCAATGAGCGCCGTGCCTGCGCGACCTTCGGGAGCCTCGGCATCCCCGAGTGCCTGCCTGTCGACTACAACGCGGAAGCACCGACAGGGACCTCTTCCGAGCTACTGGTTCCACGACGGGGTCGCTGAGGTTCCTGAGTGGCTCGTGAAGATCGGCGGCAAGCTTCACAATCCACGCGGCTACCGGTTCGCGGCTCTGCACGGCATGCTGACCGACGAGCTTGACGTCCCGTACGTCGTCCGACTCCGGATCGAGCGGGGAGGCGGGTAGTAGCGCGGGACCGCGGGGATATGCGCAGCGGAGGTCATTGTCTGAACGTTACCCGGCTCACACGAATCACCAGGACACCCAGCTCGCCGGTGTCCACGACGGCCATGAGACCTTCCGGCCCGATCGCCGCAGGGATCGGTTGTGCCGCGAGCGTGCCTAGATAGCGCGGATCCCGGTCGATGACATCGATGGGGCCGGTCCCGAACGCAACGGGTCCCGGGCGAGCCACCCACAAGGTGCCATCGGGGGCCCCGCGCAGTTCCTGGACTACCGGCATCGTTTCGGCAAAGGTCATCTGGCGGGCCTGCTCTTCGACGGCCGCCCGGTCCATCGGTCCCACGCGGAACCCGCCGATGACCCGCTCCTGCGCGCTCTCGTTGTTCCGTCGAAGACGCTCGCGCGCCGCTTCCCGATCCGCGGCG
>JBGTMU010000272.1:0-38173 GCA_041743405.1 Longimicrobiales bacterium | reverse complement strand
TCCCGGGCAAGCGGCGCGCGGCGGAACCGGCCGTGGGGGAGGAGGACGGGAGTGCCAGGAGGTCCGAGGAATCGCATCACTGGTGCCACCGGTCGGGGGAGGCGCGAACGGCCCGCGCTTGACGGCCACACCTTGATGCGAACATCTTCGTAGCACGCCCGCCCGCCCGCCCGCCGCGGCTCGGCGGGACTCCTTCCCATTCCGCCCTCCCATCCCGCCAGGCCCATGCCCTCATCGCTGCTCACCGTTCGTCGCAGGTTTCCTGCCGTCTCGTCGCTGTTCCTCCTCCTGGCGGCAGTGGGGTGCGGCGAAAGCTCCGCGCCCTCGCTACCGGAGGCGGAAGTGCGGGATTCGTCGGGTGTGCGAATCGTGGAGTACCCGGCCTCCGCGCTGGAGGCGGTCGCTCGCGATCTCCAGCTCGCACCCGAGGCTTCCCTCCGGATCGGGGTGGTCGAGGGTGCTTCCGAATACCAGTTCACGCGTCCCCTCGGCGCGGCGCGGCTGTCGGATGGCAGCATTGCCGTGGTCGAGCGCACCCCGGCCGAAATCCGGATCTTCGACTCGGAGGGCGCCTTCGTCCGGAGGATTTCGAGGGCCGGGGAGGGACCTGGAGAACTCACCAATCCGGTCGCCTTCACGGTCACCGGGGGGGATACCCTCGTGATCTGGGATGCGCGCTTCCAGCGGGCGAGCCGCTTCCTCCCCGACGGCACCTTCCTCGACGCCCTGACCTATCGGGATCTCGGTGGAGTCCAGGGAGCGCGCCATGTGGCGCTCGGGAATCGCGGGACGCGTCTCCTCTTCGGACCCAGCGAGGGAGCGGAAGAGCTGGCGAACCGGGGTCCGATCCGGGAGAACCTGTCCGTGCTGCCCCTCGGAGAGGATGGGGCAGTCGGAGCGAGTCTGGCCACCCTCCCGGGGATGGAACGGGATGTTGAGATGAACTCGCAGGGAGGGAACATCGTTTCGATCGCGATCCGCGGGAGGTGGTGGTGGGGTGCGAGTGACGTCTGGCCCTCCGAGAGCGGCGCGTGGTTCGTTGACCGGTTCCACTACGAGGCGATTCACCTCGATGCGGAAGAAGGTCTGGATCTGCGCGTGCGCATCGCAGCACCCCGACCCCTCTTCACTCCGCAGGTCATCGATGCGGTAGAAACGGAGGAACTGCTGCGTGCCACGGACCCGGAACAGCGGGAGTTCCTGGTTCAGGACCAGGCGACGCGAGAGTATCCCGAGGCCGCACCTGCCCTCGAGACGGTATTCGCCGACGACGCGGGCAGGCTCTGGATGGGTCTCACCCAGCTTCCTCCGATCCGCCTTCCTTCCGGAGGGATGATTGCGGTCAGGGAGTGGGTGATATTCGACCGCGAGGGGGGGCTCATCGGGCGACTCGACCTGCCTCCGCTCAGCCGCCCCTTCTGGGCCGATGAGACCGGGGTCCTTCTTCTCCGGAACGATGAACTGGACGTGGCCTATATCGAGTGGTATCCCTTCGAGTCACGCTGAACCTCCCACTCGACCCTCACCCGGAATCGATCGCTCCCATGCTCGAGCCCACGCCCAGCCAAGCACCCGGTCCCATCCTGCTCCCTGACGGACTTCCGCGTCTCTCGCGGGCGCAGCGACCCCGGACAACGGTGCGGGTCGGCTTCCTTTCGGTTCTGATGCTGATGGGTATGGGCGCCGGAACCAGCCTTTCGGCTCAGACGCCTGCGGGGGCCGACCGGCTTACCCCCGAGCTGCTCGAACATCGGGCCGTCGCCGATGCGCTTCGCTGGCTCGAATCGAATTTCCCGGAGCAGGTCGAGGAGTGGATCCGGATCACCGAGATCCCGGCACCCTCGAGGCTGGAGGCGGAACGGGGGGCGTACCTTGCCGAGCAGATGCGGATCGAGGGGCTCGATGTTACGGTGGACGACATGGGGAATGTGACCGGGGTGCGGCGTGGCACCGGCGACGGCCCCACTCTCGTGTTCGCCGCACACATCGACACGGTTCACCCGATCGAAACGGATGTCACGGTCACCCGCGACGGAGACATCCTCCGGGCCCCGGGGATCTTCGACAATTCGGCGTCGGTGGCGAACATGATGGCGACGATCCGGGCGCTCAACCGGGCCGGGATCCGGACCGAGGGTGACCTTGTGTTCGTGGGAACCTCGCAGGAGGAGCTGGGGCTTCGCGGGATGATCCACTGGCTGGAGACGAACCCCGGCGTGGCCGACATGCTCATCGCGCTGGATGGAGGGCTCGGGAGCATCAACTACGGTGCCCTCGGGATCTACTGGACGCGGTTCCACTTCCACGGGGAAGGCGCGCACACGAACCAGTCCGCGGGGCGCCCCCACCCGGTCCGGGCGCTTTCGGACGCGGTGCGCTCCATCTACGAGCTCCGGATCCCGGAAGGGCGGGGAGGGGCGGTCTACAATGTGGGGATGCTCGATGGAGGTTCCATCTTCAATGCGATCCCGGAGCGCGTTTCGTTCACGATGGATCTGCGCTCCGTGAATCCCGTGCTGCTGGACTCCCTGCAGGCCGAAATCGAGGCCCGGGTTGCGGCTGCGGCTGAGGCGCACGGGGTGCGGTGGGAAGCGGAGGTAGAGAACCGGATGCCTGCCGGGGGAACTTCGGAGACGCTGGCCGACCGGCTCACCCATCCCCTCCTTGTGACGGCCCGTTCTGTCTACGGGCACCTGGAACTCGGCAACCGGCTCCACCCCTCGGGCTCGACGGACTCGAATGCGGGGGTCACCCGCGGAATCCCGTCGATCTCGGTCGGGCGTTCGCTGGGCGGAGATCAGCACACCCTCTCGGAGTGGTCGGACGTGCCGAGCGCACTCCCAGCCACGCGGGCCGTCCTGCTCCTGGCCGTGGCGCTCGCAGGGCTTGATCCGACGTCCGGAGTCCACCCCTGACACACGGGGTCCTTCCCTCACGCTCCGAACGGTGGTCCCTCCCGTAGTTCGACAGCCTGTTAACCGGGAAGTTCGACCAGACGCACCTCGATCCCTTCCTCGCTCAGTTCGGCAATGGCCAGAGATGGCGCCAGGGCGAACCGACGCGCACCTGCGCTCCCCGGGTTCACCGTGAGAACCGGACCCACGCGCTCGACTCGCTGCCGGTGGGTGTGCCCGTACACCACGAGATCGGCCTCGGGGTAGGCCCGCGCGAGCATTTCGGGGGTGGGGCTGCGGCCGAACCGGTGACCATGCAGCACCACGATGGAGTTCCCGGCGAGGGTCAACTCGGCCACTTCCGACAGACGATGGCGAATATCCCACCCGTCGGTATTTCCTGACACGGCCGTGACCGGGGCCACGGCTTCGAGTTCCGTCAGGATCGCGGTAGGACCCACGTCGCCGGCGTGCAGGATGTGCGCGACGCCCTCCAGCGCCGGGAACACCTCCTTCCGGAGGAGTCCGTGCGTATCCGACAGGATGCCGATTCTCATGATGCAGCGGTACCCCTCACGACGCTCCGGGCTCCGTTTTTACCGAAGCGCCGAAACTGGGTGTCGCTGACCGGCTCTGTGGTTCTGGGTCACGGTGACTGAGTGCCCCGGAATGCGAAACCGCCCCCCGCCAACTTGGCGGGGGGCGGTCGCCCTTCAGTGCATCGTCAGGAAGCTCCGAGGAGCCCCCACCGGCCTCAGTTGAAGGTGTAGCGCAGTCCCATCTGGATCCGATAAACGTCGCCGGAGCCAGCGGTCCGGTCAAACGTCTTGTCCATGAGCTGCCCACCAATGGAACGGAGCCGATACTGCAGCTCCCCGCTGGCGTTCGCCGACGGGTTGGTGAGGGGCTGGGTGCTCACGAAGCGGTGCCCCACACCCCAGTCGTCGTTCAGCAGGTTCAGGATGTTGTCCACGTCCAGACGGAGCTGCAGCGAGTTCTTGTAGCCGCCGAAGTTCTGCGCGATGTCCTGCGAGAGCGACAGGTCGGCCCGGTAGGTCATGGGGAGGAAAATCCCGCCCCGCTCGGCGTACTGCCCGCGGATCTTGCTCAGGTAGGGGTCCTGCTGGATGTAGCGCTCCCACGCGTCGGCCTGCTGCTCCGCGGTGAAGGTCACGCCCCCGGAGGTGTACGTCTGGAAGCGCATCTCCGACTGGTTCCGGGGAACGTAGATCAGGTCGTTGCTGCTCCCACCGTCCCCGTTGGCGTCACCGGAGAACCGGTAGTCGCCGTTCCCCGCCTGGAAGCCGCTCCAGAAGAGCGAGATCATGGTGGGGCCCACCGGGAGCCAGTCACCCCGGTACGTTCCGGCCATGAACAGCCGGTGCCCGGCGGCGTTGCTGGAAATGCCCAGCCCCGGGTTGTTGGGGTCCCCGGTGTGGGGGTTGTTGTTGAAAGACCCGAAGGCGATGGAGCCTGGATCGACGGTGTTCTTGGCCATCCCGTAGGAGTAGGCCCCCTTCAGGAAGAGCCCGTTGGAGAAGGGACGCTCCAGCGAGAAGGCCACGTTCCAGTTGTACCCCTCGCTCTGGTTCTTCAGAACGATGGCGCTGGTCACGTTGGAGTTGATCCGGTTCCCAGTGGTCCAGCGGGGACGGCTGTCTGGCCCGGAGAACTGGGTGCTGGCTGGCGCCAGGTTGGCGTTGATGTAGTAGACACCATTCACATCCCTGCCATAGAGGAACTCGGCGGTCCCGATTAGCCCCCAGGGGAGCTGCTGGTCCACCGCCACGTTGGTCCGCCAGAGCTGCGGGAAGACAAAGCCCGGGTCGGTGAAAGCGAGGCCGTAGGACGAGGCCGGCGCACCGGTCACATTGCTGGGCTTGTAGTGGTCAGGGTTGGGATGGAACGGTCGGTCGTGCCCAGCTTGCAGGTTGTCCCGCTGCTCGAACCCTGTGAGCACTCCGTTCTCGCCGATCTGGTTGGAAATCCAGACATAGGCCGGGCGGCCGGAAAAAATCCCGGTTCCACCGCGGACCTGGGTGCTCCGGTCTCCGAACACATCCCAGTTCACACCCAGTCGGGGAGAAAACTGGATGTTGGAGTCGGGGAGCTTTTCGGTGGCGTAGCGCACGGTGGCGCCGGTCTCATCACGAAACGAAAGTCCCGGCACCTGCGAGTTTTCGAACCCGGTGTCACCGAAGATGGGGACGTCCAGCCGGAGACCCAGCGTCAGCTTCAGGTCCGGGTTCACCTGCCAGTCATCCTGCCCGTAGATCCCGGTGTAGAGGACCTCGAGGGGCTGAACCGGCTTGTCCTGCCCCGGGATGTTCGACCACCGAACCTGGAAGCGACGAAGGCGTACGGGTGACGTAGTCCGGTTCGGGTTGGCGAGGTAGTGGTTCGCGTCGGCGTAGAAGTCATCCAGAGAGTGGTAGACGTAGGCGCTCTGCGAGCCGGGGAAGAAGACGTTCTCCGATTCGTACCGCTCGGCGCTCACACCGAAGGTGAGGGTGTGCGCCCCAGCATACCGGGTGAGGTTGTTCTGGAGCTGGAAGCTCGAGTAGCGGAGCTCATTGTTCGGGGTGAAGGGCTCGAACCCGAACGAGGTGTAGGTGCGACCGCCATCCAGAATGTCCACCATGGGGAAGCGCGAGGCTCCGTCGGGGATGCCCCGGCTCTCGTCGTGGGACGAGTACCCCACGATGAGCTGGTTCGCCATGTTGCCGCCCACCACCGAGTTCCACTCAGCGACCACTGACTGGATGTTCTCCAGAATACGGTAGTTGGAGCTCCGGAAGTTCAGCGCGTCCACGCTGGTGCGCCGGCTCCCGAACCCAAGGGACGAGGAGTTGGACATGAGCACATCGGTGTTCGAGTCCAGCGTCCGGTAGGTGAAGCTGAACTTGTTCCGATCGTCCAGGTTGTAGTCCAGCTTCGCCACCAGGCGCCGAACCGGGGTGCCGTGGTCATATCCTTCGTACGGGCCCGTCTGGTAATCGAAATTGTTGGCCAGGAAAGTGCTGAGCTGGTCCAGGTCCGAGGCCGACACTCGGGTGATGTTCCCCTCCGGTGTCTCGCCGCCCCGGTTCGCCCTGAAGGAGGTGGCGGGCTCGGTGGTGGTCTCGTCTTCGAAGGAGGCGAAGAAGAAGAGACGATCCTGGATGATGGGTCCGGAAACCCATCCCCCGATGTTTCGGAAGTCGAAGGCGCCGGGGTCGAACTCGTTGTCTCCGGCCTGCGTGCCCACCAGGTCAGGTCCGCGGTGCTGGTAGCGGAGCGAGCCCCGGAAGTCATTTCCACCGGAGCGGATCACGGTGTTTACACCGGCACCCACGAAGTTCCCCTGACGGACGTCGAAGGGAGCGATATTCACCTGGATCTGCTCGATGGCGTCGAGCGAGATGGGAGCCACCCCGGTCCGGTCACCGGGCGCGCCGCCCAGCCCGAAGGAGTTGTTGAAGTAGGCTCCGTCCACGGTGAAGTTGTTGAGCCGCCCGTCCGCGCCAGCGAAGGAGTTGCCGCCCCCGAACTGGGGCGTGAGACGGGTCAGCTCGCCGATACGCCCGGAGAAGCTGGGGAGGTCCTCGAGCTGCTGGCGGCTCACCTGGGTGGAGGCTCCGGTGCGCTCCGACGAGAAGATACCGCCGGACCCACCGGTCACGCTGAGCCCGTCCAGGACGAGGGCCTGCTGCTGCAGCACGAACTGCAGGTCGGTGGCCACACCGAGCTGCAGGAAGACCCCTTCACGTACCTGCTCGGCATAGCCGAGCGTATTGACGGTGATGGTGTAGGGGCCGCCCACCCGCATTCCGGGTATCGTGAAGCGACCGTCCCCGCGGGACATGGCGCCGTACCGGGTGCCGGAAGGAACGTGCACCGCTACCACGGAGGCGCCGGAAATCGAATTGCCGTCCTGACCGACGGTCACACCGGTCACGGCAGCAGTGGTCACTCCCTGCGCGAACGCCTCCGAGGTTTCGACCGCCATGAAGGCGGCGAGAAGCATGCAGAGGGCAAGAATCCGTTTCATTCGGAACTCCTGTATTGCCGGGTGGATGTATCCAGGGATCGGCGACGGAAGGCCGCCGCACCCTGCGACCGGAACCTCCGGACCCGCGCGGGGCACCCGGAGCGAAACCGGTGGGGGGAACTTCCCTGGGATTGAGCGCCTGCAGCGGTGTGAACGGCAGGTGTCAAGGAATTCTCCAGAGGGGAGATCAGGGGTTGATGTCGATCGGAAAGCGGGAGGATTCCCAGAAAATCCGATGCGCCAGAAGATAGGCCCTCGGTCGTTACAAAATCAACGATTCTGTGTAACGCGCAGGTAAATCGACGGCGGGCCGTTCCATGCTCTCGGTCGCCTTCGCCGGAAGCAGCCCCTCAGGCCCCTTCCAGCGCGTCGATGCGGGCGGCCAGAATGAAGTCGTTCGGGCTCAGTCCACCGATCGAATGCGTCCAGCTCTGTACGCTGACCTTCCCCCAGGTGAGAGTAATCTCGGGGTGGTGACTCTCGGCTTCGGCCACGGCTCCGACCCGGTTCGTGAAGGCGAGCGCCTCTGCAAAGTCCGGGAACTCGAACTCTCCCTCCAGGTGATGTCCGTCGATCACCTTCCATCGCTCCGAAATCGCCTCCATGTACTCGTCGAGCGCGCTTCCTTTCAGGGTAGCCGTGCCGGCCGGGAACTCGCGGCAGTGTCGGGAGAGAAGATCGAGCGTCATGAGAGGCTCCTTGAGCAGACTGTCGAACTACTGGAGGGCGCCGCCGTTGGGAGCGCCAGGGGCGCGGATCCCAAGGAGGCGGGGGGTCACTCCCGGCTACCCTCCATCGCGAACGCCGATCCGATCCGGTCACTGCAGGTGCCATGTCCCGGATGTGAGATCCCGGTAAACCACGCGGACTCCACCTCCTTCAAGGACGAGTTCGTAGTAGAGCCGGGAAATGGGGGAGCGCCACCACTCGTCGTCGATCTGCCAGCACTCCAGAATCGCTTCGACCGGCTGAAAGGGTCCGGCTCGCCCCGAGGCCACACTGGAACTTCGCCCGCGCCCGGGGCCGCTCCACCGGATCGCTCCTCCACGGACCCCTTCTACACGAACACTCATTCCACGGGCCCTCTGCTCCTCGATCCGGAGGGCCACAGGATCTCCCGCATCATTCGTCTGCACCTCCACCCCCCGCGGGGCGGCCAGGGGGCGAAGGCGGGTCGTCGCTCTCCTTCCCGGTGCTCTCCGCGTATCCGACCCGGTCATCGTATTCAGGAATCCAGCGCGAGGAGGGCGTGGCGCCGCTCCGGAATCCGGGACCATGGATCCACCTCCACCACACGGTAGAGAGGAGAGTGCCCCAGCTTGAGGGTGAGTTCCCGGACCGCTTCCCGGAGTGCCTCGGAAATACGGCGATTCTCGAAAGGATCCACAGGCATGCCGCGAACTCCGGCGCCCTCCCGCACCGCGACATCGCCCGCTTCGAAGAGCGAGGCCTGGAGCGTCGGGGCTCCGAATTCGAAGAATTCCACGAAGAGGGTTTCGAGCGCCCGGGGCGGGGGCGCGAGTGCGATGCGGCCATTCAGAGGGAAGGCGAGAGAGTCACGTCGGGCGGCCGGATCCCGAAGGGTGGCCTCCACCTGCCATGATCCGCCTCCCTCGAGGTGTCCGCCCGCCCGGAGCCCGCGGATGCTCCGCCCCCGCCGTTCGGGGCGCGCGAGCCCTCGCTCCAGAAGCCGACTCACCCCCCGATGGAGGGCGTCGCGATCTCCTACCGGAGAGGGGAAGTCGAGCGAAACCCGGATCGGCAAGGGGCGGTGGAGGGGACGCACCGGATCGATCCGCTCTCCCCGCGCCAGCGCCCGGGCCGCCCGTCCCTCTTCACCGAAGTGGCGAAGGAGGGAACCGAGGGGAAGAGCACCGAACTCACCCAGGGTATGGATGTCCAGCCGCTGGAGCCGCTCCAGCATTTCTCCGGAAACGGGGAGCGCCGAGACGGGACGGGTGGCGAGGAAGGAAGCGAGGGCGTCATCGGCCACGAGCACCGGCACCCCCGGACGCGCCGAGGCCGCCGCAGTCCATCCCCCGAAGAGTCCGGGCGCCCTCCCCACCCGCATGGCCGCCACGAGAGGGCGGGGAAGAACATCCAGAAGTGTGTGGAGCACCCGGTCGACCTGCACGCGCGGGGGGCCATGGAGGCGTTCCAGGCCATCCACCCCGACATGGAAAACGCCCTGTTCCCCCGATGGATCATCCCCCCCGCCCGGCTGAACGACCGGGCTCACGCCACCGAGCGCCTCCAGGATCGCATCGGCCGCTGCCGCATAATGGGCGGGATCCGGCTCCAGAAGGGTGAGGGTGGGAGAGAGCGCGATGGCCTGTGAAACGGACATCCCCGGCCGCACTCCGGCCTCGGCCCCCCGCTCCGAAATCTGCCATATCCGGCGCCGTTCGCTGGTTTCACCCGGGGTTAGAAGGGCGACGGAAGTGGTGTCCAGCTCGGGGAAGCGAACCAGCTCCAGGCGCAGTTCGAAGGTGGGCAGACGAAGGCACAGCGAGGTCCGACTCTCGGGACAGGTGGAGGGAAGGGAATCGGACACGGGCGGAAGCGGGGCTCGGGGAAATACCGAAGAAACACCGAAAACAAGGTAAGCCGAACCTCCTGCCGCAGCAAGGAGGGGATGGACCTTTCACCCCCTCTGACCGATACTCATCCGCGAATCCTCCCCCGGCCCGGAGCCCATGCGGATCACCTCGGACGTCCTCGTTCTCGGCAGCGGCATTGCCGGTCTCACTTTCGCCCTCGAGGCCTCACGCCGGGGTCGGAAGGTCACGGTGCTCACCAAGCGGGGAATCGAGGATTCTGCCACTGCCTGGGCCCAGGGGGGAATCGCCGCCGTGCTCGACCCGGACGATTCCTTCGAATCGCATGTCGAGGATACGCTCCGTGCCGGACGCGGACTCTGTGACCCCGCGGTGGTGGAACTCGTGGTGCGCGATGCTCCGGCCCGCATCCGCGAACTGGCCGGAATGGGGGCCCGCTTCTCCATGGTTCACAGTGCGCCTCCCCATGCCCATCTGCCCGGGGAAGGGGAAGAGGCCTCATCCCGCGGCGAGGAAGCCTCATCCCGCGGCGAGGAGGCCCCATCCCGCCTCGACCTGACCCGTGAGGGGGGGCACAGTGCCCGCCGGGTGGTCCATGCCGGAGATATCACGGGTCGGGAGATCCACCGCGTTCTGACCGAGCGGGTAAAGGAGGATCCGCGAATCCGGGTCCACGAGGGACACATGGCCATCGAGCTCATCGAGCTGTCCCGGCTGGGAGGTGAGCGCCGGGTGGTCGGCGCCTACGTGCTCGATGAGGGAACCGGAGAGGTTCACACCTGCCTTGCCCGGACCACCGTTCTGGCCACGGGCGGAGCCGGAAAGGTCTACGTCTATACCTCGAACCCCGATGTGGCGACGGGCGATGGGGTGGCGATGGCCTACCGCGCCGGGGCCGAGATCGCAAACATGGAGTTCTTCCAGTTCCACCCCACCTGCCTCTATCACCGCGACGCCCGGACCTTCCTGATCAGCGAGGCGCTCCGGGGCGAGGGCGGGGTCCTGCGCCTGGCCGACGGAACCCCCTTCATGCAGGAGCACGCCGCCCGGGGCGACCTCGCCTCACGCGACGTGGTGGCACGCGCCATCGACTTCGAGATGAAGCGCACCGGAGACGAGTGCGTGTACCTCGACATGTCGGCCTGCGACCCGGACTTCCTCCGGGACCGGTTCCGGAACATCCATGCGGTCTGTATGAAGTTCGGGATCGACATGACAAAGGAGTGGATCCCGGTCGTGCCCGCCGCGCACTACAGTTGCGGAGGGGTGCGGGTCGATGCCGAGGGGCGAAGCTCCCTCCCCGGACTCCTGGCCATCGGGGAAGTGGCATGCAGCGGCCTTCACGGCGCGAACCGTCTGGCCTCCAATTCCCTCCTGGAAGGACTTGTCTTCGGGCACCGTGCGGTCGATTCCCTCGATCCTGCGGAACCCGGGGCCCTCGATGCCCTTTCGGTTCCGGACTGGGACCCCGGAGAGGCCGTGGCTCCGGACGAAGCGATCGTGGTGGCGCACAACTGGGAGGAACTGCGCCGCTTCATGTGGAACTACGTCGGAATCGTGCGGTCGGAGAAGCGGCTCCGCCGCGCCGCACGCCGCATCGCCCTTCTCCAGGAAGAGATCCGGGAATACTACTGGAAGTACCTCGTTACCCGTGATCTCGTGGAGCTCAGGAACATTGCCGATGTGGCAGAGCTCATCATCGCATCGGCATCAGCCCGGAAGGAGAGCCGGGGGCTTCACTTCACGCTGGATCACCCCGAAGCCGATGATGAACAGGGAGTGGCCGATACGGTACTCGTTCGCCAGCGCGGGCCCGCCGTCACCCGCGGCTGAGCTTCGCGCCGGCTCGCAGCGGCGCAGCCACTCCCTCGGTGCTCCACGAATCTCCGACTCGGGACACTACCCTTCCTCGCTCATCACCCAGGCGGTCCACCAGAGATCCCTGAGGAGCCGCGCCCCTGCGGCAAGCCGCTCCACCGCAAATTCCTTCGCTTCCGGCTGGGGTGCGCGATCCGGGGCAAACCCCACATCCCGGTCCAGTTCATAGAGACGATAGACCTCTGCGTTGGACTGGAGAAGAAGGGCGAGCACCGCTCCGCGTGCATCCGTGAGTACCTCCGCTCCCTCGGGGAGCGCACCCATCACATCGCTGAGTTCCACATGCGCTTCCACGAAACGGGACTCGAAGCGGGCGTGCGTTCCCCCGTCGGTCGCGAATCCGCCGGGGTTCGGGACCTTCTCCTCGTCCCACCCGTTGAAATGGATCGTGGTGTGATGGGGGTTCGAGATGTCGGTCACGTAGTGTCCGAGAATCCCGGCGTCGTTCACGATCCGTTCTTCAATCCAGCGCCGGGTCCGGGGATCGGGCTCGCTGCGCCAGCGGGCAAATCCATTTGCCACACGCTGGTGGAGCTCCAGGATCCGGTAGAAGACGAATCCGACGTCCCGGTGGGGATTCTCGACCCCTCCCGTATACAGGGCTTCCACGAAGGCCCAGCGATCCGGGGCGTTCAGCGCACCGGGCGGGGCGTTCTCGATGTCCATGTAATGGTCGTACCGGTACCCCTCGTTCATTTCGCGCGCGCCGTCGTCCCGCCACCGATCGGGTTCCGGGTTCAGCCATTCGATCTGGTCGCCCGCCTCGCGGAAGAAGCCAGGAACCCCGTCCGGCAGGTTGGCGTGCGCGGTGCGCGCCGCCATCTGGTGTCCCTTCGCTCCCCAGCGGATGGGGGGGGAAGCCAGGTCCGGGGTTGGGAGCCCCTCTCCGGGAGCCTCCGCCATGAGAGCCCGATGGGGTTCGGCTCGAGGACCGTCGGTCGAGAAGGCGGGGTGGAGAGCCTGCGAGGTGGCCACGCCCCCCGGGCTCAGGGCGAGGTTCAGCAGCAAGAGGCTTGAGAATCCGATCATCCAGGGATCTCCGGGTAAATGCCGGGTAGGTCGTGAGTAAAGCAGGCACGGAGTACCGCCTTCAGGGGCTCCGGTTCCTCCGAAGTCAGCGTCGGCTTGCGGCCTCGGCCGCCGGCTCCTTGTCCCCGTTTCTCGACGACGCCATCTCCAGGAACAGCGTGTCTCGCGTTTCCCCGATGAGCGCCCGTACGCGGTCACGCAGCGCGGGAACGTCCGCCGAGGTGAGGTGGCTCGTCTCGATCGGCTCGAGCACGCGGACTTCGGCGCGTGCCGGACGGAACAGGAAGGATCCCTTGGGCATCGCATCCCGGGTTCCGGCCACCGCCATGGGGAGCACGGGAAGCCCCATCTCGATCGCCAGCCGGAAGGCACCGTCATGGAACGGGAGGAGTTCGCCCGTCGCGGAGCGGGTTCCTTCCGGGAGGATCATGACCGTAACCCCCTTTTCGAGCCGGTCCCGGCATCCGGCGAGCGCCGCCGCCCGGCTTCTCCTGTCGCTTCGGCGAACCGCGATGTCGCCGGCCATGCGCATCATCCATCCCATCAGCGGGATCCGGAAGATCGCTTCCTTGGAGAGCCATTTCATTTCCCAGGGGAGATGGCTGATCAGGAAGATGTCGGCCAGCGATTCGTGGTTGGCCACGGCCACATAGGGGCGTCGAGGATCCGTGATCATCACCCCGGAAGTCCGGAACTTCCAGAGGGGATTCACCATCACCGAGGCTACGGCCGCGCGGCGGAACCAGCGCCCCACCGTGTAGCGCCCGGGGTCGCGGGGCACGGTGACCACATACACGATCGCCATCCACACCGTCCAGACCACGACGATCATGGCAATGAGAAGCCAGCTCACCATGGAGTACAGGATCCGGAGGAACTGCCCGGGGTGCGTGGAGGTCGACGAGGTGTCTGGATTCATTCCGAGGGGGGCGGGTCCGCGGCGAGGCCGGCGGAACGGAGCAGGAAAAGGAGGCGGGCGCCGAGCCTGCGCCGCGTGCGAGCAGGGTCCTCCCCGGCCCGTGCGGCGTCGGCGAGCGTGTTCTCGAGCGCGGCCACCAGGAGGAAGGCGAGGTCAGCCGAGTCGATCTCCTCGAGGGGGAGCGCGATCGGGAGCGCTTCACCGAGTCGTGCACGCACCCACTCCAGGATCTTCATCCTCGGAGCGGCATCGCTCTCGGTGGACGGGGGAAGGGAAGCCAGGCGCATGAGGAGCGCGGCGCCGACCACGGGATCGCGCTGCCGGAACTCCTGAGTGAGGGCGTCGGAAAATCGCACGATCCCATCCGGACCGACCCATTTCTCATCCCGATCGAACTTCAGGGCCCCGGCGAAGAAATCCTCCAGCACCCAGGTCAGGAGGTGTTCCTTCGAGGGGAAGTGAAGGAAGAAGGTGCCCTTCGCCACACCGGCATCCCGGGTGATCCGCGAAACGGAGATCGCATCCCAGGACTCCGCTCGAATGGCGGACAGTGCGCATTCCAGAATCCGTTTCCGCGTAGGGGAGTCGGATGCGGTGGATGGGCCTTCGAGAGATGGCGAGTCCGGGGTCATCGGACGGCGAATCGGAGTCCGAGCGAGGGGACGAAGGCCGTGAAGGAACCGGACACGATGGCGAGCTCCAACCGCAGCCCCGCGCCCGGGCGCGGGAGGAAGTCGAACCCCATCTGATACCTGCGACTCGGGGTATCGCCATCTCCCGCGAGATCGTGTCCGAATCCCGCTCCTGCATAGGCGATCATCGACCGCCCCGGTTCCATGGAGACGATGCTGGTAATCGGGACCCGGACATTCATACCCCAGGTCAGTCCGATCGAGGTGGCCGGGTCACCGCAACTCCCCTGCAGTTCAACGCACTTGACCCCCGAAAGGTGGAGGAGCGATGTCTCGACCCAGGGCGTGAATCCCAGCCCCACCCCGACCTCCGCGCGGACGGCCGGGTTCATCAGGTAGCGGAAGTCACCCGTACCCATCAGAAGGGGGGGCACGTTGACTGTGGCGACCAGGTGCACCGGGAGAAAAGGCTCCGGCTCGGAAGTCTGGGTCTGTCCGGAGAGCGATGGGGCCCAGCCTAGGAGGGCCAGAGCGAGGATCAAGGACATGGGTTTCATGGGCTGTTCCCAGGCGAGATTCGAGGCCGCCCTGCCCGGGAGCGACAGTCGCGCCCCCGCCCTCCGGCGACCGGACCGGAATACTACCGCCTATGCCCCCCTCGGGTCCATCCTGCCCCTGCTACCCGTCCGCCTGTCGGGGGGAGGGTTCCTCGCCCTGAGCACCGTCAGCATCGAGTCTCCACGCGGAAACCGTTTCCCCTTCACGGGGAGCGCATGCTCCGGGTCGTGTTCAAGCACCAGCACCCGCGAGAAGGGCGCCTCCGTCCAGCGTGCCACCACTCGATCCAGCTTCTTCGAACCGTATGGGGGGTCGGCCAGCGCGATGTCATATGGCATGCCCGTGAGCGCTTCCACGAAGGGGATCGCATCGCGATCGAAAACGCGGGTTTTCCCCTTCGCCCCGAGCGCGACCACATTCGCCTTCAGAGCATGGAGCGCCTCCCCCGCATTCTCCACGAAGTCGCACTTCGCGGCTCCCCGTGAGAGCGCTTCGAGCCCCAGCGCACCCGTTCCCGCGAACAGGTCGAGCACATTGGCCCGCGGAAGATCTTCCTCCAGGAGCGACATCCAGAAGTCCCTCAGAGCTTCGCCCGTCGGGCGGATCCGTCCTACCGGGGAGGTGAGCTGGCGTCCCTCCCATCTGCCTGCAATGATTCGCATGAAAAACGCTCTTGTTGACATGGAGGAAAGGGAAGGTTACCCTTGGTCCAGGCGAAGATAGCATGATAAGGCGAATCTGACTTCAGAAGCACCCGGACCGGGGCTACAGCGCCCTCGGTCCTTTTTGTTATCCAGCCTCATCGCGAATCGCGGGCGCGAGCAACATAATTTCCCGCGGATGACAGGTGAACAATCGGTACCGCATAGCGTACCCCGATGTCACCACCCAACAAACGGAGTACAGCATGCGCACCACAGGAACTGTGAAGTGGTTCAACGACACCAAGGGCTTCGGCTTCATCACCCCCGATGACGGGTCCAAGGACTGCTTCGTGCACCACAGCGGGATCGCTGGCAGCGGCTTCAAGTCGCTGACCGAAGGCGACCGGGTCGAGTTCGACGTCGTGCAGGGCCAGAAGGGCCCCGCCGCGGAGAACGTCAGCAAGGTCTGACGATCCGGCGCGGATCTCCGCGCCTGTCAACAGGAAAAACGCAGTCCGTCCATTCGTGGGCGGGCTGCGTTTTTCGTTGGTGGCGGAGGTGGGAAGCGGTGGCAGAGGTGGGGAGTGTCAGGCGCCTTCGATGGCCGACCGGACGTCCTCGACGACTCCCTTCGACCTGAGCCAGCCGGACTTGTCGAGGATGAACTTCGCATATTCCTCCACGAAGATCTTTCCGGGAGCGCGGAAGTCGAAGCCCTCGGGGTGGTCCCGGAAGAACTCGCGATGCACCCGTGTCCACACGAGGCGCCCGTCGGTGTCGATGTTCACCTTGGTGACGCCGAGGGGGATGGCACGCGCGAAGTGGGAGGGGTCGACACCCTTCGCGTTGGGGTTCAAGGTGCCCCCCGCCGCATTGATCCGGTCGACCTCCTCCCTTGGTACGGAACTCGACCCGTGCATCACCAGGGGAAAGCCGGGGAGCCGCTTCTGGATTTCCTCCACACGATCGAAGTGGATCCCCTGACTTCCGGAGAACTTGTAGGCTCCGTGACTCGTTCCGATCGCGACCGCGAGTGAGTCGCAACCGCTGCGTTCCACGAACTCCTTCGCCTGGTCCGGGTCGGTGAGCGAGGCGTGCTTCTCATCCACCTGGATGTCTTCTTCCACCCCGCCGAGCTGCCCCAGTTCGGCCTCCACGCTCAGCCCGGCTGCATGTGCCGCATCCACCACCCGCCGGGTGATGGCGATGTTCTCTTCGAACGATTCATGAGATGCGTCGATCATGACCGAGCTGTAGAAGCCGGATGCGATCGCATCGAGGCAGGTCTCTTCATCCCCGTGATCGATGTGGACTGCGAACACCGCGTCGGGGAACTCGCCCTCGGCCGCGCGGATGATCCCTTCGAGGAGCTTCGGTCGCGCGTACTTCCGGGCGCCCTTCGAGATCTGGATTATGAAGGGGGCCTGCGCTCTCCGATGGCCCTCGAACAGACCCAGCGCCTGCTCCAGGTTGTTGATGTTGTAGGCTCCGATCGCGAAGCGACCGTAGGCGACCTCGTAGAGCTGACTGGTGGTGACGATCATCGGGAACTCCTCACAACCGGGTGGAAATTGCTTACAGCGAAAGATGGGGAAGTCGGCGTGGTCTCGCCACGCCAACAGCCGCGTTCAGCGCCCCGGTCAGGCGTCGTTTCCGACCTTCGCCAGCGCTCGCTCGAGGCGGGCCCGGACCTCCCTGGCCAGGGGCTCAAGCGCCTCATTCCCCGTGACCCCGAGCTGGACCACCGGGTCGATTGCCTGGACAATGGTGGTCCCCGGGGCGCCGCCATCCCGAACCACCACGTTGCAGGGGAGGAGCAGGCCGATATCCGGATCAGTCTGGATCGCCTGGTGAGCGAGGGGTGGCGCGCAGGCGCCGAGGATCGTGTACGGGGGAAGGTCGACATCCAGCTTCTTCTTGAGCGTCGCCGAGACGTCGATCTCCGTGAGAATTCCGAAGCCTTCCCCCGCGAGGGCTTCGCGCACGAGTGAGTCCGCTTCCGACTGGGAAAGGGTGACTTTGCGGGTGAGGGCGTAGGGAGAGGGTGCTTCGCTCATCCTGTCATCTCCGGTGGGTGAACTGCCTGGAGGTCGCCCCTCCGCGATCCTCCGGGAGGGAGTGCACTCCGATCTCACGGTCAAGAGAGGGCGGCTACCCCACCCCCTGCACGATGTTGCGCCATTTCACCGCCGGTACCCCCCTTCCGCGAGCACAACAAGAAGCGCGTTCTGCACCGCCAGATGCGCGTTCACCGGAAGCCACCACTCGTCCAGGGCATGGGCATTGCCTCCGTCGCCCCCGCGGCCGATGGTGATGGCCGGAATCCCCTGGGAAATCGGGGTGTTCGCATTCGTCGAACCGCTCCCGATCGCCGGTTCGCCTCCCAGGGCCCGGATCACGGCCATGGCCCGCTGCACGAGCGGGGTCGCGGCCGGGTCGAGGGTTCCGGCGGGTCGCGCGCCGACCAGGGCGACATCCACTGTCAGGGAGTCACCCCGCCTGCGGATCGCATTCTCTTCCGCGAGTCCCCGTACCATCGCGTCCTGGAAGAGGCGATCCAGTTCGCTCAGTGAGGTGGGATCGAGGGAGCGCATGTCGACCTCCATCCAGGACTCGAAAGGCACCGAATTCACGGAGGTACCGCCTCCGATCCGACCCACGCTGTAGCTGGTGCGCGGGCCCGAGCTCGTGTGGGCGTCCCCCGCCGCCACGAAGTGCCGGATGGCGTTGGCGAGCGCATTGTGGGGATTGGCAAGACCGAAGGCGCCCCAGGAGTGTCCGCCCGGCCCGTGGAAGGTCACGCGGTAGCGGTTGGAGCCCACTCCCTGGTTCACGATCCGGGTTTCATCCCCTCCATCCACACCGATGAAGGCGTCGATCCCCGGTGAGCGGCTGTCGAACAGATGCTTCACCCCGCGCAGGTCGCCGAGCCCTTCCTCCCCGACTGTCCCGACGAACAGAATGTCCGCTTCGGTCCTGAGATCGTTAGCGACCATCGCTTCCAGCACATTCCGCACGACGATGAGCCCCCGCGTGTCATCGCCGATTCCGGGAGCGTAGAGGGTATCGCCCCGAAGCTGGACCGTTACATCGGTCTCGATCGGGAACACGGTGTCCAGATGTCCATCCAGCGCGATGGTCCGGCCGCTGACCGTGCCGCGCCTCAGCCCGAGCACGTTCCCCACTTCATCAATCCAGACCGAATCCGCGCCGGCTTCCCGGAGCATCTCGGCGAACGCCGCAGCCCTGGCTTCCTCCATGAAGGGGGGAGCCGGGATCTGGGTCAGTCGAATGAGTTCGTCGAGAGACCGGGGCTCGATCGCTTCCGCGTAAGCGAGCGCCGCCTGGACCGCCGCGTCGTCGAGCAGGTCAGTCACCTCGTCCGCGTACTCGGGGGCGATGGGAGGCGGTGTCGGATCTTCCAATGAGGCGGAAGGGGCGTCGCCGAGGGGCTCCGGATCCTCTCCCGCTTCCGCACAGGCAGAAAGGAGGGCGAGGGGAAGAAGAGCGGCGATCGTCAGGATCGGCCGAAGGCGCTGGAGTGGGATGGGCAACATGGGAATGGGTCCGGGGTCGGGGTCGACTTGATCGTCGGGGCTCACCACTCGTCAGGTGGCTCACGAAGGATCTACCGCCGGTGGCCCGTTCCGTCCACCCCCGTCTGTACGCAACGGCTCAATCGGAATAGCTTCGGTTGCCGTGAACCATTCCTCTCGTCACCCGGACCGCCGCTGGATGCGAAGCGTCAGGACCGCCTGGTTGCAGGCTGCGGTCCTGAGCCTTGTCGTTGCCTTTCCGGCGAGCAGCCAGCTCCGCGCTCCGTCAGTGGGTGTGGTCGAAGCGGGTCTGCTGCTCCGCCAGCTCGATGGCGAAAAGCGCGTCCTCATGATCGGGGCGCACCCGGATGATGAGGATACTTCGCTCCTGGCCGCACTCGCCCTCGGCATGGGGGCGCGGACGGCGTACCTGTCGCTCACTCGTGGGGAAGGGGGGCAGAACCTGATCGGGGCGGAGCTCGGTGAGGGGCTTGGGATTGTCCGCTCCGGGGAGCTCCTCTCGGCCCGTGCCCTGGACGGAGCGGAACAGTACTTCACGCGCGCCTTCGACTTCGGCTTCTCGAAAAGCGCGGAAGAGACCTTCGATCACTGGCCGGTGGAAGAGGTGCTTTCGGATGTAGTCTGGGTGATCCGCAGATTCCGACCTCATGTGATCGTGTCCATCTTTTCGGGGACCCCGCGGGACGGGCATGGTCACCATCAGGCGGCGGGGATCCTGGCGCGTCGCGCGTTCGAGGAAGCAGGCGACTCCACCCGCTTCGCTGCGCAGTTCGACGCCGGCGTGGC
The DNA here is from genome assembly GCA_041743405.1 of Longimicrobiales bacterium. Taxonomy (GTDB): domain Bacteria; phylum Gemmatimonadota; class Gemmatimonadetes; order Longimicrobiales; family Gaopeijiaceae; genus JBGTMU01. The sequence goes on along the minus strand of JBGTMU010000272.1, from coordinate 18,688 downwards.
GCCGTGGGCTCCGGACAAGCTCTACCAGCTGGTCGGGGGACCCCTGGGAGGGGTGGCTCTGGCCGTGGAAACGGGGACCCTGGATCCTCTGCTCGGGCGCTCCTACCATCAGGTAGCGATGGCGGGGAGAAGCCGTCATCGTTCTCAGGACATGGGAACTGCTGAACCTCCCGGGCCGCGCCAGTCCCATCTCTGGAGGGTCCCGGCGCGCGGGGAAGCGGCTATCCCCCAGCCACCAAGCCCTATGGGACGACGGAGGGTCCGGGCGCGCGGGGAAGCGGCTCCGGTCCAGGGCGATGCACTCTTCTCGGGGATCGATACCACCTTGACAGGGCTGGCCCTTCGAGCCGCCGGGGCGGGTGATCCGACTGCAGTGCTGGAGGAGCTCCGACTTTATCGAGGGGCGATCCAGGTCGCTCGTGATTCCTGGCATACCGGTCACCCGGCATCGAGCGCGGACCCACTCCTCATTGCATCCGCGGCGCTCGACCGGGCGCTCGCCGGGGCTGCGGAACTGCCGGAAGGCCCTCACCGGAGCGAGTTGCTGGACGTGCTCCAGCGCCGGCGAGGGCTGGTGGCTGACGCACTCCTTGCGGCCGCAGGGGTCTGGGTGGATGTCCGCTTCGATCGTCCGGAGCTTGTGCACGGAGATTTCGCACGGTTTCAGGTCATGGTCTGGAATGGGGGTCCTGTTCCGTTCTGGGTCGATGCCGTGCGGCCCGCCTACCCGGAAGAGTGGCCCCTTCTTCAGACGAGCAGCACGAGAGACGTAGAAGCCGGAACGGTGAAAGTCGGCCCGGGAGAGCTCAGAACCTGGAACTTCCAGCTCTCCGTGCTCGAGGGCCCACCTCCGACGCGCCCCTACTTCCTGACCTCGGAGCGGGACGGAAGTCTGTACCGGTGGCCCGATGAGTCCCGGCTGCGCGGGCTCCCCTTCGACCCGCCTCTCCTGCAGGCCGAGCTTACCTTCCGGGCCGGGGACGAAGGTGCGTTCGTGGTGAATCGGGCCGCCGCGCATGTGGGGGTCGACAAGGCCCACGGGGAGTTCAGGGTCCCGATCCAGGTGGCTCCACGCATCTCCGTGGCTGTTTCCCCGGAGGTGATGGCCTGGCCAGCGGCTTCCACCGAAGGGCGGGAAATCACGGTCCGGGTTCGGAACCTGACCGACTCCGCTTCGGACGCGGCGGTCAGTCTTGACGGGTTGCCCGGCTGGGAAGTGACCCCCGACCGGGCCGATGGACAGATTCCGGGCGACGGAGGCGAATCCGCATTCCAGTTCATGGTGCGTCCCGGGAATCCGGCCTCGGTGGGACGGGTGCAGTTTACGGCCCGCGTGGAAGTGGAGGGTGAGGTCTACGATGAGGGGCTTCGCATGATCGACTACCCCCATATCGATCCGGTTCCGATCTACGACCCCGCGGAAATCCGGATCTCCCGCTTCCCGGTCGAGCTCCGAGAGGGGCTGCGAGTGGGGTACCTGATGGGTCCGGGGGATGGGGGAATGCAGGCGCTGCAGGATATGGGTGTGGATGTGGAAGCCATTGACCCGGAAGAGTTAAGGTCGGATGACCTCAACCGGTTTCACACGATCGTGCTCGGCATCCGTGCTTACGAAACGCGCGCCGATCTTCTCCAGTCCAACGCGCGCCTCCTGGACTTTGCCCGGGCCGGGGGAACGGTAGTCGTGCAGTACAACAAGTACGAGTATCCGGAAGGGGGGTTCGCTCCCTTCGCCCTCGACATGCGCCGCCCGCATGACCGCGTGACGAACCCCGAGGCGCCGGTCACCCTCCTCGACCCCGCACACCCCCTGCTTTCCTCTCCGAACCGCATCGATGCGCGGGATTTCGAGGGGTGGGATCAGGAGCGCGGACTCTATTTCCTTTCGGAATGGGACGCCCGCTACACCCCTCTGCTGGAAATGGCCGACCCCGGCGAGGAACCGAACCGGGGTTCGCTCGTGGTTGCCCGGGTGGGTGCCGGGGCCTACGTCTACACCGGCCTCGCGCTCTTCCGGCAGTTTCCGGCGGGCGTTCCGGGCGCCTACCGCCTTCTCGCCAACCTCGTTTCGCTTCGCGGGAGTGACCTCTGATGTGTTCGACCTCCGTCTTTCGCTGGGCTTCCGTCTTTCGCTCGGCGTCCGCTTTTCGCTCGACTCCCCTGGTCCTCGCGCTCGCCGGGGGGCTCCTCACCGGATGTGACCCCGGCGGCGAGGTGCTGGTGGTCTACACGCCTCACGGCCGCGATCAGCTCGCGCACTTCGCCGCGGCGTTTGAAGAGCAGAACCCGGAAATCCGGGTGGAATGGCTCGACATGGGATCGCAGGAGGTCCTCGACCGCCTCCGTTCCGAGCGCGCCAATCCCCAGGCGGACGTGTGGTGGGGAGCCCCGGCGGAAGTGTTCCAGCGCGGAGCCGACGAGGGGCTGCTCGATGCATTCCGGCCGACGTGGGCAGATCATCTCTCAGCCGAAGCGCAGGATCCCGGCGACCGATGGTTCGCGACCTACCTCACCCCCGAGGTCATCGCGTACAACTCTGCGGTGCTTTCGGCGGAAGAGGCGCCTCAGGACTGGGATGACGTGCTGGATCCCCGGTGGCGGGGACATGTCCTCATCCGCGACCCGGTCGCATCCGGGACGATGCGGGCCATCTTCACTTCGATCATCTACCGGGAGTCGATGGGGACCGGCGATCCGGCGGCCGGTTGGGAGTGGCTGCTACGCCTCGATGCTCAGACCAAGGAGTACGTGCTGAACCCCACGCTCCTGTACCAGAAGCTGGCCCGGGAGGAAGGGCTCGTGACGCTCTGGGCGATGCCGGATATCGAACACCTCCAGGCCACGACCGACTTCCCGATCGACTACATCATCCCGGCCGGGGGAACGCCCGTGGTCATCGACGGAATTGCGGTGGTCCAGGGTACCCGGAATCCGGAGATGGCGCGGGCCTTCGTCGAGTTCGTTGGCGGAGAAGACGCGCTCTACGATGCGGCCGAGAACTTCTTCCGGATCCCGGCGCGCACCGATCTGGACCCCAGCCGCTACCCGGACTGGCTCCGCGACGCGCTTCCCCGGATTCTCCCGATGGAGGTGGATCGCGCCCTGATCCAGGAACGGGCGTCGGAGTGGATGCGCTACTGGGATTCGAATATTCGCCGGCGGGGCGAAGCCGAGGGGTACGATTGAACGGGAAGAGTCTGGAGGCCCGTTCAGAGGCAGCGGGGAACGGAGCACCCCTCCTCGAACTGGAGGGCATCTCCCGCCGGTTCGGGGAGGTCACGGCCGTGGATGCCCTGTCGCTTTCCCTTTCGAAGGGGGAGTTCGTGACCCTGCTCGGCCCCTCGGGGTGCGGAAAGACGACCGCGCTCCGCCTCATCGCCGGGTTCGAATTTCCGGACGCCGGGGCGATCCGCTTCGACGGGTCGGAGGTTTCGAGGTGGACCCCGCAGCAGAGGGGGTTCGGGATGGTATTCCAGAACTACGCCCTCTTCCCCCACCTCGATGTCTTCGAAAACGTGGCGTTCGGGCTGCGCAGCCGGAAGCGCCCCGCTGCGGAGATCCGCGAACGGGTGTTCCGGGCCCTGGAAAGGGTCGACCTCGTCGGGTATCACGAGCGCGCGGTCCAGGCGCTCTCGGGCGGGCAGCAGCAGCGGGTGTCGCTCGCGCGGGCGCTTGCCATCGAGCCGCCCCTCCTCCTGCTGGATGAACCGCTCTCCAATCTGGATCAGGCGTTGCGGGTGAAAACGCGAACGGAGCTCCGCCACCTCGTGAAGGAGCTCGGCATCACCGCCCTGTTCGTCACGCACGATCAGGAAGAGGCCTTCGATCTTTCGGATCGGATCGCGGTCATGCAGGGGGGGCGTCTCCGGCAGATCGGGACGCCGGAGGAGCTCTACCTGGAGCCCGTCGACCGGTTTGTCGCGGGGTTCGTGGGGGAGGCGAACCTCTTCACCTCCGAGCTTTTCCGCAGCCTCGCTGCGGAAGGTGCGGAGGGGGGGGCCGCACAGGGAGAGCGTGCAAGGGTGATGGTCCGACCGGAGGAGCTACGGATCGTGAGGGCGCGGGAAGGGGCAGCGGATGCGCAGCCCGGACGGGGGTCCGGCCTCCCCGGCGTGGTCCGGGATCGTCGTTTCCGTGGACCGATCACCGTCTACCGGGTTCAGCTCGACGGGCCGGACGCCCCCGAAGTCGAGATCGCAGGCGTGGCAGAAGGCCCCCCTCCCGGCACCTCTGTGCGGGTCGTGCTCGCGGAAGGCGCGCACGGGAGAGTGCTCCCGGAGAGCTCGACGGAGACATGAACGAAGTGGAGGATTCCCCACGGACGGTGGGCGCTTCAGGCCCCTCCGCAGGCGGACGCCCCAGCTCCCGGTGGCTGGTCTGGCCGGTTTTCGGGGTACTCCTCTGGCTCGTCCTCTACCCGCACCTCTTCGTGGTGGGGGACTCGGTCCGGATCGAGGGGGCCTTCTCCCTCGACGGGTACCGCGCCTTCTTCTCGAGTCGAGCGGAGCTGGAGGCGCTCTGGGGGAGCGTATGGATCAGCCTGGGGAGCGTCATCCTCTCTGCGGTGATCGGGGTTCCCCTCGCCTTCCTTTTCTCCCGCTTCGAGTTCCCGGGCCGCTCCCTGTTCGGGGCGCTCGCAGCGCTCCCGGTTCTCCTTCCCCCCCTCGTCGGGGTCATCGCCTTCCTCTTCCTCTACGGGGAGAGCGGGATCCTGACGCGAACGGTTCAGCTCATCTTCGGCCTCGAGTCTCCCCCGTGGAGGCTGGCGGGGGGATGGGCGATCCTGTTCGTGCACGCGTACTCGATGTACGTCTATTTCTACCTCTTCACCGCGGCGGGGCTCGCCCGGCTCGATGCCTCGGCCGGGGAGGCGGCGGAGTCGCTCGGGGCGGGGAGGGTCCGCATCTTCTTCCGGGTCACACTTCCGATGCTCGCGCCCTCCCTCGGGGCGGCGTCGATCCTCGTGTTCATGACCTCCATGGCGTCATTTTCCGCGCCGTACATCTTCGGCGGAGGCTACCGGGTTCTCACGACGCAGATCTTCACCAGCAAGGTGAATGGCGAACTCACGATGGCGATGGTCGAGACCGTGGTGCTTGCGACCGCCTCGCTCCTCTTCCTCGCGATCCTCCGGCGCTTCGAACGAGGGAAGGAATTCGCGGCGGTGGGGAAGGGGATCGGAGCCGCCCGCCGGGAGATCCGCTCTCCCGCGGCCCGGCTCCTGATCCCGATCGCCGCGGTCGGAGGGGTCCTGGTGCTTCTTCTTCCGCACCTCACCCTGGTCCTCGTTTCCTTCGTCCCCGAGGGGGCATGGACCACGCAGATCATCCCTTCCCGGTATACCCTGGAGAACTACGCGGCCCTGTTCGCGAGTGCGCAGCTCTGGATACCGATCCGGAACTCCGTGCAGATGGCCGTGCTTGCGACCTTGGGAAACCTGATCTTCTGCTTCTTCCTGGCCTATCTCCTCGTCAGAGGGCGATTCCGGGGGAAGCCGGCGATGAACTTCCTGATGATGCTCCCGTGGGCCCTTCCCGGGACGGTCATTGCGATAGCCCTGGCCACGACCTTCTCGGCGAATGAACCCTGGTTCGGGCGCGTGCTCCTGGTCGGGAGCTTCTGGATTCTTCCGATCGCCTACTTCATCCGGAACATCCCGCTCGTCGCCCAGGCCGCGATTGCGAGCTTCCGGCAGTACGATCCATCGATGGATGAGGCCGCCCACTCGCTGGGTGCAGGCGCGTTCGAGACGATGCGGAGGGTGGCGGCCCCTCTCGTCCTGCCGGGGCTCGCGGCGGGTGGACTGCTGGCCTTCGTGGCGGCCCTCGGGGAGTTCGTGTCGTCGATTCTCCTGTACACCTACCGTTCACGCCCGATCTCGATCGAGATTCTGGCCCAGCTCCGCGCTTTCGACTTTGGAGCGGCGGCTGCGCTCGGGGTGATCCTCTCGCTTCTGATGACGCTGGTGTTTGCGGTGGGGGGGCGCTGGGTGAGGGGAGGGGTAGGGGGGCCGAGAGGGTAGACCGCACCGCAGTTCACGAGGGAGTTCGACCACCGGAAACGGCTCGCGGGACCCAGGACCCCCGGATTGCCGCCCCGAAAGTTGCGGCGGCGATCGCCGAGCCCTCGACCGCGCGTCTCGAATTCCCAGTCGTGCGCCCCGCGCTCTCAGATCCCGATCCGTTCCCCCCGCTCCGCGACCCTGAGACCCGCCGCCTCCACGCGGTCGCGTTCCGGGGTGCCCAACCACCCAACCGGGTTCGTCCGGTTCATATGAATGAGTCGGACCTTGGCCCGCTCCTCGGCCGGGAGGGAGGCGAAGCGCTCGAGCGTCTCGACCACGAAAGGATGGGGAATCTCCGCCATCGCGCGCCCTGGGACCTCCCCTTCCGTGAAGAAGGTCGCGTCCAGATAGGCGACATCCACCTGCGCCACGATCTCTTCGATCCGGGTACCCCATGCGTCCCATCGCTCCCACTTGTCGATGTCCGGCAGGAAGAGCACGGTGCGCTCGGGACCATGGATGAGGAACCCCACCGTCTCCGAGTATTCGTCGCGATGGGGAACGAGCAGGGGGGTGACCCCGATCCTCTCATTGAGCTCGACTCGCACCCCGGCCTCCAGCCCTCGGATCTCGATGTTCTCGAGTTGAACAAGCTGCTCCCATGGACCATTCGACCGGAGGAACGATTCCATTCGCGGCATCGCGTAGACCGGGACGCGGGACGCCCCGATGATCTCCCGCCCGAGATGGATCAACCCCGCATAGTGCCCCACATGGGCGTGGGTAACGAGGATCCCCGACAGCCCTGGGATCGCCTCACTCGGGGCGATCAGATCGAGGGCTCGGAGCTGCTCCGGGAACGCGGGAGTCGCCTCGATCATCCACCGCCCCCCGGAGCTCGGATCCACGATCCCCAGGCTTGCAGGGAGTCGGCGCCGGTCGGCGTCCCCCCACGCTCCGTCATCCCGCATCCCGGCCTGCGGATATCCTCCGTCCTGGCCCACACCGAGCACCACCAGGAAAGGGGTCCCATCTTCGGGGAGAAGGGTCGGCTCGATCGGAGCCGGAGCCGGAATGCATCCGATCCCAAGGGCGAGGAGGAATGGTATGCACACGCCCCACAGGCGATCGATCACGGCCCGGTGAGGCACGTCCCCGGAGGAAGAGCTGCGTTCAGACATCTTTCATCCCGGCCCGATTCGAAGGGCGGCACCAGCCGAAGGAACACGGAGTTCCAACGGGTAGATCTTCCGCTGTTCGTTGCGCCATGTCAGGTTGAATCGCAGCGTGGTCCGGGCCCCCACCGTCGCGCCCGATGCGAGCCCTTCCCGAAAGATGGACTCCACCATCTCGCGCGGGTCTCCACCAAGGCGTTCCCGGAGGGATGTGGTGAGGGTCGAGCCCAGGGCTTCGCGGAGGGGCGCATGAGCGTCAACCCCCTCGACATCGCCAGGGAGAACGGAGTCGACCACGTCCTGTGGGATCTGCGGGTACCCGTAGTCGACGCCCGCAATCCAGTAGTCGGCCTTCGGACGGAATGCCGCGCGATAGAAGGGTGCGGTACCCGGTCTGGGCCCCATGAACCGATTGGCCGCGTCATGGGCGACGAGGGGAGTGAAGGCCTGTCCCGTGAAGTCAGCCAGCCGGGCGAAGTCGGGGAGAATCTCCACGGCGCCGGGGCCGTGGACAAGGAGCAGCACATCGAGGACTAGAATTTCGCGGAATTCGATCAGCGCCATCGCCGCCGTCCACGACTCCCCTTCGGCGCGGTGGAGCAGAACGGTCTCCCCGGCCCGCTCGAATCGGTTCGGCGGGGCGCTTTCCCGCGGAACGAGAACGCTTCCCCGGTAGGCCAGAGGGACGGTCGAGCAGCCCATCACCGCGAGGACCAGGGTGCACGAGACCCTTGCCACCACGCTCGCCGCTGTCCAGTTCATGGGCATGGGGGCATTCTGAAGCTGGGGGATAAGGAGGACTGGCGCACGGCACGGACTCCCGCGGTGATCCCGTCGGTGATCTCAGGTGAGGGAACCCAAGATGACAGGATGTGGGTCGGCCGCGAAACCCCCGGCCGCCCCGGGTGCGAAGCTCTTCGAGCGGGCCTGGCACCCTCCGCCCCGTTGTGCTCGGCACCCTCAAGAGTGATTCTTCCCCCGAAAATCCCTGTACTCCAGAAACCCCGGCTCCTCGGGAAACCATGGCGATTCGACTCTTCGTGACCGGCGGCACCTTCGACAAGGAGTACGATGAAATCGACGGGACGCTCGAATTTCGTGACACCCATCTTCCCGAAATGCTGCGACTCGGGCGCTGCCGCCTCGAAGTGGAGATTCGCACCCTGATGATGGTGGATTCCCTGGCCATGACGGCTGGGGACCGGAGTACGATCGCGGCGAACTGTCGTGAGGCTCCGGAAGACCGGATCGTGATTACGCATGGAACCGACACGATGACCGACACCGCCCGCGTGCTGGCCCGCGAGGTCCCGGAGAAGACCATCGTGCTCACGGGAGCCATGATCCCCATCGCCTTCGGAAGCTCGGACGGTCTCTTCAACCTGGGCGGGGCGCTTACGGCAGTGCAGGCACTCCCGCATGGCGTATTCATCGCCATGAACGGGCGGATCTTCCCCTGGGACAACGTGAGAAAGAACCGGGATACCGGCGTGTTCGAGTCGATCGCATCCCCGCCCTGAAGGACGCCGGTTCTGCCTGCCTCTCGCGCGAAGGGGCCGAGCGCCCCATTGTGCGGGCGTCTGAAGAAGCATCCATCTCACTCCAATGTACGGAACGCTCCATGCGCCCAGCTTCCTCCATCCACAGCGCACTCCTCTTCGTGTTTCCCCTCATCGCGTTACCGGTCGCGGTTGCCGCTCAGGGGGAACGCGGCCCAGCGCCCCCTCCGGACCTCTCCACCTTCTCGATCGTCGCGTGCGATCGGGAGGAAGGGTTCTGGGGTGTCGGAATCCAGTCGCGGGTGGTCGGGGCCGGATCCATCGTGCCCGCGGCTGAAGCGGGTGTCGGGGCGATCGCCAGTCAGGCTGCGGCGAACGTGGCCTTCAAGGCGGAGGGACTGTCCCTTCTCCGCGAGGGAATGAGCGCAGACGAAGTCCTGGCGCACTTCCTCGCCACCGACGCGGGAGAGGCGCGGCGGCAGGTCGCGATCATGGACCGGGAATGCCGCATCGCGACCCACACCGGGTCGGGCACCTCCTCCTGGGCGGGTCACCGCATCGGGGCGACCTACAGCGTGCAGGGGAACATCCTGACGGGGCAGGAGGTGGTCGACGCCATGGCCACGGCCTTCGAAGCGGCCGAGGCGGCGGGATGGCCCTTCGGTGAGCGGATCCTGGCCGCGCTGAAGGCCGGACAGGAGGCGGGGGGAGACTCGCGCGGTCGGCAGGGAGCCGGGCTCCTGATCGTGAAGGAAGAAGGCGGGTACGGCGGGGGAGACGACCGGTATGCGGATCTCCGGGTGGAAGATCACGTGGAGCCGATTCTCGAGCTGGAGCGCGTCTACCGGGTCTGGATGAACCTCTTCCATCCGGTGGATTACTACGTCCCGCTCGGGCGCACGGCGATTTCCGTACCCGCCGGCGCTCACATCTGCGAGCTCAGGAGAATGCTGACCGCGCTCGAGTTCGATGACTTCGAGGGGGGAGCGAGCGGGTGCGCCTTCGACGAGACGGTCATCACCGCGCTGAAAGCATTCCAGAGAGCGCATGGGCTTCCGGAGCTGGCGAGCGTTTCCGAAGCCACCGCACGGGCTCTCAGAGGGGCCGTCGGGGGGCGGTGAGCCGGGGCGGTGCGCCCGTCCCGGTCAGCACCTCGAGAATCCGGTCGAGGTGGTCCGCCGGCCAACCCAACGGCGTGCTACTCTGATGGCGGGAACTCGGGATGCGACATCACCTCGCGGGCCAGCCAGAGGTGGCGGCGGTTGTGCGCCAGGATCGTCATGAACGCTTCGCCGAGCCGGAGCTTCACGAGCCGCGCAAAGGGGGAGCGGATGGTCGCGCGGCCCAGATCCACCCCGTCGGCCGACTCCATCGCTTCGATCAGGTCGCGCTGTACCACCTCGAATTCCGCGAGCACACTCTGTTTCGGGAGCCCGTGCGGGGGCACGAGGCTGCGCAGAGTCGGCACCCGGAGCCGGGGAGGGGGCTCCATCGCACGGGCGAACCAGACCCCGAACCGGGTATATCGATAGGGACCGGGTGATGTCCAGCCCGCCTCCCGGGCCTGGTGCGTCTCCCTGCGAATTCCGGGCAGATACGGGCGGATGGTCTGGGACATGTGAGCCAGATGCTCCCCCACCGACCACCGCTTCGGCGCGGGTCGCCAGCGGAACCCGGCACGCCCGAACTCACGCACGAGGCCCTGGACCTCCTCGATCTGTTCTTCCGCAGCGGCGATGAAGCCAGCGATCTCCGAAGTCATGGTGCTGCGATCCGGCGGCTCAGTACCCGGCTCCCGCACCCCCTCCCCGCATCGGCATCACGAGCCAGAGGAGAAGGTAGATCAGGATGCCGGGGAACGCTGCCGAGAGGATGGAGAGGACCACATACGCCACGCGCACCCGGAGTACGGGCCAACCCAGGTAATCGGCGATTCCCGCACAGACGCCCGCGACCACCTGGTCGGACGAACGAACAAGAGCTTTGCCCACGGTGCCATCCGGAGGGGGAGGAAACGGACGATGCGAACGCACACTTCAGTCTGGGGAACGAACGGCGATTCCGCCACCCGGGACGAACAGGCCCCGACCTCCCGTCCCGGGAATCTGTCCCCCGGAAAGGGTCCGGACGGCCAGGTGGACCGATCCCCGCCGGGTCGACTTCTCCCCGCCAGAGGGATTTGACGGGACGTGCGCGGGAGTGGCATTCTTGGATCCTTCCCGGGACCGTCCACTGACCGAAGGGGGACCATGTCCCCAGGAGAATTCATGAGCACCGACCGCCGCACCTTCCTGAAGCTTTCCGCGATGGCCGGAGGCGCGCTCGGGATCGGGGCGTTGTCGCCCTCCCCCCTGTCTTCCTCTTCGACCTATCGGGGCCTTCCGGACGTCCCCGCGGCAGCGCGGTCACTCCGAATCCTCATCCTCGGCGGTACCGGATTCACCGGACCTCACCAGGTCGCCTATGCGGTGGCCAGGGGGCACCATGTGACCGTGTTCAACCGGGGCCGGAGCGACGGCGATCTCCCCGCCGGGGTCGAGCAGTTGACCGGCGACCGGAATCTCGGAGAGGTGGGGGCGCTACGGGGTCAGTCCTGGGATGTGGTCATCGACAACCCGACTACCCTGCCGTTCTGGGTACGGGATGCCGCCGAGGTCCTTAACGAGAGTACCGGACAGTACGTCTTCATCTCCACCATCTCGACGTACAACCTGCAGGGCGTGACAGAGGTACACGAAGGGTCCCCCCTCCATGAGTATGAGGGAAATCCGCTCGCCGTGACTCCGGGGGATTACACCGGAGGGCTGTACGGGCCCATGAAAGTGGCGTCGGAGCGGGAAGCGGTCCGGTGGTACGGGGAGGATCGCACCACGATCATCCGCCCGGGACTGATCGTCGGTCCGCGGGACAACAGTGACCGCTTCACTTACTGGCCCGTGCGGATCGCTCGCGGAGGCGACATCATCGCACCCGGCGACGGGCTCGACTCCGCGCAGATCATCGATGCCAGAGACCTCGCGGAGTGGACGGTGCGTACGGTCGAGAATGGGACGACGGGGACCTTCAACGCGACGGGCCCCCGTTCGAAACTGACCATGGCCGAACAGCTCTACGGGATTCGCGCTGCCCTCACCGGTGACCTCGACCTGCGCTTCCACTGGATACCCGCCGAGTTCCTCCAGGCCAACCAGGTGCGGCAGTGGTCGGAGATGACGACCTGGTTCGGTCCTCGCGCCGTGATCTCCGACACGCGGATCGAACGAGCCGTAGCGGCTGGCCTCACATTCCGTCCGCTTGCCGTAACCGCTGCTGAAACCCTCGAATGGTTCCGGTCAGAGCCCGCTGAACGACAGGCCACGATGCGTGCAGGGCTCGCTCCCGAGAAGGAAGCCCAGGTGCTCGCCGCCTGGCGGGCCAGCGGGCAGGGCTGAGCCGGGGCCGGGGCGGGGCCTGCGACACGTGCCCGGTGAGGCCTTCGCTCACCGGGACACGTCCTGCATTTCGAGGAGCGCGCGGACCTTCGTCATGTACTCTTCGAGTCCGAAGGGTTTCTGGATGAAGATCTCGGGTCGCTCCTTCGCGAGCCCGAGCACCTCGGTTCCCCGCGTATCCCCCGTCACGAACAGGAACCCCCTCTCGGCGAGTTCGGGGCGCACGCGCTGGATCCACCGGTAAAGGCTTACCCCGTTCTCTCCCGGCATCCGGACATCGCAGAGAACCGCGTCCACCGATTCGCTCGAAAGGATCTCGCGGGCCCGCTCGGCGGATTCAGCGAGGTGAACCTGCACATCCAGGCGGGCAAGGATCCGGGCCTGAAGAGCGCGGACCGGCGCTTCGTCCTCCACGATCAGCACACTCAGGCGTCTCGAATCCGGGAGGCGTATCGGGGTCGCTCCGATCTCCGGTGGAGTGGAGGCCACGCCGTCTCCCGCGTTCGATGAGGGCTCGACGCCCCCAACAGGGGAGGCACTTGCGCCCTCCTGTTCGGTTGCCCGTCGGAAGCGGAGGGTGAACCGGGCGCCCCCCTCTGGCCTGTTCTCTGCCCGCACCGATCCTCCGAAGCGCTCCATGGCCTGGTGCGCCAGCGACAGCCCGAGCCCCGTGCCTTCACCCACGGGCTTCGTCGTGTAGAAGGCTTCGAATACCCGGTCGGGTCGAGCGAGTCCGGGGCCGTCATCGTCGAAGAAGACGCAGAGGGATTCCCCGTCCACCTCCCCCCAGATCCTCAGCGTCCCACGGCCATGCGGACGCATCGCGTCGTGAGCATTGTTCACAAGGTTCAGGATCACGCCGTGGATGACCTGCGGTTCGGCGAGAACTGCTGCCTCGGGAAGGGACTCGATCTCGAGGCGAAGCCCATCCTGCCGAAAGCTGAAGTCGCGCAGAGCCCTGATCACGGAGAGGGCTTCATCGAGCCGAACCGCTTCCACTTCGGGTCCGGAGGAACGCGCGAAGTGCAGGAAATTCTGGACCAGATGCTGGGCCCGGCCAGCCTCCTGAAGGATAGGGAGGAGGTAATCCTTCCGGAGGGCCCCTTCCGTCGGAACGCCCTCTGATTCCAGCTCCTGGGCCAGAAGCTGAGCGTAGCCGAGCACACTTCCCAGGGGGTTGTTGAGCTCGTGGGCCAACCCCGCCGTCATCCGTCCGATCGCTCCGAGCTTCTCCGACTGGATAAGCTCCGACTGCGCCTTCTGGAGGCCTTCGAGCGCGTTGTGCAGATCGAGATTCCGGTTCTCGATCTCGGATCGAGCACGGAGGATGCTTTCGCTCATCCGGTTGAAATGGTCGGCGAGCCTCACGAACTCCGTATCGGGACCCGGGGAGACCTTCGCCCCGAGATCGCCGGCTGCGATTCGCTCGGTGGCCAGCGAGAGTTGCCCGAGTGGGGCCGCCACCCGGCGGTCAAAGGCCGTGGCAATGAGAGCCGAGCCCACAACCAGCAGCAATCCCAGAAGACCCAGGCCCGTCAGGAGAGAGGTAAAGAGGGCCTCCTGGTGCATCCGGAGTCGGTCGAGTCCGGCCATGCGGAGACGAAGGAATCCGTCGAGCGAGAGGAGGAGGGCATCGGAGTGCACCACCATCTCCGCCATGGAGGTATGCCCTCCATCCATCATCCCCCTCGAGAAGAGCTCCGCCGCACGGGCGGCGGCAACCTCCATTCGTTGATGGTCCTCGCGGATCTGCTCGAGCTGTCCCCGCTCGACCGGCAGTAGAGGTAGCTGAAGGTACCGTCTAATCTCGGAATGAATATCCTCTCCCGCCGAGTGGAAGTCGGCCTGAGCCTGCTCGCTGGCCCCCGCACCGAACCCCGCGGCGGCGGTGAGCTGCCCCATTACCGTGCGGCTGATCCGATCCGCGATCGCCTGCTCCTGAACGAGGCGCTCGGTGAGCGTTCTGAGCTCGGATCGCGCCTCGAAGCTGAGGAGGAGCAGGATCGAAACGCAGGCAAAGACAGCGGTCGAGGTGCCGAGTCCGAGAGCAAGGACTCGCGTCCTGAGGGAGACCCCCTGCATCAGGGCGCCTCCCTCGGGAGGTTGATCCGTCGCAGCACGAAGGAGCGATCCACGTCTCCGTCCGCGTCGAACTGGATTGGACCTGTGATGCCGGGGTAGGGAAGCCGCTCTCTCCCCAACTGATCGAGGTACTCCTTCACCTGATCCCCTGAGCGGGCCCCCTCGGCGACGGCGGCCAGGATGAGCTGGATTCCGTCGTATGCGAGAGCCTCGGCGGTCCCCGAGCGCGCCCCGAACCTCTCGTCGAATCGGGTCTGGAAGTCCTGGAGTGCGGGTGACCCTTCCGGATCGAAGAAGTCCGAGAACCAGATCCCCTCCCACCAGAGAGGGATGTCGGTCTGGAGATAGGCCTGGGCGATCGCGTCCCCGGCCAGGATCTGCGTGCGATGCTGGCGTGAATCCAGTTCCTGCAGAATGAGAGCGAGCGGGGCCACCCTTCCGAGCCAGATCACGAGATCCGGATCGGCAGCGATCAGGGCGTCGGCGTGGTGGGTCGCATCGAGAGAGCCCACTTCGTTCTCCGCGTGGGGGAGATCGAGCACGGCCCCATGGCGATCGGGGTCCAGCCCGTTCAGCAATGCCCCGCGGAGACCCCGCCCATAATCGTCATTCACATAGAGGATCGCGAGCCGGGCACCCTCCGGAAAGGAGTCCGCAACGACCTGCGCCAGGAAGGCACCCTGTACGGAGTCCGACGGCACGAGACGGAAGCTGTAGGGGCCGATCCCGGAGTAGATCGGAGCGGCGGTGGTCGGGGCGATCTGCACCACCCGGTGCTCGTTGTAGACCCGGGCCGCCGCGAGGCTCGCTGAACTGTTGGAGTGAGCCACGACTCCGATCATCCCCGGCGTTGCCACCAGTTCTGCCGCGGCACGGAGGGCCGGAGAGGAACGCGCGGACGCTTCCCTGATCATGATCGCCTCGAAGAAGGGCGAACGCTCGTCCTGCCGTCTGTCTTCGACCCCGAGCGTTGTGGCGCCTACGAACGATCCGGAGAGAACGACGCCCACGGTCGGAATCGGCTCTTCTCCACAACCGGGCATGACGAGGGGAAGGGCCAGCCAGCCGATCCATCTGCGGCCGCGTTCCCGTGTGCGAATCGAGCGCGTCATCTCAGGCCCTCGGTGAGGCTTCGACGTTCCAGAAGAAGTACATCACGCCAGCTTCCGTGGAGACAGCCGATGCGCTCGCGGCGCCCGACTTCCCTGAAGCCGGATCGGGCGTGGAGCCTGAGGCTCGCTGCGTTCTCCGGAAAGATGCCGGCCTGGAGCGTCCAGATTCCCGCTACCTCCGAAAGCCGGATCAGTTCGGCGAGGAGCCGTGATCCAATACCTCTCCCTGAGTATGCGGGATCGACGTAGATGCTGACCTCCGCCACCCCCCGGTAGACGCAGCGGGATGACACCGGACTGAGCGCGGCCCACCCGACAATCGTCTCGTCAACGGTTGCCACGAGTCGAGCGTCGGCGAGATGTGCACGGTTCCACTCCTCCCAGTCGGGAGCCTCGGTCTGGAAGGTCGCGTGTCCCGAGGCGATCCCGAGCTCGTAGATCCGCCTCACTGCCAGCCAGTCATGCGGGTCGAGGGGCCGCAGAACGAGCGATCCCGACCCAGCTAGATCCACGGAGCTGCCAGGCCAAAAAGCGTCGCGAAGTACAGGAGCACCGCGATGGCCAGCGACGCAAAGAAAATCTGGGTCATACTGTGCAGGATCCGATCAACCTGTCGAGTACGCCTCCGCTGGAGTTCCTCCGCGCTGACACGGGACATCGGAAGCGCCTTGGGGGCTCGGGGGTCGAGGGGACGGTATTTCAAAAGGTATGCTCCCGACCGGGACGCGCGCCACCCCGGATCCCCCCTCGGGAGAGGGTCTTTGGGCCGTCGGGAGCGTGGCTGGGTCAGACCTCGGACCAGACGGCGAGTTCGTTCCCGCTGGGGTCGAGGAAATGAAACCGCCGCCCTCCCGGGAATGAGAAGGGATCCTTCACAACCGTTCCGCCCGCAGCCTTCACGGCGGCGAGGGATTCCTCCAGTGCATCCGAGTACAGGATGACGAGCGGACCGCCCGAGGTCCCGGCGGGTCCCGGTCGAAGCCCTCCAACTTCTCCGTCGCCCACGGCGATTCCGGCGTACTCCGGGCCGTAATCGTTGAACTCCCACCCGAAGGCCTCGGAGAAAAAGCGCTTGGCGTCCGCGAGTTCCACGACAGTGAACTCGATGTAGTCGATCGCGTGATGCGTGTGCATGAAACAGGGCTCCTGATGATTGTGGTTGTGGTTGTGATTGCGATGGACGCGGGGGCTACCCGTCGTGCAGCGAGACTCCGACCTCATTCACACGCGCCCCCGGGCTCGGCCCTTGATCACGTTCGCCCAGCAGAAAGAGCCCCAGACCCAGGAAGATCGCGATGTCGGCGACGTTGAAGATTCCGGTACGAACTGGACCCACCCCCAGGTTCACGAAGTCCACGACGGATCCCCGGGTCGCCCGGTCAAACCAGTTCGAGATACCGCCCGCAAAGAAGAAGGCCGCACCGAGCAGCGGAACTCCCGCCCATCGGCGTCGGATCGCGAGTACGCCCAGCCCGACCAGGAGGAGGCCCGTGCCGACGGTGAATACCGCCGTTCGGATGCCGAGCGGCAATCCGGCTCCGATGCCCAGCAGACCCCCGGTGTTCTCGGCGTAGCCGATCCGTACCATGTCCCCGAGCCAGGAACGCCACGGGGCGTCGGCAAGATGGGTGAGCGCGATCTGCTTCGTGATGCGGTCACATCCGACGGTGGAAAGGATCGCCGCGGCGACCGCGACTCTCGAACCTGCTCTGATCTTCATGGGGTGACCTCACCGGACGCGTTGGTGGATGGCGCGTAGACTACTGGAGCCGCGATGCCACGACCCGCAGGCCCGGCTGCACTTCGAGCTTGCGGTCGATCAGTGCTTCAGGCGCATTGCGCGGCGGATCGTCGGGGAAGACCCTTCCCCAGAGTTCAACAAGTTGCTCCCGATCCTGCGAGCGGAAGACTCGGACTGAAAAGGACGTCGTCATATCATGTGCGCGTCGGTGACCGCGTCTCGACTGGCAATTCCGCCGGTGCGATTATCCATTGACCAGTTCCGGAGCATAACGCCCAGCGTCAGTCTTCAGGGCGCAGTTTCGAGGGTCCCGCAGGCCGCAACTCGGCACAGCCCTCGGGCTCGACCGTCCACATCGAGTTGGACACAAGCCATTGTCCGTCGAGCCTGACAAGATCAAAAACGTCGACGCCGCAATGGCTTGTCTCGCCATCGACCCAAAACTCATAGGGCGCCCAGACAACGGCGATCCCACCGCGGATCATCACGGTTGGCGACCAGTACCGCTCACGACGGAGGCGCCCATCGTCTCGGGATGGATCGATCCAATGGGAATTCGGGCGTGCCACGATCTCCATCCCGCCGCCTTCGGCACGGCGCCAGACGCCGCTCTGGGCGTCCACCTCGTAAATCGGGCGCCAGATATAGGTCATTCCCTCCGGCATCAGCATCGCCGCCTTGGCTTCGAAATCGCTCTCAGAGATCGCCGCTACGTAACGGTCCAGAACTTCAAGGACGGCTGCCTCCTCGCCCGGCTGGTGACCTTCGGCGATGTGCTGTGGTGGTGGAGCGGGGGCTTCGCAGGCGGAAAGGAACGTCATTACTGCGATCAGGCCGCTCACTCGAGTCATTTGCGATCTCCTGAGCTGAGTATCAAGAAGGGGCCCTCGCCCGCCAAGCGGCTCCGCGGACAGCGGCAATTCCTTGTCAGGGAACTCTCGATTCCTCGAGACGAGGGACGTCGAGCCCGGCAACAGCGGGCAGCGCCACAGGCCCGTCGCCCCGGTTCGCGATGACGATCGTGCCCAGCCCATCGAACTCGACGACCTCGACACTGTCGCTCCACCAGACGACCGCACGGACCTCCGGCCAGATCGAAATCAGAAAGGCGATCGCGGTTATCGTGACGGAGAGGATCCCCACGAGCGTGGAGGCGAACAGGACCTCGTTCCGCCAACGAGTCTGGTGCCTTCCACAGTGCGCACAAAGCCGCGCTTTCGCGGGGATGCCGCCCCCGCATTCGACGCACCGGACTTCGGCGCTACTGAGTTCGTCCCTCTCGGATCCCAAGTCGAAACCCTCCACGTCCAGGGGAGTTCCCCAGCGCCTGCGCACAAGATGCAGAGTGCGGTGGCGCCTGTTCTTCGGCCTTCCGCGGCCCTCGTGACGGGCATCGGGGAAGCGGCGCTCGCGTATCGCGTTATCGTGTTACCCAAAATCTTTTGGCTTTCCGGCTCCAGGCGATGCGCAACTTCGATGGCACAGACAAGAGCGGGAGGACTCTTGAGATGCTGGGTCGGAGCATCAGCGCGCCCTTCCGTCAAGCACCGCGCGCAACTGATCCACAAGCGCGGCGGCTTCCTCCGCCATCGACCGCGAATCGCCGCGCAGCCGCTCCTGGACCTCACCCATCGCCGCGAGCGT